>CAYJNH010000001.1:0-62100 GCA_964371705.1 uncultured Muribaculaceae bacterium
GAAATGGAATACATAAGTGATTTTAATGAATTATTAAAATATAATGTTATGACGGTTCCAGCTTTAATAATAGATGAAAAAGTTGTATCAGTAGGAAAAAAATTAAATCAAAAAGAAATAGAATCATTATTAAGTGGAAATAATGATTCTTGTGACAGTTCATGTTCTTCATGCAATTGTGATTGCAAATAAAAAATTGTGTTTTTTATCACAATTTTTTTTATGAATTAGAATTTTCTAACTCATCTTCAAGTTTATTTATTTCTTCACTTATTTTTGTACTTTCAGCGTTTTCTAGTTGATACCAATTATTATTGTAAGCAAAATAATATAAATCTTTAGCTGTTTTACTAACATCTTTAAACATTGCAAAATATTTTTTATAAATATTATCACAACTAGCTTCATTTAAACTAATAGCCATATTAACAGTCATATTTTTTTCTGATGCTAATATGTCAAATAAATAATATTTGTCATTCATTATTTGCTTTCCTCCTTTAAAATAGCAATAATTGTATTTGCATGATTAGTATGCATATCAATTAAACTAGAGAAAATAGTTTTCATATCTTCATCAGTAACCTCATTTATATATAATTTTAATTTGTTAATTATAATTAAATTCCAGTTAAACATATCACTAAGATAAGATAAATCTTTAGTACTAACCATATTAGGTGTTTTGTTCATAATCATTTCCTTTCTAAGAATATTATGTATAAAAAAAACTGATTTATTCATCAGTTTTTTCTTTGTGATTTAATTTGTAAAGATTTATTGAAGGTGTATTAAATAATCTAAAAGGATATTTTTCAACTCCTAAACCATTAGAAACAAATATATGTGCATAATCACTAGATGATGGATAATGCATGTCAGTATATTTTTTAGCATTTTCTTTATTTATAATCGGTCCAAAAAAAGGTAATCTAACTGATCCTCCAAGAGAATGACCACTTACAAATACATTAACTGTACCTTTAACTTTATCAATTAAATCAGGTTCATGTATTAAAGTAATATTATAATTAGAAGTTATATTTTCATCTATTTTATAAATATCATCAGCATTAATATCCGTTATACCAGTAATAACTATAGGGTCATTGCTATCATAAAATAAAGTATAAGATTCATTATCAAGGAATATAAAATTACTGTCATCCAAAATAGTTTTATAAGAATCAATATTTTTTAAATCATTGTCACCAGCAATAGCAAATTTATGTAATGAAACTTCTATATTTTTCAAACCTTCTATAATTTTTTCTTGCTCATTATCACTTAGTTTATACGTATTATCAATTAAATCTCCAGTAAAAAATACTATATCAGGTTTTAATTTATTAATATCTACAATTAATTCCTCAAATTTTTTAATTGAATTATATTCATTAAACAAAACATCTGAAAAATGAACTATTTTTAAATCATTAAATGATGATGGAATATTCTCACTAGAAATAGTATATTGATTTATAGTAAATTCATTTATAGCTAAAAATCTAGAGTATAAAACAAATCCTACAATAACTATAATAACTAATAAAATTAATTTTTTCATAAAGTTCCTCCTAAAATTATAAAAATAATTGCGACTATATTATGTATCATATGCAAGGTGACAGAAGTCCATATATTGTTAGTTTTATGGTGCATTATTGCAAATGCAGCTCCTAAAATAGCATAAGGTATAATATATATTAAACTGGCACCCATGACATGTATATAACCAAATAAAAGTGCACTGGTTATAATGTAATATTTTGTGTTGAAAAATGCATTTCTTATATTTAATCTAAATATAATTTCTTCATTGAATGGAGCAATTATTCCCATAGTCAAGAATGATGCTAAAAATGTATTGGATAGTAAAGTTCTATTGCCTTCCTCGTTAGCAGCAATGTCACCAGTAAGAAAAACAATAATATAGTTAATAATCATCATTAAAACAAAACCTATTAACCACCATTTTAATCCTAAAACAAAGTCTTTGCCTTTAAAATTATCTAGGTCACTTACTATTTTTTTCCTAAAAATAATAAATAAAATAAAACCAAGTAATAAATATGAAAAAAGAAAATAAATAGTATCACTAATAAATACAGCAAAAATACTGTTCAAAATAGCACTAGAAAAAAAGTATCCTATTACATATAAAATACTTACTAAAATTTTATATTTATTTTTTTGTTCACTAATTTTACTCATATAAATAAATATATCATATATAAGCAGTTTTATCAATTTATAATTGAATATAAAAAAGATATATGATAACATTATTATAAGAGAGTAGGTACCATATGAAAAAATTGTTTTTGCTAATACTTATAATAATACCAACTACAATAAACGCAGCTTGTACATATGAACAGCAAGCAGATTTAAGAGAAGAAGCTTCATTAATTGAAATAAGTTATGAAGAAATGGAAAGAGAAATAAATTCAAATGAATATATTCAGACAGAAGGTCAATTAAATAATGAAGGCTCAGATGCTCCAGTAATTATAATAGAAAATTATTTTGACATTAATATTTTGAACTTAAGTGAAGAATTGTATATTGAAGTAACAAATGATATAGACGACTCTATTATCACAATAAGCAAAAATAATGATGATCAAATTTACCAGTTCGAACACAATAAATTGACAAATGTTTACACATACACTTTTCAGATTTATGGTTCAGAAAATTCAAGTTGCGAAGGTGAAATTTTTAAAGTAGTGTATTTAAAAGTTCCAAAATTGAATGAATACTATAATTACGATGCTTGTAATATACATAAAAATGAAGATGTTTGTCAAAAGTATACTACATTAGAAAATATAAGCATAGACAAATTTTATGAAACTATAAACTCAATTAATATTAATGGTGATAATACAAATATACCAGAAAAACATGATGAATTAGAAAAAAATAATTATATAATCTATATTATTTTTGGTACAGGCGCTATATTAATAACAATTGCTAGTATAGTAATTGTTAAAAAGAAAAGGACATAAATTATGAAAGAAAAACAATTTTACATTATACTAATAACTTTGTTTTTTTTGTTTGCTTTCGCTGGTGAAGTAAAAGCAAATGTTTCTGTACATACTATTTATGATGTAGCACATGAAAATATAGAAACGGGATTGAGAACACCAAATAAAAGTTATTCATGGAAAACAACTGACGTAACAAATAAAAATGGAAATCCTTATATAAAAGATGAAAGTCATACTACAAATCATTCATATACAACAAAGAAATATAGTATGACAGTTAATGGTAAAATATATTATCTATATTGTTTGGATGCTAACTTAAATTCTGTGACAAGAAATGCATACTACCCAGAATATCAATTGTTTTATCATGAAAATTTAGAATCACAAGCTTATGATGCTGGTATGTTAGAAATTTTGTCAAAAGGTTATCACAGAGATAATACGAGTTATTCTGGCATCTCAGGAAACGATTTTTATTATGCAACTATGATTGCTCTTAGAGCCTATAGTGTAGGTTTTTGGAATAAAGGAGAAAATACTTTTACAGGTTCTTATCCTGAATATGCAATAATTGCAGGGAATTATGGAGCATACTGGGCAGCAAATGCTCCAACAGGGATTGTAGCTGACTCTATAGGTCATTTAAGTAATAGAACAAATGGTGGAATTAAATTATATAATAGGTACTTAAATTCAGGTGTTCCAACAAGACCAGGGACTAATTTTTATTTCGCAGAAGATTATAAGGAAAATATTATAGATACAGCAAAGTATTTATTTTATTCAGGCATTGTAGCAGCTGAAGAACATGCTGCAAAATATGGGCAAAATGTAACTCCAGAAAAAAGTGGTACTATTTCAGACCCGGTAATGCATGAGTCTAAAATTACATTAAATAATGAAGGTTTCAAAGAAATAACAAGAACATACACTATGAATGCAACAGATTTTAGTAATGGTAAAATTACTAGTTTTAATATAGAAAAAGACTTAAGTAGCGAAATGAATATTACGTCTCAAATTTATAAAATAGATGGAAGTGAAGTTCCTTCATTAATCAATGTAGATTTATCGACTAATCCGAAAATAGAAATAATATTAAAAATAGAGGCGCTAAAAACAGAAGATTGCAGTAATTTTAATTATAAAATTAATTATGAATATAGTTCGGAAAATACTACAGAGTCAGCAGGTGGCGGTGGTTACATAAGAGACAATGGAACACAAAAATTATATTTTTATGATGCAGATGTTTCTTCAGGTGGATCAGAAACTAGTTCAACAGAAAAATCAATAAATGCAAACATAAATTTATGTCCCATATCATGTGATATAGAAGCAAGTTTTAAAAATGATTGTCAGAATTTAGATGAAGATTTACATAGTATAGGGTATATCAAAGAAGAAACCAATATAGTAAATTGTGTAATTAATAATTTAGATGAAGCAGGAAATAGTTATGTTGCCACAGGATGTGAATTTACAGATGGAAATATTTTAATACCTGATGAAAATTCTTCAGCAGAATTATTAAACAATAATCCTTATTGTAGTATATCTTGTAAAGAAGATTACACAGATATAAGATATCCTGGAAAACAAATTGTGCAGGCAGGAAGATATTTTACAATTGGTGCAGAAATATCAGGTACTAAAAGTTGTTATACTGATGTAATAGATAAAGATTTATATGAAGAAAATATTCAAGATATATTAGATAGCATTAGGCCGTTAGAAGAAATAAAAGCGGAAATAGAATTAGAAACAAAAAAATTAAATGCATGTAGTACATGGGAAATAGATTTCAAACAAACTCCAGAAATAAAATATAGTTATAATTCTGGATACATAGATTTATTAAAAGGTACAGACGACGAATATTTGAATTTGTCATCACAGGAACTAGATTCTCCAAATGTATTATATTGTACTGGGGAACTAAAAAGTGATGAATATAACGAATGTGCTTCCTCGACAACGCCAAATGTAAGTACTAAAAATTATAATTATAATGGAAGTACAATTTCTGTGTCAGTCAATCAAGCAAAATACTACAAATACAGTACAAGTAAAATCATGAGTTTCAGTACACCAAAAGTATTTTATACAATAGTAGGTAGTGGAGATATAACTTATGGAAAACCAGCAGACACAGAATCAATACAAATAGATGGACTACCTTTAAAAATAGAAGTACCAACAGGGTTATATAATTTCGAATTTTTCATAGATGGTTTAGGAAGTTATTATGGAGATGACAATAATTGTGAATTAGGAAGATTAATAGATTCTGATACTACAAAAGATTCAGTTGATGAAACATTATCCCCAACAGTATTTAAAGCAGACTATTTATGTGAGTATGAACATCCTTATATACCTACAGAAGAATGCGTAGATTGTGAAACTGGAGGAACATTAAATATTTGCCCAAATTGTATAGTAACAATCGGGGGATTATACTTTAGAGTTTATTCTTCAAATAATTTTGAACCTAATCCCAATAGAGATTTAGGTTATAACTGGAGTTATAACTATCAAACTAATGATATCTATGGATTCGTTGCAAATAAAGCAGCAATAACACTAGGTTATGATCATCGATATGAAATAACTAATGATTTTGGAATACTAATCGAAGGTGAAGAAATATATGCAGAAACTCCAGTATTACGAGTTAATTTAACACCAGAAGTAGCAAATTATGTAAGAAATTACAATAATAGTGAATCAAGTTATACCAACAATACATTAGAGTGTTATGACTATACAGAAAATGGTGTAGTTTATGAAAATGTATTTTGCTACAGTGAATTTTTAGATGATTTACAAGAAGATAACTCAACATTTGTTGAATTTGATTCAAGACCTTTAGACAATAGAGAAAAAAGTTCATCGGGATATTTTGAAACTTTCACTGAAGGTATACCTGCGATAGGTCCAACAAGTGTTGGTGGACCATCGTGGAAGTAAGGGGGAAAAATAAATGAAAAGTGCATACTGGGGATATTGGTTAGTAATATTAGGAGTATTTATCGTAGTGGTAATGCTCCTGGTACAAAACCTAACAACAGGAAATACTCAAAGTTATTCATTAATAAAAGAAATAAGTGAAGCATCAATGTTAGATGCGGTTGATTATGGATATTATAGAATATATGGAGAAGCAAAAATAAATAAAGAAAAATTCATGGAAAGTTTTATAAGAAGAATGGCAGAGTCTACAAGTGGTTCAACAACATACGAAATAGAATTCTATGAAATATATGAATCACCACCAAAAATAAGTGTAAGAGTATCAAGTAAATCATCTACATTTAATATAGTAGGAGATTCAACAGATTTTGATATAGTAGATAAAATAGATGCTGTATTAGAAGGTAAACCAATCAATGGATAAAAGGATTATTTTAATCTTTTTTTTTGCATCAACAAAGTAAAAACAGGCTTTATTACGACTTGTATTTTATATAATATTATGCTAAAATTAAAGAGTATATAAGAAAGGCGGAAGATAGAGTGAAAAAAACAATTTTAACACTTTTATTACTAATTTTTCCAACAACAATAAGTGCAGCGTCCGAATGTAGTTATGAGGAGCAAGCAAACTTAACAGATGGAGCAAATTTAATAAAAGTAAGTTATAAAGAAATGGAAGGGATAGTTGATCCAGATACTTATGTGCCTTCAGATGGAGTTTTAAGTGATCCAGATGCTTTAGAAAATTATGAAAAAACTTATAATTATTTTGATATAGAAATATTAAATATGACAGAAGATTATTATATAGTTATGAAAAATGACATTAATAGTGACGTTGTTACAATTAATTTTTCAGATTTAAATAATGGTATTTATGTGCATACACAAGAAGATTTACAAAATATATATTCATATACTTTTGAAATATATTCTTCAAGTAGCACTGGGTGTGAAGATGAAGTATACGGCATAAAATATTTAACTACGCCAAAACTTAATTTCTATGCATTATATGATGTTTGTGAATCATATCAAGATGAAGCAATTTGTCAAAAATACACTACAATAGAAGGTATGAATGACTCTGATTTTTTTGATAAAATTTCAGATTTAGATGAACAAAAAGAAACTCAGGCAGAAGATGATCAGGAAAAGGGCGAATCAAGTAATATTATTGGAACTGTAATTTGGTTCATAATTATAACGTTATTAATAATCAGTGGGGTTGTTTTATTAGTGATGATGCAAAAAAGAAGGAGAAAATTATAATGAATAAATTTTTAAAATTATTTATAATATCTATTTTTGCATTAATTTTAGTTAATGTTCAAAATGTTGAAGCATATTTAACACCAGATAGAAATTATGTTGTACAAGCAGATAAAAGTAATTTTTTTACAGGATTATATTATTCTACACCTAAAAGTTATGGTGTAGAAAGTGTGCAACATGAAAATGGTATGCCTTATCAAAAAAGTGGTAATGGTTCATATAAATACAATACAACACGATATTTCATACAAACAGAAAAAGGACTTACAGCAATATACTGTTTAGATCCTAATTTAGATGGTTCTTTACAAATATCTTATTCAACAGATGCAATGTTTATGAGAGCTGAGTCTTCTTTAGAACAAAGAAGTTACGAAGCTGGATTAATTGAAATATTAAATAATGGATTTAATAATGTAGGTAATAATTCATATACATATGACGGAACTACAATATCAAGCGACGATTACTATTATGCTACTATGTTGGCAGTAAGAGCTTACGCTATAGGTTTTTGGAATTTTGGTTACGGAAACGGTGCTAATACTGGAACTTATAGACAACATGCTGCAGTTATAGGAAGTTATGGAGAATACTGGGGTAGTCGTACTGGAATTTTAAATTATCCAGAAACAGATGAAAACAAAACAGCAATATATGATTCGCTTAACATATTAAGTGAAAAATTTAATAATGAAAATGATATGACTACTAGATACGCTAATAGCGGTCTAGGTAAAGCTTATGATAATTTTTACTTTAATGTTCCATC
The DNA here is from genome assembly GCA_964371705.1 of uncultured Muribaculaceae bacterium. Taxonomy (GTDB): domain Bacteria; phylum Bacillota_I; class Bacilli_A; order RF39; family UBA660; genus CAKOSP01. The sequence goes on from CAYJNH010000001.1 coordinate 8,032, forward strand.
AGGTGCTGCAGAAAAAACTATAATGTTAGTAGCTAGAGAATTATTTTATGATGGAGTAATTGGTGCTGGAGAATACGCTGAATCTCAAGAAAATGGTGAAGGTAGTGGTAAATTGGAAATGGGCACAGCAAGTGTTTCATCTACATATATAGATCCAACTACTGAAAAACCTAATTTGCCTGAAGATACACAAAAAGCTCCAGAATTCTATCCTTTTGAAGTATATAAAAACATAATAGTAACTATTCCAGAAGATGAAAGTGATACAGATGAAGATTCTGATACTGATACTGAAACTGAAGAGGAAAATGATTCATATTACAAAGTAGAATATAGAACTTATTTAATGACTGCTTCAGAATTTGGAGAAGGTAAAATTACTGCTTTTAGCATTGATTTTCCAGAAAATGAACAAGCAAAATTAAATAAAGTTGATTATTATGTAACAAATGAAGATGGAGTATATGAAAAAGTGGATACTCTAATTAATTTGGATTTATCAAGTAATCCGAAAATTAAATTTATAATGGAAGTGCAATCAAAAATAGATGGTTTAGTTAAATTTGATGATTGTAATAATTCTAAATATACTATTAACTATTCATATGAAACTAAAAATGTTGGTCCAAGTGGAGAAGGGGCATTTTTAGGAAATGGGAATGCAAGTTACCAAAGATTTGCGTTATGGGAAGCTGGTACAGATGTGCCGTTTGTAACTATAAATAAAACATATAAACCAGCAGAATGCGAAGTTCCAGAAGAAAAAAATTGTGGAACTATAATGGATGTAGCAAATAATTGTACTGAATTTGGAGAAGGAGCATACGGGGATGCAATTAATGTTGGGTCTATTACTGCACCAGAAGATATAATAAATTGTGTAGTAAATGGCGAAGATGATGCAGGAAATTCATATACAGCAGAAGGTTGTGCGCTTGATAACGAAAAAAATATATATGTTCCTGAAACAACAGAAAACTTATTGACAGACAATCCGTACTGTAGCATTTCATGTAAAGAAGATTACGAATATTTCAAATTTCCAGGAATACAAGAAACACAAAACGGAAGATATTTCAGTATAGGAGCTGAAATAAAAGGAACAAAAAGTTGTTATACAGATCAAATTGATAAAAATCAATATAATCAAGACATCGAAGAAATAATTAATTCTGGAAAGTCTTTTGAAGAAGTAAAAGAAGAAGTTGAAGAAGCAACTGCTAAATTAAATGCATGTAGTACATGGGAAGTTAATTTTAGTCAAAGTCCAGAAATTGAATATGAATATGATTCAGGATATTTTGATTTAATTCAAAATGATGAGCATAAAGAATTAGATTTAGTATCGCAAGATTTTGAAACGCCAAATACAATGTACTGTGCAGGAGCACTTACAGATGAAAAATATAATAGCTGCAACGGATCTAGTGAAAGAGAATTAAAAGAAGATGTAATACATTATCAAGGTCAAGAAATAACACTTTCAATTTATACAGCTGATTACTATAAATACAGTTCAACAAAAGTGATGAATTATACTACTCCAAAAGTATTTTATACAGTAATGGGTACAGGAGATATAATTTATGGTCAAGCTGGAGATGATGATACACTAGTAAATGGGTTACCAGTTAAGGTAGATGTTCCAGAAGGAATGCATAAATTCGAATTTAATATTAAAAACCTAGGAAGTTTCTATGATGATAAAAATAATTGTACTACAGGAAGATTGATTGACAGTAGTCCAGATACGGAATCAGTAGCGGATGTTTTAGGTGTTAATGGATATAAAGGTGATTATACTTGTAGTTATGAAATTCCAGAACCTGAATGTGTAGACTGTGAAGTTGGAGGGACATTAAATATTTGTCCAAATTGTATAGTAACAATAGGAGATTTATATTTTAGAGTTTATTCATCAAATAACTTTAATCCAAACGACAGAGAATTAGGATATAACTGGAGTTATGACTACGATGTTAATGATAAATTTGGATTCGTTATGGAAAAAGCAAATTTAACACTTAAAGGTGAAAATGGAATTGAAGAACTTAAAGAACAAGCTTATGAAAATGATCCTATTTTAACTGTAAGTTTAACACCAGATATGGCTGATGAAATCAGAGATTATAATAGTAATAATAGTTACACTAATAGTACACTTGTATGTTATGATACAGTAAGTGATACTGGTGAAGTATATGAAAATACACAATGTTATAGTTCATATTTAGACAGCTTATCTAGTGATAACAAACATAGTGACAACTTCAACTTTATTGATAGTAGAAGTCCTGATGTAGAAGATAGAATAAGTAATAAAAATGAATATTTCGTTCCATTCTTCGGAGAAGAAACAACAATACCTGAAAATAGTCCAACAAGTGTTGGTGGACCATCGTGGAAGTAAGGGGGAAAAATAAATGAAAAGTGCATACTGGGGATATTGGTTAGTAATATTAGGAGTATTTATCGTAGTGGTAATGCTCCTGGTACAAAACCTAACAACAGGAAATACTCAAAGTTATTCATTAATAAAAGAAATAAGTGAAGCATCAATGTTAGATGCGGTTGATTATGGATATTATAGAATATATGGAGAAGCAAAAATAAATAAAGAAAAATTCATGGAAAGTTTTATAAGAAGAATGGCAGAGTCTACAAGTGGTTCAACAACATACGAAATAGAATTCTATGAAATATATGAATCACCACCAAAAATAAGTGTAAGAGTATCAAGTAAATCATCTACATTTAATATAGTAGGAGATTCAACAGATTTTGATATAGTAGATAAAATAGATGCTGTATTAGAAGGTAAACCAATCAATGGATAAAAGGAGGATAAAAAAGTGAAAGTATCAGGAGGAATAAAAAGATTTTTAACCAACAAAAATACTATTACTTTATTAGCTGTAATAGTAGGGATTATTGCACTATGGTTTTTCTATAGTATGAGAGTTAATGATGCTATTGATCCAATAAATATCCCTTACGCAGTAGAAGAAATAGGAGCAACTCAAGAAATATTAGAGGAGAACATAAAGTTTGTAGAAGTTAATAGACAACTTCTAGATACAATAGAAGTTATACAGTTAAGTAATCAACTTATTGGAAAATATGTAACAACAGGAACATCAATACCTGCAGGAGGATTCTTTTACAATAGTCAAGTTGTAGATAAACAAGAATTACCAAACGCAGTATTTGATGATATACCTGAAGGATATACACTATTTTCTTTAAACGTTGATATAAATTCAACTTATGGTAACTCAATTTATCCAGGTGATAAAATAGACTTATACGTGCAAGCGAATGATGATGTTCAAGATAAAATAATGTTTGGTAAATTTGTAGAAAGTATAGAAGTTTTAGCCGTTAGAGATAGTGGACAAAATGATATTTTTGAAAGCACAACTACTGGAAATGCAAGTTTGTTATTATTTGCAGTAGATGATGACATGTTTCACTTGTTAAGTCAAGCTCAAACAATTAGTGGACTTCAAATAATACCAGTTCCTAGAAATAAGGAATATACTACAGAGTCGTCTACGACTGAGGTAAAAAGTGAATATATAAAACAATATATATTATCTAAAACATTAACAGTAGAAGAATAAAAAAAAGAATAAAAGGTGGTGATTAGTGTGAATGATGCAATATTTTCACAATTAGATTTTGGTCCAATTAAAGAATTTTTAGAAGATGAAAATATAACAGATGTTTCATATACTAATGGCGGCCAAATATGGTTAAAAACACTAGATAAAGGTGTATATCAAGTTGAAAAAGAAGGGATTAACAATGCCCTTCTTGAAAAACTTGCTTTCCAGTGTTCTAATGTAATGGGTACGACATTTAATATGGCACACCCTTTTTTAGATGCTGAAAGTGCTGAATTACGTTTAAACTTTGTTCACGAGTCAATAGCTACAAATGGTATTGCTTGTACAATACGTAAAACTCCAGCAAAAATAAGATTAAATAAAGAAAAATTACTAGATGAAAAATATGTTACTGAGGAATTACACAATTTCTTATTAACTTGTGTAAGTGGACATTGTAATATAATTGTTAGTGGAGAAACAGGTTCAGGTAAAACAGAGTTAGTTAAATACCTAGCTTCACACACTAAAGAAAATGAGAAAATAATTACAATAGAAGATACATTAGAGTTACATTTAGATAAAATTTTTCCACACAGAGATATAATTGCAATGAAGACTAATAACATTGCTTCATATTCTGAAGTATTAGTTACATGTATGAGACAAAATCCAAGATGGATTTTACTTTCAGAGGTAAGAACAGCAGAAGCTGTAACAGCAGTAAGAAACTCAATATCATCAGGACATAATATTATATCTACTATTCATTCAGATAGTGCTAGAAATGTACCAATGCGTTTATATAGTTTATTGGAATCTAATATAGATATAGATCAGTTTTTAAAATCTATACATAGATATGTACAATTAGCTATACATGTTAAAGGGTATCTTAGTAAAGAATTAGGAAGATTTCAAAGAGAAATTGTTGAAGTGTGTGAATTTTATGTAAATGAAGAAAATGAACCACAACATAATATAATATATAAAAGAAATTTAGATGGTAAATTATTAATAAATAATCCGTCTAGTTCTTTAATAAATTATTTAGGTTCACAAGGAGTAGTTATTCCAGAAAACTTATTTGTGACTGAAAATGCAGAAGCAAATAGTTTTATTGAAAGTTTATAGGAGGTTTTATGGTAGCGGGTATAGAATTAGTTATAATTATAGCACTTGTAATATTTGTAATTATCTATAGAATGAATCCAGGTGAAAATGCTTATAAATCTATAGTTAAAAATGTTAACACAGTTTACGATAAATATGCTCCTTATTCATATAAAGTAGTAAGAGAAAAAACAAAAGAATTAGGACAAGAATATAGTGCAAAACAGTATACTTCTCAAATAATTATATTTGCAGGAGTAGCAGCAATAATATCATATTTTTACTTTTATAGTATAATTTGGTGTATATTTTATTCAGTAATAGCGATAGCTTTTGTTCCTTATTTATCATATTTAAGAACTAAAAGAATTTATAGTGAGTACATATTTGAACAAATTCAAATATATACTACAAATGTAATAATGGAGTTCAATACGACTCAAAGTTTTATTAAGTCATTAGAGGGAGTTAGAGATTCAGGAATACTTGAAGATCCTGTATTATCTGATTTAAAAAGAATGATAGCTATGTCATATGAAAATGGTACTATCGATGAATCAATAATATATTTTAATGAGAAATATCCATATTATATGGTTAAAAATATGAATCAATTATTCTTACAAATAACTAAAGAAGGGGCAAGAGACTCAGGGCAAGCACTTGAAAATATGGCAATGGATATAGATGCTTTAGTAGAAGGTGTTTACAGAGATCAAATAGACAGAAAAAACTTCCATTCAAGATTTGTAAAATTTGGTATGGTTTTATTTGCTTTAGTAATAGCACTTCAATATATGTTAGGTAGAGATAATTATTTAGACATGCTGGATCTGTGGTATGTACAAATAGTCTTACATTTAATTATTGCTGTAAATGCTTACTTTTTAGTAACAGGAGAAAAGTATTATAATGAAAATGTGGGGGTTGAATAATGCAAATAGAAATGATTATTATTACTGCCATAATATTATTAATAATGACTATAAATGGACATTTAAGTGTATCTAAATTAGTTACTGATAATGAAATTATATTTAGAAAATTAAAAGAAGAAGATTGGGATTTTTATGTAAGAGCAAGATACGGAGAACACGTTAATCCTAATGTTTTATTCAACAATAGAATAAAATATGGATTGCTAGTGTTTGCGATACTTATTATTGCATTTATTCAAGACTTTTCTAGTTTATCTATTTTAATATCATTAATTGCAGGTTTCTTAATGTTTAAATATAACTATGTACAAATAAAAGGATATTACAAAAAAAATATGCATCATATAGATTCAATGTTACCTCATTATCTTAAAAGTATAGAGATATTGATACAACATTATACAGTGCCGGTAGCTTTAGGTAAATCAATAGATGATGCACCAGAGATATTTAAACCAGGATTAAAAGAATTAATAAATGAAATAAATACAGGTGATGGAACAATAAACCCATATATGAATTTCGCTAAAAAATATCCAGTTAGAGATTCAATGAGAATGATGAGACTTTTATACCGTTTATCATTAGGTAGACAAGAAAGAAAACAAGAACAAATACTTACATTTTCTAAATCTATTTCAAATTTACAACAAAAAGCAAGAGATACAAGATATAAAAATAGACTTGAAAAAATGGAAGGTAAAACAATGGCAATGTTAGTAGGTACAGGACTTGGAGTAATGGTTTTGCTTATCTTAGCCGTACTTCAATTAATGAATTTATAAACTTTACACAAATTGTAAAAAAAAAATTGATATAAAATTAATAATAAGTTATAATAGTAATATAATAGAGGAGGAAATTTTTAATGAAAGAAGCAACAGGAGAACTAAATATGACTGTAATAACAGTTGTAGCAATAGCAGCAGTAGGAGCATTTTTCTATGTGTTCGTATGGCCAGCAATACAAGGAAGTATAGAGCAAAACACAAGATGTGCAGCAGCACAAGCATGTACCACAAATGCTGATGGTACATCAATGACTTGTTCATATGACGAAGATGGCGATGGTACATTTGAAGTAACAAATTTACAGTGTCCAATAACAGATGCAACGAATTAAGAAGAAGATAATATGAAAGAAGCAACAGGAGAACTAAATATGACTGTAATAACAGTCGTAGCAATAGCAGCAGTAGGAGCATTTTTCTATGTGTTCGTATGGCCAGCAATACAAGGAAGTATAGAGCAAAATACAAGATGTGCAGCAGCGCAAGCTTGTACTGATAATGGTGATGGAACTATGTCGTGTTCATATGATGAAAATGGTGATGGCGATTTTACTGATACAAATGATGGAGATATGAATGGATCATTAATTTGTCCAATAACGGATGCAACTACAAACACTGCACCATAAAAAAGAAAAGGAAATAAATTATGAAAGAGGCTGTAGGAGAATTAAACACAACTGTAATTGTTGTACTAGCAATAGGGGCTTTTTCAGCCTTTTTTTTCACTGTGTTATGGCCTATGATAGATAATAATTTTGAAGAAAGTTCGAATTGTAGTGACGCTATTTGTGGTTCAGAAAAAAATGCAAATAACGAGGTAGAATGTTATATTAAAGGAAACGAAGATAATACATTCTTTTGTCCATATAAGGGGTGATTATAAATGAAAGAAGCTATAGGAGGAACATTTTTATTCAATATAGTAATATTATTTATATTGCTTTTTACTGGAATAATGACTGTTACTATCAATAGATCCAAAGCTTTTGCAGTAAAAGATGATATTGTGGGTGTTATAGAAAAAAACAATGGCGAAATAAGTTCTTTAGACGGTATACATGATGAAATAGTAGAAGCTATGACAAATGATTCATATAGAGCTGTAGGAACATGTCCTGATGGCTATACTGGTTATAATAGAGAAGGTGTATTATCTGGAGGTATATCAAATGCTTCAGAAGGATCGTCAATATGTATTCAAATGATAGAATCTGGTGATGTTATTGAAGAAGGTTCTCAAGGATCATATAATAAAATAACACCATCAGTGGATTATTACAAAGAATCAGGTAAATTAGTTCAAGTTAATTTATCATATGAAATTAATAGCGTTGAAAGCAAAAGAAAAATATTTTTATCATCATTTTATATGGAAAAAAATGGTAATAAAACCTATGATTACATAAGGGTTAACTATGATATAGTAGATATTACTTTATCTGCCAAAGAAATGATTATTTATTATAAAGATGGAACTAAAATAGTAGGAGAAGTAAAAAGTATAGATGAAATAGATTCTCCTCCAAATAATATATACAATATAAGTGATGGCAGTGAAACTGATATTACAGTAGAAAAAACTAGATCATGTTATTACAAAATAATGGTTTTTTATAATCTGGATATACCAGTATTAAAAAGTATATTTAATTTTAATTTAATAGGTGAAACGAAGGTAGTAACAGGGTGTGATTTTAGTTAGGAGGAAATAAAAATGAGAGAAGTACAAGGAACAACATGGATATTTGGTCTTGTTATTACTTTTATATTTTTATTTGCTGCTTTTTTAATTTTAGCAATAAATTATACTGATTCATTTCGAATAAGAAATGATATTATTACTATAATAGAAGAGTATGAAGGTTATCACTCTACGAGTGCTGAAATTATAAATGATTTTTTACTTGCTGAAGGATATAAAACAACAGGAAAGTGTCCAACCAGTAATAATGAATCAGAACCAGTTTATCAAACTGTAAGTAACTTAGATTCATATACTGTTATAAATGCAGAAAATGGTACAAACTATTCGTACTGTGTAAAAAATGAAGACGGCATATTTGAAATAATTTTATTTTATAAATTCAATTTGCCAGTGATTGGAAACTTTTTAACCTTTCAAATAAAAGGTACAACAAATAAAATAATGGATTTTGAATAAATAGGAGGATATATGAATGTAATAGTATCAAATAATTATCAAACACTTTTAGGTACACTTGAAATAGATGTAATAAAAAGCATCAATGGAGTATTTGAAGTTTCGGAAATAATAAATCAATTTAAAAATTTCTTTTATAATAAAATGATTATTGATGTAACTGCTATAAAAGATTATGAAAAAATAGAGGTCATTCAAGAATTATCAATGAATTTTGATATGAACAATGTAATATTACTATTAGATGATTCACAAATAGTAAATTCACCTAGCTATTTATCACAGTTAGTATCAATGGGGATATATAACTTTACAAAAAAAGGTGAAGTTGTTACTTTTTTAATAGATAATCCAAATTCATATAAAGATGTAGCAAATTATCAACATTTAAATAATCAACCAGAGAGTGAACAAATTAAATTAAATAGCAGTGCAGGTGTTGATAAAGGTTTTATTGGTCAAAGAATTATTGGCATAAAAAATATGACAGTACATGCTGGTTCTACTACACTGGCATATATATTAAAAACACATTTACAAAAATATTATAGTGTTAAATGCATAGAACTAGATAAAAATGATTTTTCATATTTTGGAGATAAAGAACTTCTTAATACAACATCGGATAATATACATAATTTTATAAGAATGAATAGTGGAATAGAGGTAATTATAGTAGATTTAAATAATTCAGGTGAAATTCCAAATTCTGAAACATTATACTTAATTGAACCAGGAATTATTAAGTTAAATAAATTAATCAAACAAAATAACAGAATATTTGATGCACTAAAAAACAGTAAAATAATATTAAATAGAAGTACACTAAATAGTAAAGATGTAGTAGATTTTGAAAAAGAATCAGGGAGTAAAGTATTTTCAAATATTCCTAATATAGATGATAAAATAGATAAAGAGGCTTCAATAGTAAGTTTGTTAACATTATTAGGTTTCACAAGATTAAATGAAGATAAAGAAAATAAAGGTATTTTTGGTATATTTTAGTTGACATAATAACTAATATTATATAGAATATAAAAAAGGAAAAGGAGTGATTATATGTTAACGCTAGCATTTTGTGCAGAAACATGGTCAATATGGAAATTAGTAGGAGATATACTAACAATATTTAAAATAGTAATTCCTATAATTATAATAATAATGGGAGCTATTGATTTAGGAAAAGCAGTAGTATCAAGTAAAGAAGATGAAATAAAAAAAGCAACAGGATCTTTAATGAGAAGATTTATTGCAGGTATTATAATATTCTTTATACCAACAATAGTAAGTGTAGTATTTAATGTACTAGATAACTTTGGAGAAATTAGAAAAGATTATACAATATGTTCGACATGTGTATCAACACCTAGCGAATGTAGAGCAGTAGCTCTTGATTATTGTGATTATAATGACGAAGGTGAAAGTCAATTAAACGAAGAAGAGGACAACGATTTACCATGTTTAAGTGAAGATGAATTGTTTCCAGAAATAATTGAAGAGTAAAATCTTCTTTTTTTATGTAAAGTAAGTCAAATATATTGACTAAATAAAAAAAATTTTGTAAAATAAGAATATAGAAAAGAGAGAGTGATTTTATGTTAACATTAGCGTTTTGTGCAGAAACTTGGTCAATATGGAAATTAATTGGAGATATACTAACGATATTTAAAATAGTAATTCCAGTAATTATAATAATAATGGGAGCTATTGATTTAGGAAAAGCAGTAGTATCAAGTAAAGAAGATGAAATAAAAAAAGCAACAGGATCTTTAATGAGAAGATTTATTGCAGGTATTATAATATTTTTTGTACCAACAATAGTAAATGTGGTATTTGGGGTAATTGATAATTTCAATGGAGATGTTAAAAGTGACTTTTCAGTATGTTCAACTTGCTTAGCATCACCTAGTCAATGTCAATCTGCATCAAAAGAATACTGCGCAATTGCTGAAAATGCTGCGGATTGTGTAGGTATTGTTTACGATACAGAATAATCAACAAAAAAATGAACGAGAGTTCATTTTTATTTTGTTAAAGTATATATATTATAACTATTTTTATTATTACAAGAAAGAGTAGTTTTAATGCTATAAGTATTTTCAGATATATAAGTTAATTTAGAATAACTATTTTTTAAAATACAATCATTTAAATCGTAAGTAAAGTTAGATAACTTATTTTCTTCAAATAATAATTTAAAATCTACAGTAACAGCTTCATTAAGTTTAGTTGGAAGCTCACTTTCGTTAAAATATTCTATCGCTGCATTTTCAAATGATTGTAAATTAGAATTGAACTTAAGTTGCTCATCACTAGTTGGAGCAGTTGCTTTAGTAGTAAAATAAAACATTATAACAAGTATAATACCTATTACTAAAAATATTCCGATTTTAATTAATAATATTTTCATATCAAGTGGTCTTTTAGGTATTTCTTCGTACATAATTCATCTCCTAACTTTTAATTAATCGTTATTCTACCATAAATCATAAAAATAGTCAATGTATTTAATGTGATACAATATATATAAATTGATTAGATTATATATTTATGATATTATATAAAAGTAAGGAGAAAATATGAGTTTAATAATAGAAAATTTAAATAAAACATATGGAAGTAAAAAAGTAGTAAATAATATATCATTTAAATTAGAAAAACCTGGTATATTTGGATTACTCGGAACAAATGGCGCCGGAAAAACAACAACAATAAGAATGATTTTAGGTATCTTAAATAAAGATAGTGGAACTATATTATGGAATGATAAAGAAGTATCAAGAAAAGAAGTTAACTTTGGATATTTACCTGAAGAAAGAGGTTTATACCCAAAAAGTAAAATTTACGACCAAATAGTATACTTTGCAAAGCTTAAAGGAATGAAAAAAGAATTAATAGATAAAGAAATTAATTACTGGTTTAAAAGGTTAGAAGTAGAAGAATATAGAAACATGCTAGCAGAGCAGCTATCTAAAGGAAATCAACAAAAAATACAGTTTATTATATCAATAATACATAACCCTGATTTAATAGTCTTAGACGAACCTTTTTCTGGATTAGATCCAGTTAATACAGAATTATTAAAAAGTGTTGTATTAGAGCTTATAAACAAGAATAAATACATAATAATGTCATCTCATCAAATGAATGCTATTGAAGAGTTTTGTACAGATATACTAATTCTTGATCATGGTAAAAATGTAATGCATGGCAATATAGAAAGTATAAAAGATACATATGATGCAAAAGAAGTAATAGTAAACACTAAAGAAGACATAATATCTATTTTAAGTGATTTAAAATTTGATTACAATAAAATCAATAATACATATAGTATACAAATAAATAAGGAAAAAGACGCTCATAAAATAATAAATTTATTAATAGAAAACAAAGTATTTATTAATAAATTTGAAATAAAAAAACCAAGTTTACATGATATTTTTGTAGACAAAGTTAAAGGAGGGAAGTAATATGTTAGATTTATATGAAGTAGGTAAATTTACTGTACTAGAACTCATAAGAAAGAAAGTTTTTATTATAACTAATATTATATTTTTAATAATAATATTAATAGCTTTAAATATAAATAACATATTAAAATTATTTGATGTAAACATTGAAGATGCATTTATTGAACATGCACTGGTAATTGATTCAGAAAATTTAATGAAAGATAATTTAGTTTCAAATGAAGTTCTTGAAAATACCATAACTTTTGACGTTGAAAATAAAAATTATACAAAAGAAGAAATAAAAAATGTAGTAGATGAAAATGAATATGATTACGTAGTAGAATTAACTAAAACTGAAAATATAGATATCATTTATACATCTAGTAATGGTGAAACAACATATAATTTTGAATTTTTATTATCATACATAAAAGAAACATATAAAATGGTTCAGCTTTATTCACTTAACTTAACTGAAGAAGAAATTAACAATGTTAATCCGATATTTGAACTTGAATTAGTTTCAACTAATCCAGAAGAAGAAACTGGAGCAGTTGGAGCGGGTATTGGAATAATTTTATCATCTATAATGTTTTTAGGAATATATATGTTTGCTTATCAAGTATCTGGAGCAGTAACAACAGAGAAAACATCTAAGATTGTAGAAACATTACTTACATCAACTAATAGTAAAAATATTATTTTAGGAAAAACATTGGGTATAGGATTATTAGGAATATGTCAAATATTGTTTTTAACTATTTTCACTGTAGTTGGAGCATATATATTTTTACCAGCTGGTATAATTGAAGAAATTGCTTCACAAATAAATTTAACAATAGCACTAGTTAGCTTCATATATTTTGTACTAGGTTACTTATTATATTCATTTTTATTTGCTTTATCAGGAGCGATGGTAAATAGATTAGAAGATGTAAATATAGTAAATACTCCAGTAAATTTAATTGCGGTATTAGGATTTTATTTAGGATATTTTACAATGACTGATACTAGTGGAATATTAAATAAAGTTGCTTCATACATTCCAATATCATCGATGTTTTCAATGCCATCAAGATATTTTATGGGAGTAGCATCGATTACTGAGGTAATTATTTCAATAGGTATATTAATAATTACTATTATATTAATAGCGTATATATCAATAAGAATATATTCAAATGCAATATTAAATAATGGTAGCAAAATGAGCGTTAAAGGATTAATACAATTATATAAACAAAAAGATAAAATTTAAAACAAACTTGATAAAAAAGTTTGTTTTTTTAATGAGATAAGTGTTATAATTAAATGGGAATATTATATGAATAAAGAAATAAAAAAAGTTCTTAATAAAATTGAAAAAGAAGGATATGAAGCCTACATAGTAGGTGGTTTTGTTCGTGATAAAATATTAAACAGAAAATCTTTAGATGTAGATATATGTACTAATGCACTTCCCAAAGACATACATAGTATGTTTGTAAATAATACATTCAATAATTATGGTGGTATTAATATTAAAATCAATAAATTTAATATAGATATTACAACATATAGACAAGAGTTAAGATATGAAGGAAGAAAACCTGTTGAAATAAAATATATAAATAATTTAATAGATGATTTAAAAAGAAGAGACTTTACAGTAAATACTTTATGTATGAATCAAAATGGAAAAATAATAGATTTACTAGATGGAAAAGCAGATATAAAAAAAAGACTGTTAAAAATTGTTGGTGATCCAGATAAAAAGTTAAGTGAGGATCCTTTAAGAATATTAAGGGCAATAAGATTTGCTTGTGTATTAAATTTTAATATAGATGATAATTTAAAATTATCCATTATTAACAATGCGTCATATGTAAAAACTTTATCTAATGAAAGAGTTAGAGAGGAATTAAATAAAATATTATTATCTAAAAATTTTTATTATGGAATAACTTTATTAAAAGAATTAAATATAGCAAAAGAGTTAGATATTACATTTAATAATGTAAAATACTCAAGTGATTTATATGTGATGTATAGTCAATTAAACATATCAGAAAAATATTTCACAAAAAATGAAATAAATACAATAAATAAAATAAAAGAAATTATAAAGTATGGTAAAATAGATTACATGACATTATATAACTATGGATTATATTTATGTATGATGACTGGTGAAACAATGGGGTATACACACTCAGGAATTAACAAAGTATATAAAACTATGGAATTAAATGAAAGTAAGCCTCTTGATATCAAATCAGATGAAATAATAAAAATATTAAATATAGAGCCAGGTATCAAAATAAAAGAAATACAAAATGAAATAACAAATAAAATATTAGAAGGAAAATTGAAAAATAATAATAAGGAATTAAAAAAATACTTATTAAACAGGGTGGAAGTATGAGAAAAGATAATAAAAAATTTGTAATTGATACTAAATATATAAAATATTCTTTATCAAAAGAGCTTAATATAAATGAATTTTTATTACTTATGTATTTTGAAAATGAATATGACCCGATATTTGATATAAATATTATACAAAAATTTACTTCTCTAAAAGAAGAAAGTATAATGGAAGCTTTTTCATCTTTGGTTTTAAAAAAAATAATAAATGTGGAATTAGGTAAAAATGAAAGTAATAAAACTGTTGAAAAAATAGTGTTAAATGATTTTTATGATAATTTAAAAACTGAAAGTAAAAAAACTGAAAAAAAAGAAACTACAAAAGATATTTTTAGTATATTTGAAGAAAAATTTGGAAGAACATTATCAGGTATGGATTTTGAAATAATTAAAGCCTGGATTGAAAAAGACTTTAAAGAAGAAATAATACTAGAAGCATTAAATGAAGCATCATATAACGGGGTAACTAATCTTAGATATATAGACAAAATTCTTTATGACTGGAATAAAAAAGGGATAAAAACAAAAGAAGATTTAACTAATAAAAATCAAGTAGAAAAAGAAGAAGAGTTTGAAACAAGTATTTTAAATTTCGATTGGTTAGACAATGAATAATATTGAAGGCAAGTTAAATCAAATGTTTCCAAATCCTGTATGTGAACTAGAATATAATAAAGATTATGAATTATTAATATCAACAATGTTGTCAGCTCAGTCTACGGATAAAAGAGTTAATAAAGTAGCAAAAGAGTTATATAAAAATAGTTTAATTGAATTAAGAGATATGGATATAATAAAACTTGAAACCATCATTAGATCCGTTGGTTCATACCACAAAAAGGCTTTTTATATAAAAGAAATAACTAAGTCATTAATAAAAGATCAAAATAGTATAGTTCCAAATAATAGAGAATATTTAGAAAGCCTACCTGGAGTCGGTAGAAAAACAACAAGCGTTGTATTAGCAAATTTATTTAATGAACCAAGCATAGCAGTAGATACTCATGTAACAAGAGTTTCAAATATTTTAGATATAGTAGATAATGAATACAATGTTGTGAAGATTGAAAAGCAAATAAAAAAAGAATTTGACAAAGAAATTTGGAATAAAATTAATAGTCAAATGGTTCTTTTTGGAAGATATATATGCAAGGCAAAAAAGCCTGATTGCATTAATTGTTCTTTTGAAAAAGAATGCAAAAAAAAACCTATTTAGGTTTTTTTTAATTGAATAATTATGGTGTACTTTCAGTTT
The DNA here is from genome assembly GCA_964371705.1 of uncultured Muribaculaceae bacterium. Taxonomy (GTDB): domain Bacteria; phylum Bacillota_I; class Bacilli_A; order RF39; family UBA660; genus CAKOSP01. The sequence goes on from CAYJNH010000001.1 coordinate 23,762, forward strand.
CTGGTTTAGTGCTTTCTTCCTCAGTACCGTCTGTTACAGCATCATCTACATTAGAATCAGCTGTAGTTGTTATTTTTGTTTTAACGCCATCACTTTCCATTTGTTTGTATTTTGTTAATGATGATACTACAACAAAATTTTGAGTTTCCCCTGCTTTAAATTCATCATAGGTAAATGAATTAGTAGCAGTACTTCCAATAAGAGTTAACGTACCATTAGTATCTAAGTATATATCATATATCACATCACCCATATAAGAGTTATTGTAGTTTATTCTAGCTTCATAATATTTAGCAGCATGATCTCCATAATATTCATTAAAATATTCAGTAAGGAAAGTTGGATTTAAATAATCAGGAGTTTTAATTTTATCCCATGTAAGTTTAATTTCTTTTCCATCATATGTAGATTTTAAGTTAGTAACATCTTCAAGACTATCATATCTACTAGAAACCTCAGTAGGTTGAGTACCACTTTTAAATTGAGCAGAAATAATTTCCTCTTCAGGAGTATTAGGTCCAGCTAATTGAAGTGGGTAAGTGCTTTTTTCTACTTGTACAGTAACTATATTAGCAGTGGAATTAGTAAATCTTTGATTTGCATTATATATCTGTTCGCCAACAGCTTTACTTAATCCGTTTCTAACAGGACCTGCAAGTGCACTAGTTAAGTAATATTCACTACTAAGTTTATCGTATCCAATCCAAGTAGAGAATGAATACTCTGGATTATAACTTGTAACCCAGTTATCCATTATAGCCCAAGAAGGAATACCTAGACTTTCAGCAGCTTTAGCATCAATAGTTGAGGTACCAGTTTTAGCAGCTAAATCAGTTCCAGAAACATATATTCCAGAAACACCACTTCCAACAAGCATATTATTTACCAAATATGCAGTTTCAGCACTCATTGCTCTTTCTTTAGTATATTTATGTTCAATTACTTCTTCGCTGTCATTAATACTAACTTTGGTAACTGAGTAAGGTTCAATGTAATAACCATCTCTACCAAATGCAGCATAAGCAGCACTAAGTTCAATAGGAGATACTCCATCAAATCCACCAATAGATGCAGATTCATAAAGGTCAGTACCATAATCAATTCCTAGGTTATGTACAAAGTCTTCAATATAACCTAAGTCAACTTCAGCTACTTGTTGAAAAGCAAGTAGAGCTGGAATATTTCTAGAAGCAACTAGTGCATCTTTCATAGTCATTTCTCCCCAGAACTGATTATCCCAGTTTCTCATAGCAGTTCCACCAGTATAATTAGCTGCTTCATCTAAAAAGAACGAAGATGGAGAACTGTTTAAATATTCAATATGTGGACCAAATGCAAATATAGGTTTTGCTGTAGAACCTGGTTGTCTTCTTACATCAGCTCTATTAGTACCAGTAGGTTGATAGTCAACACCACCACTCATAGCAACTATTGAACCATTTTCCATACTAGTAATAGCCATACCGAATTGTAAGTTACCATAACTATCAGGTATATCATAACTTTCTCCAGTTTCAACTTTATGTAATATTTGTTGAATGTTAGGATCAATTGTAGTATATATTTTCATAGGAACATAATATGGATTTAATCCATCAGGATTAGCATCAGATTTTGTTAATTCTCTTACTTCTTCAAGTACATAATCAATAGGTGCTTGTAAATAATTTGAAGTAGTTTCAGATTGCTCTTTTAATAAAGACTCAACAGGTACATCTAATACAGCTTCTTTTTCATCTTCAGAAATATATCCATGTCTTACCATAAGAGTTAAAACTATTTCTTGTCTGCTTCTAGCACTTTCAGGATTTTTATATGGATTATGAGCATCAGGAGCTTGGAACATTCCAGCAAGTAGTGATGCTTCAGCAAGTGTTAACTCAGTAACTGATTTTCCAAACAAATATTCAGAACCTTGCTCCACACCTGTAATACCAGTATAGTTAACATTGTTATCATTACCAAGCCATTGTGAATTAACATAAAATTCAATAATTTCTTCTTTTGTATAAGAACTTTCTAATTTAAAAATTGACATATATACATCAGTTAATTTACGTATTATACCACTAATACCACTAGTTTCAGATGCATCTGTGTATGTGTTTTTTACAACTTGCATTGATAAAGTAGAAGCTCCACCAGCTTCATCGTTTCCTAGTAACTGACCTATAGTAGCTACTGCAAATCTAGGTGCATCAAGACCAGTATGTTGGAAAAATCTAGAATCTTCAGTAGCCACAATGGCATCAATTAATACCTGAGGTAACTCTTCATAAGAAACTAATTCAATATTATTTTCACCGGTTCTCATTAATTCATTTCCATTAACATCATATATTATAGTAGCTTCTTTTTCATATAATAATTCTTTGTTAAAGTCTGGAGCAGTAAGAATAACATATAATCCCAGTAAAAGAATAGAAGTAGTTAGTAGTATAGCAATTGTAAGAATAGATCCCAATATAATTGCTTTTACATTAATTTTTTTCTTCTTTTTAGTAGTATCAATTTTTTTTGTTTTCTTTACTTTTTCAGCTTTAACCTTTGGGGCTTTCTTTTTTTTACTTTTATTTAATATTTTTAATTTCATTTATAATCCTCCATTAATTTATCTATACCTATTATGTAATCTAAACCTTTATTATAATTATAATATATTTCTATACTATTTTCACATATATATTCATATGGTATACTTTTTCTTGTATAATTTTGTATAAAGTCTAATATAGTTATCCCGTTTAAAATAAAATATTTGTTATTCATAGATAATATGATAAAAGCTATTCCTCCATGAGTAATAATATTTTTAATATGCTCCAACTGATGCATGTGGATATTAGATAACGAATAAGAAGTTTTATTCATAGTTTCCTTAGCATCAAACTCAATATATTTACCATTATATATCCCATTATAATCAAGAGTAGATTGCTCTTTAAAATACGCATCTGTTATTTTTGAACCACAAGATTTTACTATACCAATAGGTGTAGGTTTTTTGTAAATAATTGCTATACTTTGTTCTAAATAATAAGAATTAGCATCATTTATTATACTTTCCAATACCATACCACGATTTGAATAACTTTTGAATTTGATAGTATTTTTTTTAATATTATTTGGATATTTCACCTAATCACCTTATATACATTATAACATATTTTAAAAAAATAATCTCTATAAAAATAATGAAATCTTTTGTCGAAAATAAATTTTGTTAATCACAATAGTGTAAAATGTAATTGGAGGATGGTTATGAGAGTAGATTTTTTCTTAAATGAATTAATAAAAAAGGTAAATTCAGCAAATTCTAAAATTTATAATTTATCTAAGCACCTTGACAAAGAAGGGTAAAATCAAGTATAATTTTTATTGTTAGAAGGTGTTTAAGATGTATACTGATAGAATTTATTTAACTCCACAGGAACTATATGAATATGATTTCAAACAAGATGCAGTAGGCTACAGAATGAAAGAAGTAGACAAAGTTCTTGATATGGTTATTAGAGATGAAACAGAGTACATTAATACAATTAAAAGTCAAGAAAAACAAATAAAAGATTTAACTGACGATAATATAAAACTTAAGCAAGAACTTAGAAGAACTAAGATGGAGCTTGAAGAAATGGGAAAAATTGAACATTTAGGAGCCCCAAATAATGTAGACCTTCTAAAAAGAATTAGTCAGTTAGAAAAAATAGTATATGAAAAATTAGATTAAAACTGGGCAAATGCTGCATAATTTTATTGTGTAGAGGAAAGTCCATGCTCGCATAAACTGAGATGTTTATAGTGTTTGTGTTTAGGGAAACAATAACCTAAAGTAACTTCGGTTAACGGCTTTGAAATAACCTTTAATGGTTAGAGTAAATTTAAAAGTGCCACAGAAACGAGTTTTTTAGGAAACTAAAAAAATGAAACGAGGTAAACCCCACAAGCGAGAAACCCAAATTTTGGTAGGGGAACTTTTACAAGGGAATTTAACTAAGTAAAAGGCTAGTAATAGCAGATAAATATTTGCCGCTTTCAATATGAAAGTACAGAACATGGCTTATAAGTTTTAATTTTTTTAAATATATTATAAAAAGGAGTGAAAAAAGTGGACGAGATAGGTAGTCTTTTAAAAGAGACAAGGGAATCGTCAGGAGTGAGCATCAGCGAAGCTTGTAAAGATTTAGATGTGAATGAACTCAGTATAGAAAATATAGAAAGTGGAAAAATAGGATCTTTTAAAGATGTTTTTGAATTAAAAAAATTAATATATGATTATTCAAAATATCTCGGTTTAGATTCTGATAAAATTATAGACGACTTTAATTATTATTTATTTGAATATACTTCTAAAATACCAGTAAAAGAACTTGAAAAAACAATTGAGTTAAAATTTAAAGAAGAAAATGAAGAAAAAAATAAGGTTGTGTCACCTTATACTAAAGTTAAGAAAAAAGCAGACTCAAAGTATTACATACTAGTATATGTTTTAATAGCACTTTTAGTAGTTTTAGCAATGGCTTGGGCTATAAGACAAGTTACTATAGCAAGGGATTCTGCAACTGTGATAAGTTATAGAAGATAAAGGAGTAAAAAATGAAGTTGAATTTACCAAATAAAATAACACTTGCAAGAATATTTTTAGCAATTATTATACTTATAATGTTAATGGTTCCATGGGAATCATTTAATGTACAGTGGCCAGTGTATGTATATAAAGATATATTAATTAGTTTAGAATATATTGTTGCAGGAATATTATTTTTAATAGCAGCATTAACAGATTTTTTAGATGGCTATATAGCAAGAAGTAGAAATTTAGTAACGGATTTTGGTAAAGTAGCAGACGCTATAGCAGACAAAATATTAGTTAACGGATTACTAGTAATACTTGCATATGAAAGAATTATTCCTGTAATCATCCCAGTGGTTATTATTACAAGAGATATTATTACTGATTCTTGTAAATCAATTTGTGGTAATAAAGGTAGTGTGGTAGCAGCATCAAATTTAGGGAAGTTAAAAACTATATTTATGATGGTTGGCTTAACGCTAGTAATGTTTTATGATTTTCCGTTTATATTATTCAATTTTAATATAGGCGAAATTTTATTAATGATTGCTACACTGTTATCAGTAGTTTCAGGAGTTGAATATGTATACAATTCAATGCCTTATTTATTTCCAAAGGACAAATAATGTCCTTTTTTTAATGAAATAACCTATATCAAAAATAATAATTTGAATAGTATAAGTTAGAGGAGGAATGTATTATGAATAATTATTATGAAGGACATAGTGCATCTAATATGTTAAATGAAACAAATATGGAAGGAATGACCGAAGCAGTTGATCCAAATATGACAATGAATCAAAATATGGAAATGGGATGTTGTTTTGATCCATGTATGCAGCCTATGCCATGTGAACCAGTTTATGAATGTCCACAAGAAAAAGTATGCCACAGGTACATAAATTACGAAGTGCCACACATTATGCCATGCAATACAAAAATTATTAATCATCATGTATATAAACATACATTTAAACCATGTTACTCATGTTGTGAAGAAAATGTAGTATGTAATGTTTACGGACCAAAATGTTGTTAAGAAATCTCAGTTAGAGATTTTTTTCTTACACATTGACTTTTTGTAACATTTTTGTTATAATTTATTTACTTATTTATTAAGTAGGGGGATAATATGGAAAATTTTAAAAGAGACATTATGGATAATTCAATAGAAGAAATAACTGAATTACTAGAAAATTATTATTTAGAAGTTCACAAAAACAATGAAAGTTCGATATCATTTTTTGACAGTGTTTTTATATTACAAATCATAAAAGATATGAAACCTAGTTTAAAAACTGCTGATGATATAAAAGAGTTCTTTAAGAATAACTATGAAAAATTAACAGCGATTCATAACAACAATTCTTATTTTAAACTTCATGGTTTAGCAATCAGTCTAATATCAGATAACAACAAAAAATTAGAAGAAAAACATAAATTGACGGTATTTTTTAAAGAAGACTATATTTTATATTATGAAGTTAATGATGGTCAGTATATAACATCAACAAGCGAGCAAAAAAAGTTAGCTAAACAAACTCTTGAAACTAGTGATTTACCAGTATGTTTTAATACATTAAATTCCATGTTAAAAAGAATAATGATAGTTGATTATATTGAAAAACTTGAAAAAGATAAAAATTATAGCGAACTTCAAAGATTTATTGGGTAAGTATCAAACTTACTCTTTCATTTGCAATAAAATAGGTGTATAATCTTAATACCAGCAAAATAGTGGTGCATATAAAGGAGAAAAATGGAAAATACAATAAAATTGGAAAAAATATTTGTTGATGAATTAACTTTACTTTCAGAATTAAAGAAGGAAAAAAATCCAAATGTAAGATTAGACAGTATAGACTTTTTTATGAAAATGAAAGAAGTATATAATACAAATAACAATGAATATTTGTTAAAAATTTTAAAAGCAAAGAAGAAATTTTTATTAACTTATGGAAATGATCATACTTATGGAGTTGCAAAAAAAATTACAGCAAGTATGATACCTCAAGAAATGGAAAAATATACAGAAAAAGTAAATTTAGGACATTTTTATGAAGAAAACTATCAGTTTATAAAAATTGTGCAAAATGTGGATAAAAACGGCATTATAAGTAATCAAGAAGTTTACACAACTGATGAAATGAAAGCTGAAGCAAAAACTTATTTAGAAGAAAATGGTATACCTGTATGTTTTATTACATTAAGTGATATGTTGATGAAACTTTTAGAATTAAAAATAGAAAAACTAAGTATATCTAAAACAAGAATGACAAGAAAAAGAGCAAGAAAATAAACTTGCTCTTTATTTTGTGTAAAATATAAGTTATAATGTACATGGTGATAAATATGAATAATAAAGGCTTTACAACAATTGAACTTTTAATAGTAGTTGCAGTATTTACAATAATATACTTTATAGGTGTATCTAGTGTTTCATATGCGTTTAGTACCAGCGAAACAGATCTTAAATATGATGATATTATAAACATTATTGAAGTGCAAGCTCAAACATATGCTGAAAATAATAGTGATATATTTAAAGAAGAAAACACAGTATATGTATATGTAAAAGATTTGATTGAAAATAAATATTTAGTAGCAAATGAAAATGGGAAAATAATGAACCCACAAGAACCAAATAAAGATTTAAATGATTTAAAAATTAAGATAGAAAAAAAAGAAGATAAAATAGAAACTAATATAGTCGAAATTTAAATGTAAAAAAGTGTAAAAATTATTAAAGAAATGTATTAACCTTTATAATATATAGTAAAATATTATTGTAAGGGAGTGAGAGAAGTGTTATATCCATCAATAGATAAGATGCTAACAATAGTAGATTCAAAATATAAACTAGTTCACGTTGCATCACAAAGAAGTAAACAAATGTTAGAACATAGCCACTATCAAATGAAAGAGTGTGATTACACAAACAAAAAAGAATTAGGAAGAGCTATGGAAGAATTAAATGAAAATTTAATAAATTTAACAGAAAAGAAATAAAAATTCTAAAAAGTGCTTGATTAATGTCAAATATTATGATAAAATAATCATGCTTTTGGGGAATTAGCTCAGTTGGCTAGAGCACCTGCCTTGCACGCAGGGGGTCAAGGGTTCGAGTCCCTTATTCTCCACCATTAGTATATAAAAACGCAGTAAGCGTTTTTTTTATAAAAGAAAGTAGTAAAATATGGTATTACAAAAACTATTGAATAGTCCACTTAATATACAAAATAAAATGTCTCATACTATTATTATTAAATATCTAAGAAGTAACGAGCTTTTTAGAAAAAAAATACATAAAGAAGAAGAAGTAATAAATGTTTTCAAGTCTGTATTTCCATATATCGATAATTTACAAAAAATAGCTTTACTTGAGGAAATGAATAATCACGATAAAATAAAAAAATATTTATATGAAAATATTGAGTTTATGACAAAAATATTATTAAATAATAATACAGATTACTTTATAATAGTTAAAATATATTTAATAATAATAAAAAAACATATATATAAATTTGAAGATATAAAATATTTATTTGATAATTTATCAATTTAACTGTTTTTGTAAATGAAAAAATACTTATATGAAGATAATAATTTAAATTTTGATGAAGAAGAATTAAATAAATTAAAAAATTATATATTAGAATATTATAACTGCAATAATAAAGAAATTGTGAAAAACATAGTTTCAAATCATTTACTATTAAATGAAAGTAAAGAAAAATTAGAAAAAAACAGAGAATTTTCAAGAAAATTCGACGAAACATATAACAATTTTTTTGTATATTTAATAAATGATTTGCTAAAAGAACAAAATACAGATATACTAAATTTTAAAAAAATAAATTCAGGTGCATATTCTGTAGTGTATCAAATAAATGAAAAAATATTAAAAATAGGAATACCTAGATATACTCATAATATTCCCAATCATAAATTAATAATTCAGCCATTTATAAGGTATAATTTAGAATTTATTTATGTTGAAGTAATGGAGTTAGTCAAAACTAGTGATAATCTTACAAAAGAGGATGTATATTTAATTTATAAAGAATTAAGAGAAACTGGAATTGTATGGGCATCACCAATGGTTAAAAATATAGGAATATTACAAAAGAGCAACTGTTCTTATATTAACAACAAAAAAATAGAAATAAATCAGATAGCCAATGGTTTTGATCTAAATGCAAAAAAAATATTGTCTTCAGGAGATCTTGTTATTTTAGACACTGATCATTTGTTTTATGAAAATGAATTTAATTTTATAGACGCTAAATTAATACCTGATTTAGAATATTATGAAACAAAATACCAATTTGATAAAATGTTTAATAGATTAAAAAAATAAAATAATTTAATAGTGTTATTAACACTATTTTTCTTGTTTTAAACGCTAAAGTTTTATATAATAAATATAAATGAAAGGAAGTAATATGAATATAGCAACTTTATTACCAGCAGACAATTACAAAGTGATAAATAAAACTATATTAACAGATTTTGATCGTAAAATATTAGTTTCTTTTTATAGTCCCATAATGGGGCCAATAGCTACAAGTTTATATTTAACTTTGTGGCAAGATTTGGATAATTTAGAATTATTTAGTCGAAATTTAATTCATCACCACTTGATGAGTATATTAAAATGTAGTTTAAAAGAAGTAAAAGAGTCAAGAGAATCATTAGAATCTCTAGGTTTATTAAAAACATATGTAAAAATTGGAGAAATTAACGAATATATATATGAATTATATTCTCCTTTACAACCTTATGAATTTTTTAATCATCCTATATTAAATATAGTTTTATACAACAATATAGGAAGAGAAGAATATGAAAGGTTAAAAATTTTATATCAAAAAATAAAAATAGATACAAAAAATTATGAAGATATTACAAAAAAAATAGATGATGTATATAGAAGTGATAACGTGGCTTTTACAGATGATACAAGAGAAAGAAAAATTAATTCAATAAAAGTAAATGAAAAAATAGATTTTGATATGCTAGCATCTGCTATGCCTAAAGGAATTATTAATGATAAAGCATTTAACAAAAAAACAAAAGAACTAATATGTTTATTAGCATTTATATATGATTTAGATACAATTAAGATGACTGAAATATTAAGAAGTGTATTAAATGAATTTGGTATGATAGATAAATCTGAATTAAGAATAGCAACAAGAAAATATTATCAGTTTAAAAATAATGCGTTACCAACTCTTGTATACAGATCTCAGCCAGAATATTTAAAAAATCCAGAAGGCGATAACTCTATGAGAGGTAAAATAATAGCGCTCTTTGAAAATACTACACCATATGACTTTTTAAAAGGTAAAAATAAAGGAGCAAAACCAACTAATAGAGATTTAAAAACATTAGAAATGTTATTAATAGATTTGGAATTAACGCCAGCAGTAGTTAATGTGTTAATAGATTATGTATTAAGAAAAAACAATAATAGATTAACTATGGCATATGTAGAAACAATAGCTTCTCAGTGGAAAAGAGCAGGATTAAAAACAGCAAAGGAAGCAATGCAGTTTGCAGAAAAAGAACATAAAAAATATAGTAAAAAAAGTTATGGAACAGTAAAAAAAGAAACTAAAGTTCCTGTTTGGTTTAATGATTCAATAAAAAAAGAAGAAGTAACTATTGAAGAAGAAGAAGAATTAAAAGATTTATTAAAGGAGTTTAAATAATGGAAGGACTAAAAGGTATATTAACTAGGGAAAATGAAATATCAATTAATAATGAATATCTAAATGCATTAAAAGATAATGATTTTAAAACTGTAGTCAATAAATTAAATTTAGAAGAAAATATAATAAAAAGAAATGTGACAAAGATAATCGATACAATTGAAGAAATAAGAACATGTAAAAAATGTAGTGGATTATATAATTGTAAAAATAAGTTAGTAGGGCACGTACTTTTTCCGGAAAATAAAGAAGATACTTTGCAATTTACATACACGCCATGCAAATATCAAAAAAAATTTGATAAAGAAAAAGAAGAAAAACAAACAAGTAAAAAAGAAATAAATACAGTTAAAATGAAAGATATAGATATTACTGATAAAAAAAGAATTCCTCTAATCAAATGGATAAAAAATTTTTATGATGAATATTCTCCAAATAAAAATCAAAAAGGATTATATTTACATGGTTCGTTTGGCGCAGGAAAAACATTTTTAATAGCGGCATTATTTAATGAATTAGCTGATAAAAAATATGCAACAAAAGAAATAGTATATTTTCCAGAATTACTTAGAAGTTTGAAAGAAGATTTCTCATTAATGGAAATGAAGATGAATAATTTAAAAGAAGTTGACTTATTATTATTTGATGACATAGGTGCTGAGAATGTTACAGAGTGGGGCAGAGATGAAATTTTAGGTGCGATACTTCAGTATAGAATGAATGAAGGAAAAACTACTTATTTTACTTCTAACTTAAGTATAGAAGATTTAGAGTCTCATTTATCAGTTACTAAAAATAGTGATGACAAAGTTAAAGCTAGAAGAATAGTACAAAGAATAAAGCAATTAACAGAAAATCTGGAATTGCAAAGTGAAAATAGAAGAAAATAAAACATTTGTTCGTTTTTGTGTTGACAAGTGTTTTTTTTTGTTATACAATGACAATGTATCAGAGTTACATTAGGAGGAAAAATGAAAGTATCAAAAGACAGTAAAAATAAAGATAAAACTTTAGAACAGGTATTAGCAGACATAGAAAAACAATTTGGAGCAGGGGCCATAATGAAACTAGGAAGCGAAGATCACATAGAAATAGATGTGTGTTCTTCAGGTTCATTAGCCCTTGATGTAGCACTAGGAGTCGGTGGATTTCCAAAAGGAAGAATAATAGAAATATATGGTCCAGAATCTAGTGGTAAAACAACAGTAGCACTTGAAGCAGTAGCGGCAGTTCAAAAATCAGGTGGAAGAGCAGCTTTTATTGATGCAGAACATGCACTGGATCCAGTATATGCAAAAGCTTTGGGAGTTAATATTAATGAATTACTATTATCTCAACCAGATACTGGAGAACAAGCATTAGAAATTTGTGAAGCTTTAGTAAGAAGTGAAGCAGTTAATATAATCATAATAGATTCAGTGGCAGCATTAGTTCCACAAGCAGAAATTGATGGTGAGATGGGAGATTCTCATGTAGGTCTTCAAGCTAGGCTGATGTCTCAAGCTTTAAGAAAATTATCAGGTATAATGAATAAAACAAATACTATTGCTATTTTTATTAATCAGTTAAGAGAAAAAGTTGGTGTAATGTTTGGAAATCCAGAAACAACACCAGGAGGAAGAGCTTTAAAATTTTATTCTTCTATTAGATTAGATATAAGAAGAGGAGAACAAATAAAATTAGGAGACCAAATTCTAGGTAATAAAACTAATATTAAAGTTGTTAAGAATAAAGTAGCTCCACCATTTAAAATAGCACAAGTTGATATTATGTACGGCGAAGGTATATCTAAAGAAGGAGAACTAATAGACTTAGCATCAGATTTGGGTATAATAGAAAAAAGTGGAGCATGGTATTCATATAATAGTGATAAAATAGGACAAGGTAAAGAAAACGTAAAACAATATTTAAAGGAAAACTTAGAAACAACAAAAGAAATTGATGCAAAAGTTAGAGATTATTATGGTTTTAAAATCAAAGAAAAAGGCACTAAATAAATAAAATAGAGAAAAAACTTGCATAAATAGAAAATAACTTTTATAATAAACTTATAGAAGTTATTTTTATTCTATGAAAGAAGGAGAGAAAATGGGTAATATTGAATTACCATTTATAACTCTATTTCTTGGTTTAGTAATTGGATTATTTATTTCGTGGTTAATAAATGTTTTAAAAAAAACAAATACTGAAAAAAACGCTAATAAAATTATAGAAGAAGCAAAAAAAGAAGCAGACAAATATAAAAGAGATAGTTTGTTTGAATTAAAAGAAGAATCTCATAAATTAAAACTGCAATCAGATGCAGAAATTAAAGAAAAGAAATCAGAAATTAAAGAAAGTGAAGAACGCCTTTTTACTAGAGAAAGTAATTTAGATAAAAGAGAAGAAATGATTCACAAAAGAGATAACTTAATTGATGAAAAAGAAAAAAATTTATTAGCGAAACAAACAAGTTTACAAGAAAAAGAGGAAAAAATGGATAAGCTACTTAAAGATGAAGTAGCACAGTTAGAAAAAATATCAGGTTTAAGTAAAGAAAAGGCAAAGGAAAAAATATTAGAAATAGTAGAAAAAAATACTGCCTTAGAGATAGCAGATTATATTAAAACGGAAGAAGCAAAAGCAAAATTAGAAGCAAATGAAAAAGCAAAACAATTAATAGTAAGTAGTATGGAAAGATATTCAGACGATGTAGTTGGAGAACAGTCAGTATCAACAATTAATTTACCTAGTGATGATATGAAAGGTAGATTAATAGGTCGAGAAGGAAGAAACATACGTACGATTGAATCAATAACAGGAGTAGATTTAATAATTGATGACACACCTGAAACAATTGTTATATCATCATTTGATCCACTTAGACGTGAAATTGCAAAGGTAACAATAGAAACTTTAATAAAAGATGGAAGAATACATCCGTCTAGAATAGAAGAGATATATGAAAAAGTTACAAATGATATTAATTCTAAAATAATGGAAATAGGTAATAAAACTATTACAGATTTAGGAATTGTTAAAGTAGATCCGGAAATAATAACATTAATTGGTAAACTTCATTTTAGAACAAGTTATGGTCAAAATGCACTAAAACATTCGATTGAAGTTGCTAACCTTACAGGATTAATGGCATCAGAAATTGGTGAAAATATTGGATTAGCAAAAAGAGCCGGTTTATTACATGACATTGGAAAAGCAATTGACTTTGAAATAGAAGGATCGCATGTAGAAATAGGAGCTGACTTTGCAAAAAAATATAAAGAAAATGATATTGTAATAAACTCAATAGCGTCACATCATGGTGATGAAGAGGCTAAAAGTGTTATATCCGTATTGGTAGCAATAGCGGACACATTATCAGCAGCAAGACCAGGTGCTAGAAATGATTCTTTAGAAAACTATATTAAAAGACTGGAACAATTAGAAGAAATAGGGAACTCTTATGAAGGTGTTGAAAAAACATACGCAATGCAAGCAGGAAGAGAACTAAGAGTAATGGTTAAACCAGGTGAAGTTGATGACGCTAGTAGTCATAAGATAGCTAGAGATATCAAAGAACGTATTGAAAAAGAAATGCAGTATCCTGGAACAGTTAAAATAACAGTTATCAGAGAAACAAGAGTACAAGAAGAAGCTAAATAGCTTCTTTTTCTTTTTATTTTCCTCATTTTAAAAAAATATTTATTATCATTAATTAATGCAATAAAAAAATGCATTAAAGCATTTATTTAACTTCCATAATAACAGGAAGTATTATTGGATGTCTACCAGTTAAAGTATTTATAAATGGTAAAACTTCTAATATAATTTGATTTTTTAAATCAGTATAGCTATAATTATTTTTACTAAGAAAATCTCTTACGACATAACTAATTTTTTCTTCTATTTTTTTCATCAAATCTAAATTTTCATTAACTAAAACAAATCCTCTAGCAGTAACATTAGGTTTAATTAATAGTTTTTTATTATTTACATCTATATTAAGTATTGATATTAATATTCCATCTTGACTCATTAATTTACGATCTTTAATTACAACACTACCTATATCTCCAATTCTAGATCCATCTACATAAATGTCTCCAGCTGGAACTCTTCCTGCTTTTTTTACTGTACCATTTAAAAGTTCAATAACATCACCATTAGAACAAATAAAAGTATTTTCTTCTGGAACATCACAAAGTGTAGCAAGTTCACAGTGAGCTTTTAACATTCTATATTCACCATGCATTGGCATAAAATATTTAGGTTTAATAATTCTAAGCATCCATTTAAGTTCATCTTCTTTAGCATGTCCAGATGTATGTATTTCTGAAAATTCAGAATTAGTAAATACTCTAACTCCTTTTAAATATAATTTATTAATTATTTTATTTATACTATCAGAGTTACCTGGTATTGGACTAGATGAGAATACTACTAAGTCATCAGGTATTAATGATATTTGTTTATGAACACCATTAGCAATTCTTGATAATGCAGCAAGTGGCTCACCTTGAGAACCGGTACATAAAATACAAATTTCTTGTTTTTTTAAACTTTTAGCTTCATTTGGAGTAATAAACATAGATCTGTCACTTAAAAGTCCATTTTGAAGTGATAATTCTATGTTATTTTCCATACTACGACCAAAAACTATAATTTTTCTGTTGTGCTCTTTACAAGTATCAACAATATGTTTAAGTCTATATATATTAGATGCAAACGTTGCAATAATAACTCTTCCTAAATGTTTAGAAATAATATCATTTAAAGTTTCATCTACAGAACTTTCACTTTTAGAAAATCCTGGAGATAAAGCATTAGTTGAATCACTTAATAATAAATCAATACCATTAGTTCCAGCTTCAGCCATTTTGTGTATATCTGCCATTGGTCCAATAGGTGTTAAATCAAATTTAAAATCTCCTGTTTCAAAAATTGTTCCGTTAGGAGTTTTTATTACTAATGCAAATGAATCTGGAATAGAGTGAGTAGTATTAATAAAATTAATATTAAAATGTTTTGTTTCTATTTTACTATTCTCATCTATTTGCTCAAAATTATTATAAGGGATATTTCTTTCATCAATTTTTTTTCTCATTAAATCTATAGCAATTCTTGGAGCCCAAATTTTTGGTACTTCAATAGAATTAAGTAGAAATGGTACACCACCAATATGATCTTCATGACCATGTGTTATTACTAAACCTTTTATTTTATCAGCATTTTTCTTTAAATAAGTAATATCTTGTATTACGTAATCAATTCCTAATAAATCATCCTCTGGAAACATAACCCCAGCATCAATTATTATTATTTCTTCTTCGTGAGTTAAAACATACATGTTTTTCCCAACTTCACCAAGTCCTCCTAAAGCTACAATAGTAGTAGCACTATTATTTTTCATTTATATTCCTTCTTTCTTTTTATAAAGTTAATTGCTTTAAGCATTATACCATAAAACTGGTAATTTGTCTATTTCCTTTGATTATGATATACTGAAATTGGTGATTATATATGAAAGTATTAAGTCTTAAAGAACCATATGCTTCACTGATAAAAGAAGGTATAAAATTAGTTGAAACCAGAAGTTGGAAAACCAACTATCGTGGTGAAATTTATATACATGCAAGTTTAACTAAAGAAAAAACAAATCATAAACATGATGATTTCTTTAAACTAACTGAAAACTTAAATAAAAATCCAGGATATATATTATGTAAAGTTAATTTAGTTGATTGTATTTTAATGGATGAGAGTTTTATTGAAAATCTAAAAAACAATAATAATAAAGAATATTTATGTGGTAGTTATGAAATAGGTAGATATGCTTGGGTTTTAGAAAATATAGAAGTCATTAAACCAATAAAAGCAAAAGGACAACTTGGTATATGGAATTTCAATGAAAATATTTGATATTAATAGGGATATAATTTATAATAGAAAAAGGTGATATAAATGGGAATATTTGATAAAATAAAAAATTTTATAAGTAAAAAAGAAACAAAAGAAGAAAAAGAAGAATTAAAAGTATATGAAAAAGGATTAGAAAAAACCAGAGAAGAGTTTTCAAATAAATTAGTAAGTTTATCAAAAAGTCATAAAAAAGTAACTGAAGAATATTTTGAAGAACTTGAAAACATTTTGATAATGGCTGATATAGGGGTAAATACTGTCATGGATTTTTTAGATCAACTAAGGTCTAGAGTAAAAAAAGAAAAAATTTCTAACTCAGAAGATTTAAAAGAAATAATAGTAGATGAATTATTTATAATATATGTTAATAATGAAAGTTTAACAGATAAAATGAATATACAAGAAAATGAACCAACTGTAATTTTAGTAGTAGGAGTTAATGGAGTTGGAAAAACAACTACAATAGCTAAACTTGCACATAAATATCAAAAAGAAAACAAAAAAGTTTTACTCATTGCTGGAGACACATTCAGAGCAGGTGCAACAGAGCAACTTAAAGTATGGGCGCAAAGAACGAATAGTTTATTTTATGGAAAAGAAAATTCTGATCCAGCTAGTGTAGTGTTTGATGGTTTAAAATATGGTAAAAAGGAAAATGCAGATATTATTTTAATAGATACAGCTGGAAGACTTCAAAATAAAGTTAACTTAATGAAGGAATTAGAAAAGATAAATAAAATCATAGGTAGAGAAATAGCAAGTGCACCTCATGAAACTTTATTAATAGTAGATGCATCAACTGGTCAAAATGGTATTATGCAAGCAGAAAGTTTTAAAGAAATTACTAACGTTAGTGGCCTAGTCTTAACTAAATTAGATGGTACTGCAAAAGGTGGAATAGTTTTAGCGATTAAGGAAAAAGTGAATATACCAGTAAAATTTATTGGTTTTGGAGAAAAAATGGAAGATTTAAAAACATTTGATATAGAAAATTATATATATGGTTTATTTAAGGATATGATGTAATATGGATAAACTAATATATTTTAACAAACTTTTTGATATATATGGAGAATTATTTACTGACAATCAAAAAGAATTATTTAAACTGTACTATGAAGAAAATTTAAGTTTACAAGAAATAGCAGATTTAAAAAAAGTTTCAAGAGCATTCGTTTCCAAATCTATTAATCAAACTGAAGAAAAATTAGAAGAATATGAAGTAATCATAAAAAGTTTATTACAAAAAGAAAAAATAAATAATATAATGAAATTAAATGATATAAATTTAATAAAAGAAGAATTAAATAAGTTATAAAGCATATCTTTTATTAGAGGTGTGAAATGAAAAAGATAATAGAAAATATCAAAAAATTTTTCAACGTTAAAAGTAGTGAAGAAAGCAATAAATAATTTGCTTTTTTTAGTGAAAAAAAATAAGTATTATGATATTATTAAAATAGGTGAGAATAAATGAAGTGTATAACAATAATTCCAGCATATGAGCCAGATAGTAAACTTATTAAATATGTAAAAGATATGCTAAAGAAAAATTTTTGTGAAATATTAATAATAAATGATGGAAGTAATATAGATAAAAAACATATATTTGATGAGCTTTCTAAAATAAAAAAATGTAAAGTTTTACATCATGAAAAAAATATGGGAAAAGGAAAAGCTTTAAAAACAGCATTCACTTATGTAATAAATCATAAAAAAAATGTAGATATAGTGATTACAGCAGATGCAGATGGACAGCACTTAGTTAGTGATGTTTATAAGATGTATAAAAGTGCATACAAAAGCCAAAATGATTTTATTTTAGGGGTAAGATCATTTGACAAAAATACGCCTTTAAGAAGTATGATAGGCAATAAAATATCAACTGTACTAATTAAAATATTACATAATATAAATTTAAAAGATACACAAACAGGATTAAGATTATTTAGAAAAAATCACTTAAAATGGTTAGAAAAAATAAAAGGTAATAGATTTGAATATGAATTAAATGTTTTGTTAGAATCAAAAAAAGAAAATATAAAATTTTCTGAAGTGCCTATTAAAACTGTGTATATAAATGATAATAAATCTAGTCATTTTAAACCAGTAAAAGATGCCTTTAGAATATTTATGCAATTGATTAAAGGTTCAAAATTATATGCGGCAAGCTCGCTATTAAGTGCAGGAATAGATATATTATTATTTACATTATTGACATTAGTATTTAATAATATATATGCAGCATTTGTAACAATAACTTTATCAACTGGTGTATCAAGAATAATTTCATCTCTAGTAAACTACAATTTAAATTTAAGAATATTCACAAACAATAAAAATATGAATGTATCTTCAGTCATAAGATATTATGTTTTATGGTCAACTCAATTAATATTTTCAATATTATTAGTTTCATATTTTAGTACATATGTAGTAATTAATATGGTATTAACTAAGATAATAATAGACACAGTATTATTTATTATTAGTTATCAAGTTCAATTAAGATGGGTTTTTAGAAAATGAGTTTAAATACTCATTTTTTTTGTTGATATACATAAATTTTTATAAGAGGTGTTATATGAAAAAAATGTTAATTATAATTATAAGTTTTATATCATTTATAAATATTGTTAATGCACAAGATTTAGCAGTTAATTCTAAAAGTGCTATCTTAATTGAAAAATCAACAGGTGAAGTTCTTTATGAGAAAAATTCGAAAGAAAAATTATCTCCAGCATCAATGACTAAAATAGCAAGTATGCTTTTGATAATGGAAGCAATAGACGAAGGAAAACTATCTTATGAAGACACAGTTACTATCAGTAGTGATGCTGCATCAATGGGTGGAAGTCAAATATTTTTAGAAGAAGGAGATGTATATAAAGTTAATGAGTTATTAAAAGGCGTAGCAATAGCTTCTGGTAACGATGCAGTATATGCTTTAGCAGAAAAAGTAGGCGGAACAAAAGATAATTTTGTAAAAATGATGAATGAAAAATGTGAAAGTTTAGGTTGTGAGTCTACCAATTTTATGAATCCTCATGGACTTGATGAAGATAATCATTATTCTTCTGCATATGATATGGCTCTTTTAGCAAAGGAATTATTAAATTATGAAGATATACTAGAATACACAAGTATATATGAAGAATATTTAAATAAACCAGATGGATCAAGTACTTGGCTTGTTAATACTAATAAACTTATAAGATATTATCCAGGAGTAGATGGTCTTAAAACAGGATATACCACACTAGCTGGATATTGTTTAACTGCAACAGCTCAAAAAAATGATTTAAGGTTAATAGCTGTATCAATGGGCGCATCATCCTCTGAAAATAGAAGTACAGATATTATAAATATGCTTCAATATGGATTTAATTCATATAAGCTATTTGTAATAAAAGATAAAGATGAATCAATTGGCAAAATAGATGTTATCGGAGGTAAAGTAGATGAAGTTGAAGTATATTTAAAAGAAGATGCAACAAAACTGCAAAAAGTTACTGAAAATAATTTAGAATATACATTTGATATTACTATAAATAGTATAAAAGCTCCATTAAAAGAAAATGAAGTAATCGGAAAAGTAGATATAATAGATAGTGATAACAATAAAGTTGATACTCTTGATATAATAGTAAAAGAAGAAATAAAAAAAGCTAACTTAATCGATTATATAATTAAAAATATAAACGCAATTATAAACGGAAAATAATTTTAATTAATAAAGAATCATGGTATACTAATTATAGAGGTATATATGATAAATCAAATAATTTTGTTAATAATATTAATATGCATAAATGCATTTTTTGCCGCTACTGAAATAGCATTCATATCAATAAATGATATGAAATTTAAACAAAAGGCAAAAGAAAAAGATAAAAAAGCAATTGAAATAATGAAAATTCTTAAAACTCCTAGTGCTTTTTTAGCCACTATTCAAATTGGAATAACTCTAGCGGGTTTTCTATCATCAGCTTTAGCATCGGAAGCTTTTGCAGAAAAATTAGCTCCAGTTTTACACAATATAATGCCGTTTATAAGCTTAAGTACATTTAATGCGATATCTATAATAGTGGTAACTATTGTACTATCGTTTTTTATGCTTTTATTTGGTGAACTTATTCCAAAAAGAATAGCTATGAAACATGATGAGTACATAGTATACAAAAGTATAAATATTATTAAATTTATTTCAATTATTGCCAAACCATTTGTAGCTCTTTTAACTAGTATAACTGATGGTGTTTCAAAAAAATTTGGTGTACAAGAATATGAAGAAGAACACATTACAGAAGAAGAAATTAGAATGATTATTAATCAAGGTAAAGAAAAAGGCGCTATTAAAAGATACGAACAAAATTTAATAAATAATGTGTTAGGTTTCAATGATAAAAAAGTAATAGAAATAACTATTTTAAAAGAAAATGTAGTAACTCTTGATATAAACTTGACTATAGATAAAACTTTATTGATTTTAAAAAAAGAAGGTTATAAATATAGTAGAATACCAGTGTATAATGATGATGAAAATACAATAATAGGTATTTTATATACTAAAGATTTATTAAGAAATATAGATAAACCAGATATGATAATAAATAAAATTATATATGAGCCTTTATTTGTTTCATCAAATGATTATGTTAATGTTGTATTCAATAAACTAAAAAGAAATAAAAAACAAATTGCTGTAGTACTAGATAATAACAAATACATGGGAATTGTATCCATGGAAAACGTTTTAGAAGAAATTGTAGGAGATATAGTAGATGAATATGGAAACTAAAAAATATTATAAAGAAAGTGTAGAGCAAATTTTAAATGAATTAGAGAGTAATAAAAATGGATTAACAGAAAAAGAAATTAAATTAAGATTAGAAAAATATGGATCTAATAAATTAGAAGAAAAGAAAAAGAAAAGCAGTATTATAAAATTTTTTGAACAATTTAAAGATATAATGGTGTTAATATTAATATGTGCAGCAGTATTAAGTTTCATAATATCTTTAAGGGAAAAAGAGTCTTTTTTAGAAAGTTACATAATATTAGCCATAATTATATTAAATGCAATTTTAGGTTTCATTCAAGAAGCTAAAGCTGATAAAGCAATTGATGCATTAAAAAAAATGTCTACTACAAGTGTAAAAGTTAAAAGAAATAATGAAATAAAAAAAATTAACGTTCAAGAGCTTGTTCCAGGAGATATATTAATTTTAGAAGCAGGAGATTATGTCCCAGCTGATGCAAGGTTATTTTATGTATCATCCCTTAAAGTAGAAGAAGCTTCATTAACTGGAGAATCGGGTTCAGTTGAAAAGAATTTAGAATTAATTAAAGAAGATGTAATAATTAGTGATAGAAAAAACATGATATATTCAGGTAGTAGTGTAGTATATGGAAAATGTGAAGCAATTGTTACATCTACAGGTATGAATACAGAACTTGGAAAAATAGCACTATCATTAACAACAGAAAAAGAAGTAAAAACATTACTTCAGATAAAAATACATAATATAAGTAAAGTTCTTAGTTATATCATAGCAGTAATAGTAGTAATTATGCTTTTAATAGGTATAGTTAATGATATGGATATTATGCATGTATTTATCATGGCAATATCACTGGCTGTAGCTGCTATACCAGAAGGGTTACCTACGGTTATCACAGTAATATTATCCTTAGGTATGACAAAGCTTGCTAAAAAAAATGCAGTAGTACGTAAAATATCATCTGTAGAAACTTTGGGTAGTACACAAGTTATAGCCTCAGATAAAACAGGTACAATTACAAAAAATGAAATGACTGTAAGAAAATTTTATATAGATGAAAAAATTGTTGATAGTGCAGATAATAAAATGCTTAATAAAATCATGTGGCAATGTATAGATGTAACTAAAGATAAAAATAAATATCTTGGTGATCCTACAGAAATAGCTTTATATAAATATGTAGAAAAAAACAATATGAATTTAATTGAAAAACACGAAAAAATATTTGAGTTTCCTTTCGATTCTGACCGTAAATTAATGAGTGTAATAACTAAAGATAATGAAGGGGTAGAAGTTCTTACCAAAGGAAGTTTAAATAGTATGCTTGCTATATGTAAAAAAATATTAGTTAATAATAAAGAAGTTAATTTAACAAATGCATTTATAGATAAAATATTAGAAGCAGAAAAAAATATGTCTGATAGTGCTCTTAGATGTCTTGCTTTTGGTTATAAAAAAATCAAAGAAAAAAAAGAATATAATATAAAAGAAGTTGAGAGTGATTTAGTTTTAGTAGGTTTAGTTGCAATGATAGATCCTCCAAGAGACTCAGTAAATAACGCTATAAAAACTTGTTTGCAAGCAGGCATTAAACCTATTATGATAACTGGAGATAGTATAAATACAGCTAAAGCAATAGCTAAAGAAGTAGGAATTTATAAAGAAGGAGATTCAGCTCTTGAGGGAATCACTTTGGAAAAAATGAGTGACACAGATTTAAAAAAAGCTGTAAATAATGTGGTAGTATATGCAAGAGTAACGCCAGAGCATAAACTTAGAATTGTTAAAGCTTTAAAAGCAAATGGTAAAGTTGTAGCAATGACAGGTGATGGAGTAAATGATGCACCAGCACTTAAAGTATCCGATGTTGGTGTTGGTATGGGAATTACTGGTACAGAAGTATCAAAAAATGTTTCAGACATAGTTTTATTGGATGATTCGTTTAATACAATAGTAGTAGCAGTAGAAGAAGGAAGAAATATTTTTGAAAATATTAGAAAAGCTATATGTTATTTATTAACTGCTAATATAGCAGAAATAATAATAGTTTTTGTAGCAATGATTTTTAACGCTAGCATATTTTTACCAATACATTTGCTATATATTAATTTGGTTACTGATTCCCTTCCAGCAATAGCACTATCTTTTGAAAAAAATGATAAAGATATTATGAAAAGAAAACCAAGAAAAAATACAAATACACTTTTTACACCATTATTAATATCAAGAATAGCTTTATCAGCAATATTAAAATCAATTGCAGTATTGGCATTATATTTTACATCTAATATAATATTTGGCCCAGAAAAAAGTACAACAATTGCATTCTTAGGATTAATATTATTAGAAATGACATTTGCGCTTACTAGCCGTAATCTATATAAAAATATATTTAATAAAGAATTTTTATCAAATAGAATTATGAATTTATCAATGATCATTTTAATAATACTTCAATTAATACTATTTTTAACACCTGCTAGAACATTGTTTGAAATAGTTACATTAAATTTTAAAGAATTTATATACATATTAGTATATGTTATTGCAGTGTTTGGATTAAATGAAGTCATAAAACCATTTTTATTAAGATCATTTAAAGATGAATGAAAGGAAAATATGTATAATTTAGAACTAGAAAAAAATGAAGAAATAATAGTTATTGAAGATGATATAATTGTTTCAAATAAAGATAAAAGTAAAATATCGACTGTAGCATTAACTAATAAGAGATTACTATTTTTAGATTTACCATTAAATACAACAGATGAGAGTATTAGGTTAGCAAATGCATCTGATTATATTAAAATAAAAGAAGTATATTACTCAGTTAATTTAAATCAAATAAAATC
This sequence comes from uncultured Muribaculaceae bacterium, assembly GCA_964371705.1. Classification (GTDB taxonomy): domain Bacteria; phylum Bacillota_I; class Bacilli_A; order RF39; family UBA660; genus CAKOSP01. The sequence goes on from CAYJNH010000001.1 coordinate 47,586, forward strand.
AGTTATTAAAGATTATATAATATTAGATAATAACCAAGAGATAATAATAGCAAGTAAAAATATTATAAAAAGATTACAGATATTAAGCAAATAGTCATTTATTTGACAAACGAAAAGAAAATGATATAATATTTATATAAATGCAAAGGAAAAAAGTAGTAATAAGTAATTTATTTTAAAGTGAGTTTATGGTTAGTGCGAATAAGCAAATAATCTTATGAATGAATTTTTCCAGCAGGCTATAAGCTCGCAGAAATGCGTTATATATGAAGATGATAGTATTTTGCTATAAGTAAGGTGGTACCGCGGGTTTAATCTCGTCCTTACAAATTGCAGGATGCTTTTTATTTTGAAGGGAGAAAATATATGTATATTGAAAAGCTAAAGGAAATAATCAACGAAGGTTTTAAATCATGCGGGTATGATAATGAGTCAAATGTTACAGTTTCAAATAGGCCAGAACTTTGTGATTATCAGTGTAATGATTTGTTTAAAATAGCTAAAAGCTACGGGAAAAATCCAAAAGAAATAGGAGAAGAAGTAGTTGAAATTTTATCAGATAATAACGCATTTAAAAAAGTGGAGTTTTGCAGTCCAGGATTTATTAATATGACATTATCAGATCAATTTATAAACAGTTACTTAAAAGAATATAATAAGGATTTAAAAAATTCTATAACTTCTCAAGTAAAAGAAAAAGTAGTAATAGATTATGGTGGACCAAATGTTGCAAAACCACTTCATGTAGGACATATGAGAACAACTAATATTGGAGAGTCAATAAAAAGAATTATTGAGTTTTATGGTCATGATGTTATTAGTGATGTTCATTTAGGAGATATTGGACTTCAAATAGGTCAAGTTATATATAAAGTAATTGAAGATAATTTAAATATAAATGACATAAATATTGCCTATTTAGATAAAACATATCCATTAATGAGTAAAGCCTGTAAAGAAGATGATGAATTAAAAGAAAAGTGTGCCTTAATTACAAAAGAACTTCAAGATGGTAATGCACAGTATCAAATGATATGGAAAAAAATATGTGAAATATCAGTTGAAGATATGAAAAAAAGTTATAAAAAATTAGGTACACATTTTGATTATTGGTACGGAGAATCTGATTCATTTAAATATTTGAATGAAACTACAAAAATAATGGATAAAGTACTTGAAAAAAGTAACGGAGCATTAATTGTAGATATAAAAAAGGAAACAGATAAAAACGAATTGCCTCCGCTTATATATAAGAAAAGTAATGGCGCTTATTTGTATGGTTCAACAGATTTAGCTACTATATATCAAAGAAAAACAGAATTTAATGCTGAAAGAATAATATATGTAACAGATTTAAGACAAAATTTACATTTTACACAAGTATTTAGAGCAAGTGATAAAGCAGGATTATTTCCTGAAAATAAACTTGAACATATTGGATATGGTACAGCTAATGGAATCGATAATAAGCCATATAAAACTAGAGGGGGAGAAACTCCTAAATTAGAAAGTTTACTAGAAGATGCTAAATCAATATTCGTATCAAAAAGAGAAGATAATAAAAATTTAAGTGAAGAAAATTTAAATAAAATAACAACTTCTATATTAAAATTTGCTGATCTTAGTACAACTTATGAAAAAGATTATATATTTGATTTAAATAAATTTTCAGAAGTAAATGGAAAAACGGGACCATATCTTCTATATACTTATCTAAGAATTAATAAAATAATCAATTCTAGTGAAATAAAACAAGAATTATCTAATCAAATATATAATGAAAGTGATAGAAATTTAAGATTAAAAATATTAGAATTAGGAAGATTATTAGATTTAGCTTATGAAGAAAGAAAACCAAATTACATTTGTGATTATGTATACAATTTAGCTTCTAATGCAAATATATTTTATGGTATAAATCATATAAATAATGAAGAAAATCAAATAATTAAAAACGATTTGACATATGTACTAAATTTAACAAACAAAATTATTGAAAATCTTTTATATTTGCTAGGTATAGAAATACCATCTGAAATGTAATAAAAACTATTAATAAAAAATAGTTTTTTTATTTGTCATAAATTTGAAAAAAATAATTGATAAAAAAAATAAAGTATGTTATTATTTTATAGTAGGTGAGGTATAAAATGGGTGTAATAAAAAAAATAATAATAGGTGTGTTAATAACAGTGTTTTTTGCAATAGCCATAACTATGTCAATATTGCTATTAAATACAAACAAAGAATTTGGAGTAACTCAGTTTGAAAATTCTTCTTTATTGATAATAGATGGAGAGATATCATCTCCTAAATATGAAAAAGGTGATTTAGTAATAACTGAAAAAAAACCTTTAGATAGTATAAATGTTGGAGATGAAGTTTTTATATTTAAAATCAATGACAATGATAAAATAAGTATAGAATTAGGTTTTGTAGGAGAAGTATTTGTTGATGAAGATGCAATATCTTTAGAAAATGGAGCAACTTATTCTTCAAAATTTATAGCAGGAACAGCAACAGATGTATATAGTGGGCTAGGAACAATAGTGAGTTTATTACAATCTACATGGATATTCTTTTTCTTAATAGTAGTACCATGTTTCTTGATTTTTATATACCAAATATATTCATTAATAGTAGAAATTAAATTTGGCGGAGATGAACCATATACAAAATCTGAAAGAAAAGAAAAGTCAGAAAAAAAAGAAAGTAGACCTAAAAAAAGCAAAACGACAACAACAAGAAGTAGTAGATATTAATCTCTTCTTTTTTTTTACATATACATAAAAAATACTAAAAAAACTTATTGTAAAAAAATGTCTTATATGATAAAATTAAATAGAATAATAGTTTAGAATAGGAAGGTAGTTTATGAGGTCTAGTGGTAGTACTAATAAAGTGTTAAAAAAAGCTACTAACATAACATTAGATATATTAATTTTTATATTTGGGATTATATTGCTAGTTTCCTTATATAACGTAGTACAAGTTAAAATACTGGGAAATGACTATTCCAGTTTTTTTGGTTATACAATATTTGAAGTCCAAACTGGAAGTATGGAACCGGAAATTAGTGCAGGAGACTGGATAATAGTAAAAGAAAAAAAGAGTTTTGCTCTTGATGATGTAATAACGTTCCAACAAGATGGTAATTTTATAACTCATAGAATAATAGAAAAGTACAGTGACACCTTTATTACAAAAGGAGACGCTAACAACTCAGAAGATGATCCAATTAACGCTGATCAAATCGTGGGAGAAGTCGTTAGTGTAATACCGCTATTTGGATTATTTAGGATGACACTGTTTAATCCATATATATTAATAGCACTTATAATAACAATATACATATATAATATGAAATCAATAAAAAAAGGAGGTATAATAAAGGTGATAAATAAAGTAAAAGAATTTTTCGCAAAATTTGCAAAAGGTAAAGAAAAAAAAGAAACAGAAGACTTTTTCAAAGAAGATAACAAGAAATCATTTGAAAATATACCTTCACAACCAAGGTTTAGAGACTATGAAGAAAGATTAGAAGATCATACTAAACACAACGTAGACGAAGAAGAGGAAATCAAAGAAGAAAAAATAATAGATGAAGATAAAGAAGAAGAATTAAGTAAAACAATGTTCTTCAGAATGGTATCAGTTGATGAAGATGAAAATGAAAACAAGGTTGTTGAAGATTTTGAAAATGACCAACAACCTATAATAACAGGAGATGAACCATTAGATACATTTGAAACTAAAGAAGAACTTAATGTTTTTGAAACTGAAGATAAAGAAGAAGCAAATGTATTCGAAAGTGAAATAGACGATGATTTTGAAAAAACAGTAAATCAATATGAAGAGCCAAAAAGGGAAACAGATTCATTTATTATCAGCACTGATGATGGAGATTATGAGTATGAAAAACCAGAAGAAGAAATAGATGAAGAAATAGAAGTTGAAGAAACAAAAAATGAAATTGAAGTTGAAGAAGAAGTTGAAGAAACAAAAGAAGACAAAGAAGATGAAGCAAAATTTACTTTAGAAATGATTTTCAATAAACCAGAATATAAAAGAAGCAAGAACATCATAGCTAGAACAATGGCTATTAAAGAAGAAGAAATAAATAAAACAATAGATTTTATATTTGGTGAAAGTAAAATGCTTGCAAATGAAGCTACGATAAAAAAATCTTTAATCAAATCATATATAGAATCTAAATATTACAATATTTTTAGTGAAAAAGTAGCATTACTAGAAACTAAAAAAACAGCTCAAAAGAAACCGAAATATGCAAATTTAAGCAGTATAAGTTTAATTAGTGAAAAAAATGGATTTGATAGAGCATACGCTACAAGAGTAAAAAAAGTAATAAACAGAGTGTCATATGCTCTTGAAGAAGATAGTGCTAAACTAGCAAGTATGTATTCAGGTAATGATAAAACTTACGAAGAAAAACTAGTAAAATATTCAAGTTTAATATTGCTTATTTCTAAATTAGAATACTTAGTTGATTTAGATATAAACATGAGAAGTAAAAAGATATTATATACAAAAGAAATTATTAAATTTATAAGTGATTATAATATAGAAAACGATAATATAGAGTACACTGTTAAGGAAATCATACATTCTCAAAAGCATTTTAGAAGTGCTTCAAAATATTTCTTGGATAGACTTAATACTGAAATGTTTGAATTAATATACCATCCGTTTAAAACGGATAAAGCTAAATTTTTATTAGATTTAAAACATAATATAAGTTTCTCGCAAGTTTATAGTGATAGAGTAGTAGATAAAGCATATCAAGAAGGAATAGTTGCAGAAGATAAATTAAATGTATTATTAACTCTTCTTCAAGCAAGATTGTCACACGATATGCTAACTAGTGAGTTTGTTAATGAATATGTAGTATTGCTTCCAGATTCATTATGTTTAAAAGATACAAAATTTGAAAGATTATTTAAACAAAATAATGAAGAATACGCTAAGAAAAATATAGTATATTTAATAAGTTATGATATTTTTATGAAAAAAGCTGCTAGCATTAAAAATCTAAGGAAAAATGGATTTAGAATAGCAATGTATATTAATGATGATACAAAGTTTGCTAGTAAAAATAAAACAGGAATAGCATTAGCAGAATACATATTCATAGATAAACAAACAAAAAAAATAATAGAGTTAGAAAAATTGGTTTTTGACAATTTTAAAAACAAAATAATAAAAGACGATATTGATAATAAATTAGAAATTAAGAAGGAGGAAAGATAATGGATACAGTTTTAAGATTTTTATACGAATTTTTTGATAATTTTGTGTCAGGACTACAATCTATTTGGGAAGGTATAGTAGGGATATTTAATTTTGGAAATTATGTCAAAATAATTAATAATTATAGCAAAGAGTTCGAAGGACCGGAATGGCTATTCATTTTAATAGCTGTAGCATTAATCCTAATTATTCTTGGTTTAATAGGATTTGTAATATTTATTTATGTAAAAAGATTTATAAGAAATAAAACACACAAAGTAAGTAATGAATCTCTTTTAGAAGAGGTAGATAAACTAAATAATCAAGTTAGAAAACTAATGAAAGAAAATGCTGAATTGATGGCAATGAAAGTATCTCAATTAGGATTAAATCCGGATGATGAAGATGGTGTCAACCCAGAAGAAGAAGTAGATGAAGAAACTAAAGAAAATGCACATAGGTTCCCTAAACTTGAACTTATAGATGAAGAGTTTAAGGATTATACAGTTCAAAATTATAATAACAATTTTACATTAGAAGAATTAACAGATAATTTAAGAGCATTTTCTGCAAGTACATTAAAGCTTTATTATGATTATTCTTTATTAAGAACATTTATTGCTGGTTTAGCATCAAGTAGATTGATAATACTACAAGGTATATCAGGAACAGGAAAAACATCATTAGCATACGCTTGGGGTAAATTTGTAGCAAATGATTCAGTAGTAGCATCTGTTCAACCTTCATGGAAAGATAAAACAGAATTTTTAGGTTACTTCAATGAATTTACTAAAAAATTCACAGAAACGGAAGCGTTAGGAGAAATTTATGCAGCTAGTTTTGATGATAATGTACATACGATAATACTAGATGAAATGAATATAGCAAGAGTAGAGTATTACTTTGCAGAAATGTTATCAGTTCTTGAAATACCAGCAAGAAGCGAGTGGGTAATAGAATTAGTAACAAGTGGGTGGCCACATGATGCAGCAAAACTTGACAATGGTAAATTGTTATTACCAGGTAACTTATGGTATATAGGAACAATCAATAACGATGATTCTACATACATGGTAACAGATAAAGTTTATGATAGAGCAGTTCCAATAGATATAAATAAAAAAATCAAACCATTTGATTCTCGTAAACAAGATGCAGTTCCAATAAATGCAACATATTTAGAAGGATTATTTGCTGAAGCAATAGAAAAAAATCCTGTTTCTAAAGATGGATTAGATAAATTAGCTTTGATTGATGATTATGTTATTAAACATTTTAGAATAGCTTTTGGTAATCGTATTATGAAACAATTGACAACATTTGCTCCAGTATATGTAGCATGTGGTGGTCAAGAAATTGAAGCGATTGATTACTTTATTGCAAGAAAAATATTAAGAAAATTTGAACAATTAAATATTGCGTTTATACGTGATGAGTTAGATCCATTTATCTCATTTTTAAATAAAGAATGTGGTAAAGGAGTTATGAAAGAGTGTATTGAGTTTATAGAGTATATTAAAAAATCAATATAGATTAAGAAGGGAAAAAAGAGTATGGCAGACTTATTAAACAAGGATATAAATAGCGAAACTAAAAAGAAAAACAAAGCATTTTTCGATAAAATAACATCAGATATGAGTTATAAAGCAAAAATGAATGGCGATGCTATAAATTTTGATTGGATAGATATTGTTGAACAGTCTTGTCCATATCTAGATAATGTTGTAAGAAATCCTAAATTGATACTAGTAAATGAAGCTGAAGTTGAGTTAATAGAAAAAGCGAAAAAAATTACAGTAGAAAGTATTAAAGATTTAGCAGTGCACAACTATTATATAGATGATGTAACAAAAAATGGAGATGTAAGGCCTTCTAAAATACTAAATATCAAAAGTGAAGAGACATACAATATTTATGAAAATAGATTTTTATATACAGTAATTTATTTTCTAAATAGATTTCTTCAAAAAAAAGAAAAAGAGTTGGATGAACTATTAATTGATAGAACTCGTAAGTTAGAATACATTGGTACAACTAGAGTTGCTAATGAAGAAGTAAAAATGCAAGTTCTACTTAAAGCAACAGACGTATCAAAGCCTGATTTAAACAAAGATTTATTAGATGAAATCGCTAGTATTAGAAAAAGAATGAACAGGGTTAAAGATTATATTTCTTCTTGGTACAGAAGTGAGTTATTTAAACAATTAGAAAAAGCTAGAGTTAAATTAGTTAATCCCCCAATTAAAAAAACAAATATTATACTAAAAAACCCAAATTTCAAAATGGCAGTTGAATTATGGAATTTTTTATACAATTATGTGGAAAACGAAGGAAGCAAAAGAAAAGGATTGGATTCTGATGGATCAGAATTATTAATGGGACTTTTAGATCATGCCTTTTTAGTAGATTTTTATGTTCTTGAAAGTGTATGTAAAACAAAAAAAGAACAAAAAGAAAAATTAAATCACTACGCATTATCTTTAATAAATGATGAAATCAGAAGATTATTAGATTTACTTAAAAAGTGTGGTTTTAAAATAACAGATGATGAAATTCTTGAATTAATTGCAAACAATTTAGGTAATGATAATCATAATATGGAAGATAAATCAAAAATAGCAAATCAAGATATTAAAAATAAATTTAAAAGTGCGATGGATGATTACTTAGAAAGGGTACAAGAATACTTGTAAAAGCAATATGGAAAGAAAAAAAGAAAACAAAATATTCTCAATTATAAAATTAATATTCAAAATTATAATAATATTATTTGTTGTTTCATTTATTTTAATGGTAGTGCTTCAAAGGGTAAGTAAAAATGAATTTTCTTTCCTTAATATAAGATTATTTAGTGTACTAACAGGTAGTATGGAACCTAAATACGAAGTAGGAGATGTCTTAATAAGCATAGAAAAAGAACCAGAAGATATAAAAAAAGGTGATGCGATAAGTTATCTAGGAAAAGAAGGTACTTTTGATGGCAAAGTTGTAACACACGAAGTAATAGATATAGAAACAGGGGAAGATGGCAAGTTATTATTTACAACTAAAGGTATAGCAAATACCGCAATAGATCCGATAGTTTCAGAAGATCAAGTATACGGAGTTGTTTTATTTGAAGCTGTTCCTTTAAGTTTCATATATGGAATAATCAGTAAACCACTGGGAATGTATTTACTAATTATAGTACCTATTTTATTCATAATTGGGTATGAAATTGTAAGTAGAATGTTAGAAAAAGAAGAAAAAAGAAGAAGTAATTATAGAGATTAAATGGAGGGATACAAATGAAAATAATGTCAATAAGCAAATTAAAAGTAATGGTATTAATATTTGCAGTTCTTGCATTTGTGTCCGTTACATATGCATGGTTTACTTATACTACTGAAGTTGGAACAAAATTAAATGTTGATGTTATGGCTTGGAATGTAGAATTTACAGATGAATCAACATCAGTAACAAATAGTATAGTAATAACATCTGCAGAAATTTTTCCTGGCATGGATACAATAACAGAGTATATAGAAATAAATAACTATGGAGATGCTGATGCAAAACTAACTACTTTTGTTGAGTCAGCAAGAATATTTGATCAAGATTTATATTTAGTTGATCCAGTTAGAACAAGTGAACAATTAGAAGATGCTCTAGCACATGATTATCCATTTCATATTGATATTGTATTAAGTGATAATTATTTGAAACATCAAACAGGAAAAAGTGTTTTTGAAGTATCGATTTCATGGCCTCTTGATACAGATAATGATAAAGAAGATAGTAAATGGGGTTTAGATGCATACAATTTTGCAGTAAGTGAAAACGATAAACTTTTATTAGATTCATCATATGAAATTAGAAATCCTATAGAGGTTGTAATATCTGTAACTGCAGAGCAACAGATTGAAACTTCAGATATAGCCTCTGATAAAGATTATAGATTAGGTGATACAATTTTATTTGATGTAATAACAAATAAATCTTGTACTACAATAAGTTCAAGTTGTTTAAAAACTAATGTAATAGATATAGATAATAAATATTCAGATTCAACAGTAACGCTACTTCCTGATATAAAATCGACTTATGCTACTAGTACTTTTACAGGGTATAATGCAATTTTAGCTAATACAGTGGCCACTTGGTCAGTAAATACAAGAGCACTAGAAACAGATGATTTACTTAATATAATTTCAAAAGATATAGTAACAAGTTATATTGAAAGAGAAAATTTTTCAGATATAATTATTGGATCAACGAATTATGAAAATAGAGCAGATAAAAAAATAAATAGTACAATAGCTTATGGAGGTAATTTTACATTTTTAAATGATAAATTTAATTTCTTATATACAGCTAACTGTGTTTGGTCAAATACACAGTATGGTGTAGATAGTTCATTTGCATTAAAAGATATAGATGCAACAAGAAGTCAATTATATTCGTTAAGCAACACAGAATACTGTAAAGTAGTTCCAGTAATAATAGCAGACAAAACAGCATTAAGCACTATATAATGTCTGTTTTTTTTTTTTTTTTGCAATAAAAAACAAGTAATTAAATTACCTGTTCAAATTTTAAATTAGCATTTATAGTAATAACTAAATCTTCTAGTGAAGCTTGATGTCCAACAGTAGTATCTACTTCATCAGTCATAGTGTTAGTATCTCCATCATACCATTCAAAGTAAACTCTAATAACAAATTTTTCATGCTTATAATTTTCTATACCCTTATTAAATATCATTGTGTTTTCTATTACTCCACCAGTTATAGAAACTCCATTAAGTGGATTACTAGTAGAAGCTCCGTTTTCAAGAATTTCGTATTTATTTATTATAAAATCTGGTACTTCAGTGCTTACAGCAGATAATTCAATGTTATACCTAAATGATAAATCAACATTAGTTGGGTCAACTTCTATATCAAAGTATCCAGTTGATGTAGGAGCAAGTTTGTTGCTACTTACATTATTATTAGTTTCAATAGTAGGAGTAAATTCAATAGTAGAAGTAGAATTTTGAACTATATCCGTTTCATTAACTAGTATTTGCCATCTAGATAATGATACATCTACATTACCAGTTGTATCAGCAACATACCGAGAATATGTACTACTTATCATGCTAAGAGTAATTACCATCGATACAAACAAAAATAATAATCTAACTCGTTTTTTCATATTAACTCCTTTTTACATTTTAATTATATATATATAATGTACATATATCAATATAAAAAACGTAAATACTATATAAAAAACGTAAAATTTTACACAAAAACAATTTGACATGTTGCTATTATTAAGCTAATATTACGCTTTACATTTTTATTCGACAAAAAGCAACAATATATATTGACTATCAATACATAATTTTATATAATAAAGTTGTATTATAGATAAGATGTCAATACAAGTTAGAGAGTAAATATATATCTCTTGTTGATATCAAGGAGATTGATGGATATGGAAGAAAGTAAATTTACAATCGATGCGAAAAAAATAAGAAGGGATAAGCAGTTACTAAAAATAGCAAAGCTAGCTATAGTAATAATTATTCTTGCCATTATATTTTCGTACTTAGTAATTGGTTTTGTTTATAATAGTGGTAATTTTACCATAACGCTCGATAAGAATTCGTTTTATGAGAAAGGTTTAATCATATATGATGATCCTAATTATAAAACATACAGATCAGAGTTGATTGCAGAGTCGATTGATACTTTCGATAATGTAGCAGAGTTATGGTTACCTGCTGACTTAGATTCGCATGGGGGCGGTTCTAATAATGGAGATAACTATATATCTTATACATTCTATATCGAAAATACAGGAGAAGCTGCAACTGATTACTATTCTGAAATACTTATTGATGATGTTATAAAAAATGTTGACGAGGCTGTAAGAATTAAAGTTTACAAGAATGGTGAGTCAATCACTTATGCGAAAGAATCTGCTTCCGGAGATCCTGAAGAAGGAACAGTGCCTTTTGATTCTGATAAACGAGTAGTATTTGATGAAAACAAGGATTTCAAACCAGGTGATATTACAAAATATACTATTGTAATATGGCTTGAAGGTTCAGATCCTGAAACAACTAATAATATTATTGGTGGTGAAATTAAATTACACATGGAATTCAATTCAGAAATAGTCGAAAAATAGGAGGAAAGAGAGAAGTTATGCAAAAAAGAAACGCAAAACAAAAAAGAAACGTAAGAAATTTAGCTGCAGTAACAACGTTAACTGCGATTATCTTGATAGTTTCAACTTATGCATGGTTTATTGGTCTTGACGAAGTAAGAGTAGAAGATTTTACTGTTAAAATCGCTGCTGTTGATAGTTTAGAACTATCACTTAACGGAGCTGATTGGTCAGATACAATAAATATTGATCCAGATACAATTGAAGATGTAACTGGAACAAGTGCATATGTAGGAAACACAAATTCATGGACTGGTAGACTTGATACTGACACTGACGGAGATGGTGTAAATGATCCAGTTGGATTAATACCAGTGTCATCAGTAGGTCAAATGGACACTGCTTCTTCAAGATTAGTAATGTATGAAAAAGCTAGTTTAAGTCCAACACCACCATATGGAACAAGATTAATGGCAAGTCAAGTACAAAATCATGTAGATGCTGATACTGGTACTGCTGGTCACCAACCAGTAGATGAAGTAGATGGATATATTGCTTTTGACTTATTTGTTAAAAATTATACTGGAGCACAATATATAGAAGCTTTAAATCAAGCTGATGAAGAAGCTATTTACTTAATAGACGAATCAAATGTAGCCGTTACATTAACAGGAGATAACGGTGGAACAACTGATGCTGCAGAAGATGCAATTAGAGAAGCTTCAGGAATCGAAAATTCTGTTCGTGTAGCATTTGCTCAAGTAGGACGTGTTAAAGGTACTGAAACTGATGCTGCAACTATTACAGGAATTTCTTGTACAAGTGAAGCTGGTGTAGTTACTGGTATTTGTAGAACTGCAAGTATTTGGGAACCAAATGATACTGCTCACGTAGACGGTGCAATTAATTACTATAATAATAACTGTGGTTATAGAGGAACTGCAACTGCTCCAACTGGTGCTGGGTTTACAGCTAAAGGTTGTGTAGCAATAGCTGATGGAACTGCTGCTCCAACATATGCAGTAGCAACAGATATTTCATCTGACATGGATGTTAACATTTATGATGGTGGATATAACGGTTTAGCTGTACCAGAAGTACCAGCTACAATGCCTGATGGAACAACTGCTTATCCAAATGCTGGAGATGCAACTTTAGAAGCTTTTGATACATTTACAGATAGTGAAAAAATATTAAATGCTGATGAAAGACCATCAATTATGACTTTAGCACCAAACAGTATTACAAAAATAAGAGTATATATTTACTTAGAAGGTCAAGACGTAGATAACTATGACTGGGCTATCGAAGGAAAACAAATAACTGTTGACTTTGGATTCAGTAAACAAATATATGAAGCATAATAGAAAGATATAGGAGGAAAATATGCGTAATAAAAGTAAAAAAACGAAAAAAGTCCAAAATATCTTGATATTTGCTGGGTTTAGTGCAATTATCTTAATTGTATCTACTTATGCATGGTTTATTGGGTTACAAGAAGTAACAGTAAGCGAATTTCAAGTGGAAATCGCTTCAACTGATAACCTACTAATATCATTAAATGGACTTGAATGGGGAGAAACTGTTACTTTAAATGAAGGAACATGGACTGCTTATGATGATGCAGCAGCTACTCCAAGCCAAGTGTATGATGGTCATACAAATAGCTGGGGTGGAAATGGATTAAAACCAATATCAACAGTAGGAACTGTTGATGCAACTTCTTCTACAATGGAACTTTTTGAAAGAGGAAGTTATACTCACACAGGTGGTGGATTTAGACTTGTTGCTGATAGATTAGCAAACAATGTAGAAGAAACTGCTGACAGTGGAATTTATAATGAAGTTGATGGATATGTTGCATTCGATTTATTCATTAAAAACTTTACTGGAGCTCAATATATTGAAGAATATAACCCAGCTGATGAAGAAGATATTTATTTACTTACTGATTCAGGTGTAGCAGTTGCTGAGGCTGGTACTACTAATGCTGATGGAGATGATTTAGGATATATTGGTGCAGCTAGTCACGGTATTGAAAATTCAGTTCGTATAGCATTTGCACAAATAGGGCGTGTTAACGGAACAAGTGAAGATGGAAGCTTAATTGGTGGTATTTCATGTACTACTGGTGGAGGAGTTACTTCAATTTGTAACGACGCTGTTATTTATGAACCAAACGAAAGAAAACATGAAACTAATGCAATAACTTGGTTTAATACATACTGTGATAACAGATCTGCTGATGCAGCTGGAGCTTCAGTATATACTAACGACCAATGTAATGTTTCTACTCCAGATACAGGAGCAGACGGAGACTTTACTGATGGAAACGTTGAACCAGGATATACTACATTTGCTAATGATCTAGAATTAGATACTTGGGCAGTAAGTGCTCCAATTAATTCTGCAGCTAGATTTGATATCTATGATGGGCACAATACATTTGATCCAGTTGCTGCTGGTACAAGCGTAGAAAATGTAGAAACATTTACTGATGCTGAAAAAATGATAGCAGGTAATGATAGACCAGCATTCATGACTTTAGCACCAAATAGTATAACAAAAATAAGAGTATACGTTTACTTAGAAGGTAACGATTTAGATAATATGGATCTTGCTACTGAAGGAAAACAAATACTTGTTAACTTTGGATTTACAAAACAAAAATTTACAGAAGCTGACTTTACACCATAATCTAATCATTATTGATGTAATAATATTCGTAAATAAAATAAATTAGGATATAAAGGGGTAACCTAATGGTTACTCCTTAATCTTAGTTATAGAGGGAAAAAATGGCTAGTAATAAAAATAAAAAAAATAAAAAGCAATTAGACATAAAAAGGAGAAAGATTAATTTTAATATATTATTAATTTTTGCTTTTTGTGTCGGATTAATATTAATAGTTGTAACATATGCATGGTTTTCATCATCATTAGATGCAACAGTTGATTTTGTTAGATTAACAGTAAATAGGGAAACAGGTTTGTATGCATCTCTTGATGGAGTAAACTATGGTAGTGAACTAATTATTAATGAAGAAAATATTATTAATGGAATAATAGATGAGTACGAAACTCATAATAATAAATGGGCTTCAGGAGGTTTAATTCCTACTTCATC
>CAYJNH010000002.1:0-43069 GCA_964371705.1 uncultured Muribaculaceae bacterium
TAACTGACGTATTATAGGGCAAATCACCCATATTAAGTTCAGTTATCTTTATAACTCCTGTTTCATCTTCAAAAAATAAAGATGCTGCATTTACTTTGTCACTACCAATTAACATAAATGTAAATACAGTAATTAAAAGTAAATTAGTTTTTAAAAATTTATTCATAATATTCCTCCGATGCTTATTATACATCTGTAATTTGATTTATACAATAATTTTTTTAGTAAGTTTCCTTTTTAATGAAAATAGGAACTTAATCGTGGAAATGTATTTTTGGAAGTTTTCTCTACTTTTTAAAAGTGATTTTTTTGAAGGAACCATTGGAAACAATATATTTCCTCCTGATTTCTTGAATACTTCTTTTTCATAAAAAAAATATTGTCTCACTGGCAAAATAATTTAATACTTATTTTGTATTGTTTTATAAAAAAGTATATTTACGACTTTATATAGAATTTACTGGGACTAATATTTTATCTATTATTAAACTCTCACGAAAAGATTCTACATTTTTTTATTTTCATTTTGTTGTTTTAAATCACATATTTTTTCATAACAATCATAAAATTGTACTTTTTGTAATTCGTAGTCATTTGTTTCAACAGCAGAATTAAACATCATTTTTAAAGTATCCTGCAACATGTAGTTACTTTCTCTTTTGTATTCGTAATTGTCATTAAAGTCCTCTAATTTTAAAGTGTTGCCTTTGTTATATTCCCAATTATCAAACATGAAATTGTATTCCAAGTCTAATCTTATTTTGTTCATCTTTATATCTGAAATACTAATATTTCCTTTTAGATATTCTCTAACAGACTCTTTCACTATATTTTTACATTTTTCTTCAAAAACAAATAATTCATCGGGTGTTAAATTAAGATTATCGAATTCAACTCCACTATCATGTAAATTATTTAATTGTTTTTCGTTATAAGATCTTAAAATATCTCTTCTATATATCTCAAAATTTGGAATTACTCTTTCTAAACTTTTAAAAGTTCGGGTGTTCATTATTAAACAAAATTGTTCACTATATAGTTTTTCTTCATCCGTATATTCTTCGCTCCAATTGGGTATATATGGAGTTTTTAAAAATCCTAAATATTTAGTAAGACTATTTATATCTTTACATGATGTGAAATTTATTTCTTTTTTATCTCCTACAACAAAATCGATGAATGTAAAACCTCCATCAATTACGGAATTATCATAAAAAATATTTTTCCCTTTTAATTCTATACCCATGTTAAATAATCTACATATGTCCGATATAGCTTTATCAATGTGAAAATCTGGCATGGAAACAAATTCATTCATCAAGTCATATTGAGTTTTAATATCATTTTTGTAGTATGAATATTCATTCAAATTTATTCCTTTTGCTTTTTCTTGTAATACTAAACAATAATTATATTCTCTAACTTCAACTCTATGTATAGCATGATGTTTTGGAGTTTTTATTCCCTGGGCATTTTTAAAATTTACTGCTTGCATAACTTTTTCAGCAGATTCCCTTGCTAGGCCATATTTGTTTGGCGAACCATACTTAACCAATATTAAATCTTTATCGACTAAAAATGCTGGACTACCACCATTACTTATATTTTCAATTTCCTTACCTTGATATTGTTTAATATATTCTTCTATAGTTTTCATTTTAACTCCTTTTTCAATCATTTCGATTATTTTTTCTGATTATTAAAAATTTTAATAATTTTTTATCTTTAAAGCCTTTTTAAAATTTTGATATTATTTTCATATCAGCTAGAGTTCTGTCTTGTGATAAATTAAAATCTTCATAAGACATTTTTATTATTTTCTTTTACTTATTTTGCTCGTAAAATAAAATCTATTACTACTTTATTAAATTCATGTGATGGATCCATATTTACAAGATGCCCTGCATTTTTAAAAACTATTACTTCGCTGTCAGGTTCTAAATTATCCCACATTTCAATTGCTTTTAATGCCATTGGAATATCTTTGTATCCACACCCGATTAATACTGGATATTCCCTTTTTGTAGTATGTTTATTTACCATATTATTTAATCTAGCAAAATACACAAATGATTTTTTAGGAAACTTAATGTTCATTTGATAGAATTCTTCTTGTGCTTGTGGTGTATAGGCTGAAATTAGTTTGTTACTTTGTGCAAACCATTTAATAGAAAACAAAGCCTTTAACATCATTAATCCTTGTACTTTTCAGTTTTCTTTTTGTATAGCTAAATCGAAATTATTTATATCATAGCCACCGAAACAAGAAATAGAAGATAACTTTTCTGGATACTTGTTTGCAAAATTTTGAATAAGTACTGCGCCAATTGATACTCCAACAAGGAAAATGTTTTGTAAAATTAATTGTAAATCACTTTTCCCATATTTTTCTTATTAATTTTAACGATAATGTTGACAGCGTAAAACCAATAACTGGGACTAAAGAACTTAAAAAAATATTGTTATTTTTATTTATTAAATAAGAATAACTAACAACCACTATGTATGTTAAAATCATTATACTTATTCTTCTTGTTAAACTTGTTTCCCATGATTTATTTAATTCAACTTGTTTATTTCTTTCTTCTATTTTTTTTATTTTATTTTCTAAATTCATATTTATCATCCTTTTCTTTTTTTAACTTATTGTTTTATTTTTGTAATATATGTGATTATTTAGTTTCTTTCTTTATTAAGTTATTAATTAATCCTTGTTCCATATTAATTTTTGTTGGAATTATATATTTTGCATTTATTTTATTTGATATAACATTTGTAATTACTTTCATTGCTCTAGACCCGTCAAACCATAACGGATTATCACTATTGTTTCTTATTTGATCAAGTGATGTTACTAATGCATCTTTATCATATTTATCACTCATATCTTTAGTTAACATATATTTCTGATTTTCAGAAATATATATATCATTTTTCAACAAATTATACTTTGCATTATTATACCAATATAGATGATCCCCTCCTGCTAATATCAATACATCGCTGTTAAGGTTTATATCTCCTATTAAATCAGCAACATAATTACTAACTTCATCAAAAGTACATTTAGGAATGTCTTCTTTTAATGTATTAAACTTTCTAGTTATATCTACTACACCAAAATCAAAATGCGTCTCTTTAATTATTTTGTTATCTTTTACAAATATTAATTCAGTAGAACCGCCACCGCCTATAAATATACATAAATTTTCTTTATAATCTAAATTTGCATAGCAACCTAATGCTGTAAATTTTGCTTCATCTTCTTGTGTAATTACTTCTATAGTAAGATTATACTTTTTCAGAATTTCTTTATTTATTTCATCTAATTCTTCACTTGTAATATTTCTAAATATGCTACATCCATATAGTTTAACATTCTTTGTAACATTAATTGCTTTTTCTATCACACCACACAATTTATTTAAATCACTTTGCTCTATTTTATTTTTTTTATAATAATTATTTTTAAATTCTATTGTGCAGTTATTACTTTTTTCTAATTTATTTAAATTATATATGTTTGTTTTAGTATTTGTACTACCAATTTCTATTATTGCTACTTTATCGTTCATAATTATCCTTCTTTTCTTATTAAATGCTTTTAATTATTTTTCATTGTTTATGTTTGCTTTGTATTAGCTTTTATTCTTTTGAATTCTGATGACTTATTAAGTTCTTTATTTTTTTCTATATTTAAAAGTAGTGTACCAATTGCTTCTTTATTCCACAAAGCTTTTAATACAGGCACTGAAATGTGGCCATAAATTTTTGATCCAATATATTCTTCAAGATTCAACTTTTTTGCTTGAATACCGTTGTTTCCGCTTATTATACATTCTTGAAAAATACTTTGATGTTCTTCAAAAAAAAGCTCTGTTTGATGTCTGTTTAATTCCAAACATGCAATTACCTCATTTTTATTAAGTTCATCCACTACACCCCTCCATATTGTTCTAAATCATTAAATGTAATAGCAGTTTGATCTGTATTATTTAATAAAAAGTCAGGTGCTCCTCCTACTATATCTTCTAAATAAATTCTTATCATAGATTCTCCTTTATATACTTATTACAAGTTGTCTAGTTCGCTTATCATTGTGTCATAATGACTATCTACTCTATTGGTGATGTCGATATTTAACTCTTTAGCGATATCTAATAACTTTTTTTCATAATCAATATTATCTTCTTCATCAATTAACATTTCAATTTCAATAAAAGTACCTAACTTTTCTACCTCATCAATACAAATATTACAATTTTTATATTTGGCATGTTTTCTAACTTTATTTACTTCTACCCATTTTTGATATCCTAATGCTTCAAGAAAATCATTTGCTTTTTTATATGAATTTACTTCAAATTCTATTTCTTTTGATTCCATTTTTTTAGAACTTTGTTTTTTTAGATTTAATTCAACTACACCGTTTGTGTCTCTAACTCTTAACCAAACTGATCCTTCAGTGCTTTTTACATTATTTAAATCTAATACATATACTGTATCTTTTTGATTTAGTGGTTCACTAATTTCTTGCAGCATATTTATAACATCGGCTACACTATTAACTTTAAATTTCAATTCTATTTCTCTCATTTGTTCCTCCGTTATTTTTTCTTTTATGGTTTTATTTGATTACTAAAATGCAAATAACAATCTGGAGTATGATCATTAACCATTCCAGTTGCTTGCATGAAAGCATATACTGTTGTTGGCCCTAAAAATTTAAAACCATATTTTTTTAAATCTTTACTTATTTTTTCTGATATTTCAGTTGTAGCTACGGTTTCATTATTAATTGATCTTTGACCTATAATAGGTGTATTGTTAACATAACTCCATATAAAATTATCAAAACTGCCATACTGTTTTTGTATATTTAAAAATAATTTTGCATTATTAATAGCAGCTAAAATTTTTCCTTTATGGCGAATAATTTTTTCATTATTTAGTAACTCTTCTATTTTATCTTCATTGTAATTAGCAACTATTTTAGGTATAAAGTTATCAAAGGCTATTAAAAATGCTTCTCTTTTTTTTAGTATAGTAATCCAAGATATACCTGCTTGAAAGGCTTCTAATGTCAGCATTTCAAATAATTTGTTATCATCATGCGTTTCTTTTCCCCATTCATTATCATGATAATCTTGATATATTTGAGAACCATCTAACCAAAAACATCTTTTTTTATCGTTCATATCTTTCTCCTCTTTTATTTTGTTAATGCTTAACCTTATTACTTACTCACATTATATCATTTTTAATTCTTAGTACCAATGTTTTTTATTAAAATAATGACATTTGCGCTTTTTTCACACTTTTAGTCTCTCTATTAGTTATAATAGCGTTTTGAGGTACATCACCTATTAATGAAGGTGAATTAGGATTGTGATTTTTTATGTTTTCTAATGAACTTTTTTCGCTTTTTAATGCATAACAATAATTACAACCATTATTACAACAGTTGTAAGTTCCAATTTCAATACTCTCTACACATCTACATTCTTCTCTTTGGTTTTTATCTATTTTTACATCTATTTGTATATTAAGTATTTCTTCAATTAATTCTTTGTCTATACATGCACTTTTATTAATGTCATATATAGTTAAATCCACTGCTTCACTGCAAGTATATAATTTCATGTTATTTTCTGAAGCTATTTTAGAAAACTTTTCTGCTAATATATGTATCTTATCAATTGTTAATGAATTAGCTGGATTGCCACCCATTCTTCGTGTAACATTTTTATAATCATCTACAAAACTGATAATACATCTATTTGTATATCCTTTTAATTTATTAGCCATATATTTAAATAGTTTTTCGTGATATTCAATAGTAAATTTATCGTTAATAATAATTGGATCATATCTCCATACCATTTTGATATTTCCTATTTTATTACTTAAATATATAAAAGATTCTAGCAATTCTTTTTTACTTGGTAAATTTTTTTCAACGCTTTTATCATAAGGAGTTATAGTAAACTGAAAATAATAAATATATCCCATTTTACCTATTTCATCCAAATATTTATAGAAAGGTATTGGATTTTTGGTCCAAAAAACTATAATATCAACAGCTTCTTTTGTTAATATAGCTTTTGAATATCTTTCTGGATTATATGGATTTTGTATTAAAACATATCCATCCTTTAATCTATTTAAAAACCACTGTCCATACTGTGCTGGAATATCAGTTCTTCTTGTAGCGCTAATTATCATTTGCTTTCTTTTTCCATTTTTAACAGAACTTCCTTCATATCTAAACCGCCTGCGTAGCCTACTAATTTGTTGTTTGATCCGATAACTCTATGACATGGAACTGCTATTGTTATAGGATTTTTGTTATTAGCCATACCTACAGCTCTACTTGCTTTTTCATTGCCTACTATAGTAGCTATTTCCTTATATGTTCTAGTTTCACCATATGGAATTGTGCATAAAGCTTTCCAAACTTTCATTTGAAATTCAGTACCACTTAATTTATATTTAAAATCGAATGTTTTTCTTTCTCCTTTGAAATACTGATTTAATTGGTTTATAACTTCATTTGTAAATTTTGTTTTTTCACCATAATCTTTAGGGTCTTCTTTTAATTTTTTTAAGTATACTACATTATCTTCTTCATATGATACTTTAATCAAACCAAAATTTGTTTTATATACTGCATAACCTTTCATCATTTCGCCTTTTTGTTTTCCTTTCTATATTTTGTTGGTGTTAAATTACAACTATCTTTAAACGTTTTATAAAAAGCTGAACTACTCCCAAATCCAACTGAGTATACTATGTTTATTATACTGTCTTCAGTTTCTATTAATAGTTTTTTTGACTGTTCTAATCTTATATTATTTAAATATTGATTTGGTGTAATTTCATATTCTTTTTGAAATATTTCCACCACTCTTTTTTTAGATATCCCTAATTTATTTATAGTATTATCTAATAGTTCGTATTCAGTATAATTATTTTCAATTTTTAATTTCAGCATCTTTGCTAGCTCTTTCATAGGTTTATATTCTATCAAATCGCTTCGGCATCTTTTACATGGTCTATAGCCTTTTTTTATAGCTGAATCAGAATTATCAAAAAATTCTACATTTTCTTTATTAGGTAACTTTGATTTACAAGATGGTTTACAATATATACCAGTTGTTTTTACTGCATAAAAAAATGCTGAATCGTAGTTTTCATCATTATTTTTTATTATTTTATATTTTTCTTCAAAATTCATATTATACTTTCTTTCTTTTTAATTTATTTAACTCTTCCTTTGTTATTTTATCTACACGAAATGATTCTCTGATTTTTTGAATTGCTTTGTTAAACGTAAAATCATCTAGGTTATTATTTAATAAATATTTATGTGTTTGCTTCGGAAATTTAACATAGCATATTGATAAACACCATGCTACTGCCATTTTTACATAATATTCTTCATTTTTAATAGTGTCACATACATGCAATATATCATCTATGTACTCTTTTTTTATAAAATGAAATAACATTAATACTACTGCAAATCTAATTTCATATTCTTTATTAGAAGTATAGTATTTTTCTAAAAATTCCCATACTCTCTTATCGTAATTTCTAACTATTTTCAGTTCACTACAAAAACTATCACAAATGGACCAATTTGATATTTTAGGAATAAATAATTCGACTTGTTTTAAAACTATTTCAATATCTTCTTTTAAATTTCCTATTATAAATCCTTTTAACATAGTTTCTTCAAAATATATATCATTTGCATTATTTAAATATTCTATTTCATCATTTTTAACCATTTTTTTAGCTATTTTTCTTATCTCAGGAATTCTAACTCCTATCAAATTATTAATTCCTGGTATTAATGATGAAGCAAATACTTTATATTTTTCTTCACTTAATGCTATTAACTCTTTTCGCACTTCTTTTTCTTTACTAATCATGTTACCACCTAACTATTATTATATACTTTTTAAAATATCTTTTCTTCCTGTATATTCACATTTAATTTTTTATTCTTTTATGAATATCTGTTAAATACTCATTTCCTGATAATTCTATTTTGACTGATGGCTTTTGATCTTCAGAATTCATTTTATAGTACATTTTTACTATGTTATCTTCACAGTTTTTATCTATAAATTTTTGTTTATTTCCTCTGTTATGTAGCCTTTTTTTAATTAAATCATTATCATTTATATCAAAATATACTAAACAATATGGAATTTTTAATTCAATAATATAATTAACTATATCTGGTGATGGAGTTATAAGCAATTTTTTACCTGCATTAAGATTTTCTAAAATTACATTCTTAATATAGTTCAGTGCTGCTTTTTTTCTTTCTATAGTTTCTGGTAAAGTATTGTCACCACCCTTTAATTTTTCATGTTCTTCCACTGAAAAATCAACTGGTCTATTATGAGTATAATTAGATCTTATTCTATCAATATCTACGTATTCATCACTATATGATGTAAGAAAAGTCTTGCCTGCACCTGGAACACATGCAAATACTTTGATGTCTGTAAGTTTTATATTGTCATTAAATATTATTTTCATATATCTCCTTTTTTATAATATTTTATCATATTAAAAAAAATAAAAATACTCTATTATGAATATTTTATTATATTTATTAATCAATAATTGTTTTCCAATTGTCATTATTATAAGCATCAAAACACATTTTTATTTGTTCTAAGGTATTTTTTTCTTCTGCTAAATTTTCTATTTCATTTATATTAAAATATTTACTTTCCACCGTTTCATGATTTTCTTTAAATTCTCCAGAAATTTTAGTGCAAATTGCAAATACTTTACATATTTTGTATGCATATATAGGTTTATTGTGTTTTTCTCTATCATGAATTGCAACTACTTTATCTATTGTAACGTCTAATCCTGCTTCTTCTTTAACTTCTTTAATCATATTATCGCCTACTGATATATCTACATCAACCCAACCACCTGGAAGAGCCCATTTTCCATCATACTCTTTTACTAATAATATTTTTCCGTTTTCAAATATTGCAGCTCTAGTGTCTAGTTTAGGTGTTTGATAACCTATTTCATTACAAAATAATTTTTCTACTTTATCTAAAGAAATTCCTGATTTTATACTCATCATTTCCGAAGCTATATTGCGTAGTTCTTCGTATCTTTCTTTATCAAATACATTTTTTTGATAAGTTAAACCTATCTGCGCGATACTTTGTAACTTTATAGCCCATTCAACAATTTTATCTTCACTATTCATACACTTTATTTCCTATCTTTTCTTTGCCTTTAGTATTATACCACATATTAAATTTTATGTAACTATATATTATATAAAAACAATACTGCTTTTTGTTTACTTATGTGTTATTATTATAGTGGTGGTTATATTGAAAACTAATATTAAAAACACAGTAGTGTATTGCTATTTAGTAACTCTACTTATTTCTTTATTTAATAAGTATATTTATATTGTTTCATCTTTTGATGCATCAGAATATGTACTTTTAAATACATTTGAAATAAAAGGTGTCAACATCGTTATATTGTGTAGTTCTGTATTTATTTTTTCTTATTTAAGAAAGATTAAAATATTATATTATATATCGTTTGCTGGAGCTATTGCTGGATATATATATTCATTTTTAGGGACTTATAATGTTTTGAAATATGATGGTATCGGAGCTACAATTAATTTAGAAGTCGGTTTTTATCTTTATACATTAGCTTTCATATTATTAGTACTACATTTATTTTTTAAGACTCAAGAAAAAAAAGTTGTTACTCAAGATAATCCTTTTATTAAAGAAACTGAAAATATAGATAAAAATGATTATTTATTTTCTGAATTTGTAATGGGAATAAAAGAAATTAATTATAATACTTTTATGCTGCTGGCTAATGATTATAATAAAAAAATTATGAACATAAGATATAAATTAAATGGTAATCCTATGAATATATCTATTAATCACGAAAATATCAAATCTATTGCCTTTGTTTCTAAAGTAATTATGAATAAAGTTCCTTATAAACCTGAAGATAATGAACACGCTAATTTTTTACTTTCAACTTTATTATTTTCTGGCAATCCATTATCCTTTACTATTTCTAAATCTTTGTTAGATTCTTGGACTCCGGATGAAAAAAGTTATAATTTTAATAATTTATTTGAACTAACTATTACACTTGAAAATAATC
The DNA here is from genome assembly GCA_964371705.1 of uncultured Muribaculaceae bacterium. Classification (GTDB taxonomy): domain Bacteria; phylum Bacillota_I; class Bacilli_A; order RF39; family UBA660; genus CAKOSP01. The sequence goes on from CAYJNH010000002.1 coordinate 10,195, forward strand.
AAGTATTAGTATTTGAAACTTTTAGTAACCCAGAATTTTTTATAAATAAATTTTATCAAACAAAAAACATTGTATAACAATGTTTTTTTATGCAAACATAAATTTTTTCTTTGCTAATCTATATCCGTGTACTCCTACAAAATCATTTATCGGGTATGGCAACATTAAATATACATTAGTTGATCTAAATCTTAGTTCGTTATATATATGTTCATGTTTAACTTTCAAATAGTTCCATAATTCTTTCCTTTTTTCCCTATCTTCTTTATTTTTTGATAAAGAACTTAATACAGATGATATAGTCATCATGATAGATATATTTCTGGTCATACATTTTGCTAATTTAGGATTATCTTTTTTTATTTTTTCAATATTATGACAATCTATGACTATTTTAGCTACTTTAAACTGCTGATCAATTCTTTTTATCATTGTTTCTTCATTTACAGATTGATCTTCTCTACCAATAAAATATTGATATAAATCTAAGTCTAAATATTTAATTTTTTTCACATATGGTAATGGGTTATGAGCAAAAATATTATCTACATAAAATGTATGTTTTGGTAAAACAGTTTTAGATTCTCTTAACACTTGTGTTTTATATGTCAAGGCATGCATTATTAAATACTGTCCTGTTCTAAATTTTCCTATATCATTCCATGAAGATATTTCATTTGATTTAAATAAATTTTTGTAATTTACTGTATGTGAGACTCCTTCATGTAATCTATTATAAACATAATTTGATATAAATAAATCTATATTTTCTTTTTTTTCTACTGAATTTTTAATTTCTTCGAGTAATTTTAAATATGCCTCATTATCTACCCAATCATCTGAGTCAACTACTTTGTAATATAAACCAGTTGCATTTTCGATTCCTGCGTTTACTCCTGAACCATGACCGCCATTTTCTTTATGAACAGCTTTAATTATTTTTGGATATTTTTTTGCATATTTATCTGCTATTTTTGCAGTGTTATCTTTGGATCCATCATTTATAATAATGATTTCAACATCTTCTCCGCCAGGTAATAAAGAATCAATACATCTTTCTAGGTAATCTTCTGAATTATAACTAGGTACGGCAAATGTAATATATTTTGTTTTCATTTTCTCTCCTTAAACTATATACTTTATAGTTTAATTATATCACTAATCATAAAAAAACAACACAATTTATACGTATTTATGTAAAATGTGTTGTTTAGTTAAAAAAATTTATTATATCATTACTAAAATTTTCTGACTCATTATATAAAGCATGACCTAAATTATCATATATTTTTATTGTACTATTTTTAATGTGCTTTGATAATATTATCGATGAATTGTATTCAATTATTTTGTCTACTCTTCCTCCGATAATTAAAGTTGGACATTTTATTTTTGATAATTCATTTAAAGTGTTGTGCACTTTGCAAGACTCAGCATTTAGAATAAATTTGTTTTTGTTTTTTTCATCAATCATTTTATCTATAATAAAATAAAAAGGTCTTATTTTATTATTAACATAACTTTTATCCATTGTATCATTAAATACTTCATCTAATTTATTTTCTTTTGCTAATGATATCCAGTTATCAATTACAGCATTAGTTTCATCGCTAGCTTTTGCAGTTGTGACTATTAGAGCAAGTTTATTAATGTATTCACTATGATTTATTGCTAAATACTGAGCTATCATACCACCCTGAGAAATACCAATTATATTTAAATTTTTTAGTTGCAATTGAGCAAAAACTTTACTGTATTCCTCTGCTATCAGTTTAGTAGTATATTTTTCTTTACAAATATTATTTCTACTGAATATATATACTTTATAATTTTTAGCAAATTCTTTATACATAAGCGCATAAAAGTTAGCTAACTTTTGAACACTTTTCAAACTATCTGCTAAACCAGGTATAATTACTAGTGTTTTTTCTCCTATCCCAAAAGTAACATAATCAATATCTATATCATCTAATTTTATATTGTTATTTTTCGCATTATAAAACATATTACCTCTTAATCAATCATCCCTATTTCGTTAAAAGGAAATAATCTTAAGTGAGCAGTTCCTTCTATATCTTTTTCATTCACTGCGCCAAAATATCTTGAGTCCAAAGATACTTCTCTATTGTCTCCCATGACAAAATATTCATTATTATTTAATTTTGTTTTTTCTAAGTCTTCAAGATTTATATTATTGTAAGGATCTTCTAATTTTTTTGTATTAATATAAACAGCTCCGTTTTGTATTTCAACTGTTTCTCCAGGTAAACCAATCACCCTTTTAATAGCAGCTTCGCCTACTACATTACTTGATAATACAACTATATCAAATCTGTCATATTTTTTATCTAATTTATTTAATATAAGTATGTCTCCATCTGATAATGTTTCGTTCATACTAGGACCATTAACTCTAACAGGTGTTACAATAAAAAATCTTATTACTATCACTACTACTAATATAATTATATATGGTAGTGCCCCTTTTACTTTTTCTTTCATTATATTCACTTAAATAAAGAAAGGAAAGACCTTAATTTCTTTCCTTAACTTTATAATCTTTGCCTTTATTATTGAATAAATCATCAATAAATCTAGGTTTAGCACGTCTAAGTAAACCTTTTCTAACTACAGTAACTTTGTCTATAGTTGGAGTATTAACTGGAAAAATTCTTTTAACAGCTACACCACCAGATATTTTTCTTACTGTGAATGTTTCAGAAACACTTCCACCTTTTTTAGAAACTACAAGTCCTTCAAAAGCTTGGATTCTTTCTTTTTTTCCTTCTTTTACCCATACATCAACTTTAACAGTATCCCCAACTCTAAACTCAGGAATATCAGTTCTAATATGTTTTTTGTTAATTTTATCTACTAAATTCATAAATTAACCATCCTTTCTTCTATTTTTTTAACCAATAATCTTGTAAGGTTCCAGCGGATTATTTTTCTTGGGTCTTATAGATTATAACATAAATTAACTGAAAACACAATTATTTTTTACGTTCTCCTCTTCTTCTTATCAATTCTTTTTGAAGCATCTCTATATCTTTAGTGAGTTCGATTATTTTTTCCTCATTTTCTATAATTTGATCTTTAATCATATTTATTAAATGATGTTCTTGAAATGCTGCTAAATCATAACTCTGATCATATATTTCTATTTCTTCTGTTTTACTATCTTGACCATATGTTATATATGATTTATCGTCGTTAAAAGTTATTGTTTTTGCAGTTTTAAGTTTTTCTTCTGCGATAAATTGAAATACTAATGCGTTTAACTTCGAAGGATTTTTATTATATATTTTTTGTTCCATCTTATTCATATATTCAATTGTCATACTGCTTGTAATTGAGTTTATTAATCTAGTTGAAGACATCTTTAAAGCTAGTGTAAAATATAATGCAAGCAATATATTAATAAATGGAGTGAATATAGCTAGTATAACTAGAGGATTTAATTCTTTGTCTCCTTTTTCTGAAGATGGTTTAATTTTGTAACCATCATCTGCAAATTTTTTTATAACATCCAGCATTAAATTTACATCTAGACCTAACGCGATTATAATTGTCAGTATGCTTGTTATTATTAATGTAGTCATGTTTATCTTCTCATTTCTTCTTGGTTTATATTTTCATTTTGTTTATATTCAGATATTATATTTACTGTTTGTTGCATTGATTCAAGATCTTTTTTTGCACTTTGTATTTCTTTTAATTTTTCTGAAGATGGAAATGCATGCAAATATTCTGGATTATCTTCTTTATTTTCTGGTAATTCATTTCTTTTTAATATTTTGTTTGAATCTTCCTTTGTCAAGTTTTTATCTGTGCGCATAAAACTTATATTATATTTTTTTCGTTTTTTTCCTATTTTAGAAAAATTTCCTGTTCCTACATTTTCAAGTAAACTATTTATAAAAGTATCTTTTTTTGCTTTTCCTTTTACTTCTAAACTTTCTATATAACCTAATTTTTCTAATTCTTTTAATCCTTGTAAAACTATTGCTTGGCTAACAGTTGTATATTTTTCATTTTCGTTCATGTTTTCAAGTAAATTGATAAGATTTTTAGAAAAATACTCGTTTTTGTTTTTTATAAAAAAGCTTTTTATAATACTTTTTCCCATTTTTTGAGATATGCTTTTTTCTCCATCTTTGTTTCTAACTCTAGAAATTTTAAACATATCTGATTTTTTATTTTCATAAAATATTTTGTTATTTACAATACTTATTGGAATTAAAAAAACTAGTGTTCCAGCTGCTATTATTGGATTTAAAATTGCTAATATTAATAAAATTCCTATTGCTGATATTTCTAAAATATCTTTTATATTTATTTTTTTCATATTTTATCTACCACCTTTTTTAATATGTGTTTTGCTAATAATGACATATCATTTTCTTTTAATTTGTTTATATCAAAAAATTTTGCTCCCAATGAATCATTATTTTGCTTACTTAATTCTATATTTTCAGATAATTCATTTTCGTATTTATTAATAGTGTAGAATATAGCTGTATGATGGACTTTATAAATATCATTTTCATTTTCCCAAATAGGAACGACTGTTGCTACATCTAATAAAGATTGCTTTAGTATATTTAAACCAGTTTCTTCTAAAAATTCTCTTTTTAATGTTTCTTCAGGACTTTCACCAAATTCCATTGAACCGCCAGGTAAATCTAGTTTACCAGTATACGGACCAGCTGCTTTTTTTATTAATAAAATTTTATTATTTTCTATAACTATGCCATATATACCTAGATGTCTATGTTCTTTATACTTCATATATGCTCCTTAAATTTATTATAACATAAAAAAATAGTAGTAAACTACTAAAATTTATAAAATATATGTATTATTTTTCCTACTTTTTCAACTATTTTTTTAGAATTTTTTATAGCATATGATTTACCAATTGCTTTTCCGCCTACAGTTAAAGAAGCTACAAAACTACTTACAATTAAACTGATTAATACTATATTTATATTAAAAGTGACTGATAAAGATATAGCTATAACAGCAGCTAGTGAACCTGATATTACACCACATATATCACCAATTACATCATTTGCTATATTACTTACTTTAGCCGCATTTTTAATCATAAACAAACTTTCTTTTGCACCTTTATGTTTTTTTGCTGCTCTTGCATGATGTGAATGTTCTGCATCAGATACTACAGCTACTCCTATTACATCAAAAAACACACCTATTAATATTATTACTACCATTGCAATTATAGCGTAAAAAGTACTAAATGAATTTACTACAATATTTGATACAACTCCAAATAATGCAGATAATATAAAGGTAATAACAAATATCGCTGCTATCCATAATCTTTCTTTTCTTTTTTTATTTTTTGCTTTCATATTTCTCCAAAAATAAATGCATAACTATGTATGCATATTAAAGTGTTGTGGTAATATTTTAAATAAATTTTACGGCTTAGGTCAAGTTTGTTTTCCACGTTTTACATCCTTTGGTTACCCTCAGGTGATTTCTCTTTCAGAAAAACGAGTGACTGTCACCAGCTCACTTACTTGATGACCACTTAGTCCGTACTTCAATCTTTAAAATATCTACATTGTAACATTCTAGAGGATTTCCCAAACAAAATTTTACCTGTTATTATTCGCTTTTGCAAAAACAATTTCAACTAAGTATCCGCTGTTTTCACTCACGACAAGCAATTTTTAATTAAGTTGGAATATACTAGGCGACGATTATATGCCATTATAATTTTACCTAATATTATTATTCATATACCCACCCTAATCTGGGCGAAAAAAGCAAGTATACAAATATCCTTCATTACTTAAATGATGAATTTTTAGCCTCATCTTCAAACAGAAATTTCGACTAGAATAATGCACCACACGATTACAATTATATAATATTTTTGTTAATTTGTCAAAATTACTTACTCAACATCTATAATTATACTTTTCCATTTTCCTATTAATGTAATATCTTCTGTTACTTCTTTAGTAAAATCATATTTTTCACCATCTAAATACCATCCATCAAATATGTAATCTGATAATACTGGAGTATCTGGTTCACTTACTACATTTCCATTTACAACTTTTTCAGCTGCTACACTTGTTCCTCCTTGAGAATCAAATATAACATCATGACTTCTAAATACATATAATCCTATCATTAATAATATTAGTAAGATTACACTTATAGCTATAAAACTTAATAACAAATTTTTTTTCATCACTAACCTACCTTCTTATATAAAATTATATCATACTACATTTCTTTTATCTACTTTTGTTTATTGTATTTTCAAGTTCATAATTATAAATATAAGTGTATTTCTTTTTTGTTTCTTGTTCTACAATATAGAGTTCTTTTAACATTTTCTTTATTTTTTCTATCTTCATATGTTTTTTATATTTATTAAGAATAATTTCCTCTATTCTTTGAATATCACCTAATAATGAAACAATACCATCTTCTCCGGTTTCATCAAGTAATAAAAATGATTTAATAATTTTTTTATATTTTTTTAAAAATTTTTGAGTTATTGTGTACTCTATAATTTTTTCATCATAAAGCATCATTTTATCTATACTAAATTCTGACATTTTAGGATAGATTGCTATGCCTTCTTCTATTTTCATATCAAATTCTTTTCCACTTATTTTAGTGTCTACAATTTCGTATTTCATAATATCTATCTTTCTATTTTTTTGCGATTCTTCTCTCGCCAATCATTTATAAGTTTATGATTTCCATTTATTAAGACTTCTGGAACTTTCATTCCATTGTATTCAGCAGGTTTGGTATACGATGGGTAGTCATAGTATTCATCATCAAAAGATTCAACGTCTAAACTTGACTTATTGATTACTCCTGGTAGAAGCCTAACAATTGAATCACATATTGCCATCGCTGGTATCTCTCCACCTGTTAAAATATAATCTCCTATAGATATTATTTCATCTGCTAATGATTTTATTCTTTCATCAAATCCCTCGTAGTGACCACATATAATAATTATATGTTTAAAATTCAATAATTTTTTAGCTGTTTGCTGATTATATGTTGCACCTTCAGGACTCAATATTATTATATGACTATCATCTGTTTTAATGTCATTAATTGCATCGAAAATAGGTTCACATCTAAGCAGCATACCAGGTCCTCCGCCGTATATAGTGTCATCTACTTGATTGTTGCTTAATTTAGAATAATCTCTAAAATTTATTGTGTTTATTGAAACGTAATCATTATTGATTGCTCTTTTTATAATTGATTCAGTTTTAAATCCGTTAAACATTTCTGGAAATAATGTAAGTATATCTATTTTCATATTATTAAATCCTTTCCATTATTGGTTACTATTTTTTTATTTTTTACATCTATGTGGTCTATGTAATTTTCTATAAATGGGATGTAAAAATTATTATAACCAACAACATGTATTAAATTATGAGCTGGACTATATAATATATCGTTTACTTTACCTAATATAACTTCACCATCAAATACATCAAAACCAATTAATTCATTTAGTAAATATTCATCTTCTTTTAAATTCAAATCATTTCTATTTATATATACATCAGAAGAAACATATTTATAAATTTCATTGATATCATATATTCCATCTATAGTTATCATATCAAAACCTTTATGTGATCTATAACTAGTTATTTTATGATTTTCATCATTAATGTATATTATAAATTCATTTTTAAAAACTTTTTCTTTCTTTTCAAAATCACTTTTTATTTTTAATTCCCCTTTTATACCATGTGTACTAGTGATTTTTCCTAAATATATTTTATTTTCCATTATATACCTCGTACATAAGTATTGATGCACTAATACCCGCATTCAAACTTTCACATTCCTCTTTCATAGGAATTTTCACAAGTTCATCTACTTGTATTTCAGGGTTCATACCATTTCCCTCATTACCTATAACTATGGCTAATTTATCTTTGGTAAAGAAGTTTATTGTTTTACCGCTGTTAACATTGGTACCTATTATTTTATAACCATTTTCTTTTAATTCAGGGATAGTTTTTTGAATATCTATTTTTTTTATATTAACATTAAATATCATTCCTTCAGATGATCTTATGACTTTATCATTATATACATCTACTGTTCCATTTCCCAATAATACATTATCAAAACCAAAAGCAACTGCACTTCTAATTATAGTACCTAAATTACCAGGGTCTTGTAAATTATCTAATATTATTATATTGGAGTCATTAAAGCTGCAATCTGTAATTTTAACTGTTGCTGCTACTTTGCTAATTGTTACTTGATTTGATATTTTTTTCATTATTTCTTCTGTAACTATATATTTGTTTGCAAAATCATATGAATCACTTAATGTTATTAAATCAATTACTAAATTTTTTTCTAATGCTATATTAACTAAATGATCACCTTCAATTAAAAATAATTTTTCGTCATCTCTAGTTTTTTTTGTTTTTAATTTACTCCATAATCTAACTTTTTCGTTATTTACACTTGTTAACTCCATAATTTTAACCTCTTTTTATATTCTTTGTATTTTGGGCAAGCAGTTTTAACCAGTTCCCAAAATTCTTTTCCATGATTTCCTTCAAAAAAATGACATAGTTCATGAATTATTACATAATCTATTAATTCAATATCTTTTTTTAATAATTCTGTATTTAATGTTATTTCTTTTTTTCTAGTATGACATACACCCCATCTTGTTTTCATTTTTCGTACTTTTATTTTGAATTCTGGTAAATTTACAAAACATTTTTTGCAGATATTTGCTTCTCCAGTAAATACCTTTACACATTCTTCATTCCAAAATTTTTCTAAACTTGAAACGGATGGTGTATAAACAGTATTATCCTTAAATCCTACTTTAGGTAAGTTTTCTACAACTTTAACTTCGTATTCTTTTCCTAGATAGTAAAATTTTTCATTATACTCATTTTTTTGTTTTTGTAAGTTATATAAATTTAATATTTCTTCTTCATTTTTTTTAATTAATGCATTTACTTCTGTTTCTTTCATTCTTAAAGGTGCTGATACTATTAAATTATTTTTTTCATCCACTCTAAAATAAATATTTTTTATACTTTTGTAATTTATATATGTTTCAATAACTACATCTTTAATATTAATTTTCATATATACCTCTGAATAAATTTTATCAAAAATAACACAATATGTCTACTTTTATACAATATTAATATAGTTATTTATAGATATGTGTATATATTACATGATTCCAATAAAAAAACAGATTAATAATCTGCTTTTTCTATTGTTTTAAGTCTTAACATAGTAAATTTTTCTAATTCTATGTCTGTTTTAATTTTCACTATCATTTGTGCATGTGGAGCAACAGTTATTGAATTCATGTTTTTGTCATACATATTACTTATTTTATAACTTTGTAATAAATTATTTGGTCCAAAAAACTCGATTTCATCACCTAATTTAAAATTATTTCTCTGTTCAATAGTTAAAATTTTGTTGTTTTTATCGTAATCTAATACTACTCCTAAAAAGTCTTTATTAGTTACTTCCATTCTATCTGAAAAATATTGATCTGTTTCATCTGGCAAACTATCAAAAAATTGTCCTTTTGATTCTCTATTTGCACATCTATTTAGGATATCTAAATAATATTTTTTTAATGGTTCAGTTAATTTTTTTGCTTTTATTAAATCAAATATTGATCTATATGTACCAATTATGGTAGCTATATAGTAAATGGATCTCATTCTTCCTTCTACTTTATAAGAAACTACTCCCATATTCATCATTTCTTCAATATGGTTAATCATATTCAAATCTTTACTCATCATTGTAAAATCTGGTTTGTCATCATTTTCAAAACACCAACGACACACTTGAGCGCATCCGCCTCTATTAGCATCTCTATTAGTAGTTATATTAGACAGTACGCATTTGCCAGAAAAAGATGTGCACATTGCCCCATGAATAAATACTTCTGTTTCTAGTTTTGTATTATCTATTATTCTTTTTATGTCATTTTTAGAAGTTTCTCTAGCTAGCACTATTCGTTTAACTCCTAAATTTTTCCAAAACAATGCACTATATTCGTTATATACACTTGCTTGAGTTGATAATACTATAAATAAATTTAAATTTAATTTCTTCACCAAACTTATTACAGCTATATCACTTGCAATTATTCCATCTACACTTATATCTGCTAAATATCTTAAATATTTTTCTAATCCATTCAAGTCTTTATTATGGAACACTATATTTACTGTTATATATACTTTTTTATTTAAGTTATGAGCATAATCAACTGCTGTTTTCAATTCTTCATTAGAAAAATTTTTTGCATTCGCTCTTAAACTATAGTTTTGTCCTCCTATATAAACGGCATCTGCTCCATATAAAAAAGCAATTTTTAATCTCTCTAAGTCACCGGCTGGTGCTAATAATTCAAACATATTATTCACCACCTTTTAATTTATAAATAGTTTCTTTTTCTAAAAATCCTTTATATTTTATCTTCCCGTCTAAAAATTTATCTACGGGTACATTAAATAAATTTATTATTACATATTTAATGTTATCATTATAGTTTTCGTTTAGACCACTGAATATCTCGTTATAATAAAATACAGTTCCATCTTCATTTTCTATTGATATAAAATCAAACTCTGTATTTTTCAAATTTAATTTGTTTTTATTTTCTAAATCGTGATATTTTGAATAATTTGTATTTAATTTTCTTTTAGAATAGGACACATTTAAGTATCCAAAACCGTATATACTCAGTTTTTTTGTACTTTTTTCTAATATTTCATTTGTTTCATCTAATGTAATATCTGGTGATAAAACTACTGTGTCTACAAAATCTAACATTGCATTTACACTATCATAACTAAGGTTATGATGCAGGTTAAATAAGATTTTTTCTATTTTCAGATCTTTTATCAATTCTATAACGCCTAAATCATCAAAAACTATCCCTTTAATGTTATTAGGAATTTTGTTTAATATATTCTTTAAATTATCTAAATCTACATTAGTCATCATTTTATTTATATATATATATGAGTTATCTTCTTTAATTTCATTAATATCAAAATATTTATTAAATCCAATAGAAAAAAACTTAAGAGGGTACAAAAATTTTGTTATACCGTTATTCTTAAGTTTTGATATGTCTTCTAAATTTTCAATTATAGTTAAAAATTTAGATTTCATTTTTTTTCACACTCACTGAAAGACCATCGCCTACGTTGTAAAATTTTGTTGTAAATTCTTCATTATCCTTAAGAAAATCTACATAATTTTCCACTTTTTCAACTAAACTTTTTAAACTTTTACCTTCTATTTCATTTGAATGACCAACGTGTCCATGAAAATTAATATTATCAGTTATGATAATACCATTAGGTGCTAAAAAGTGTTTAAATTTTTCAAAAAATTTAGTATATTGACCTTTAGCTGCATCAATAAATATTAATTCATATTTTATTTCATCAGATAAATTCACTTCTAATGCATCTTGATATACTACAGTTATTTTATTATCTAAACCACATTTTTTTACATTTTTAAGACATTCCATATATCTTTCGCCATCACGTTCAATAGTAGTAATTTGTGTATTTTGATTTACTGATGCCATCAATATTGCTGAGTAACCTATCGCACTTCCTATTTCTAAAATATTTTTTACATTATTTGCCTTGATGTATTTCATAATAAATGTAATTGAATCTTTTTCTATTATTGGCACATTTTTTTCGGCTGCATATTTTTCCATTTCTAAAATATGTTGTTTCATAAAACTCCTTCTATAATTTCCCTTCATTACGTAATTCAATAACTTTAGCTTCAAATCCACTAATGGTTTCATAAAAGAATACCTCTCCAGTGGTTACATCCGCTACAAAGTATAAATAATTTGTATCAGATGGATTTAATGCTGCTGTTATAGATTCAAAAGATGGATTGCATATTGGTCCTATTGGAAGCCCTAAAAATTCAGGATTCCTTGTGTTATAACCATTATCTGCATTTAAATCATCTACTGTTAATACAGCTCCAATTTCTTTTCCTACACCATAATATGATGTAACATCCATCCCTAGCGGCATGTCAATCGCCAATCTAGAGTATACCACTTGTGAGACTTTTTGTCTAGTTGAAGCATCTAAACCTTCAGTTTCTGCTATAGAGGCAATAGTTAATATTTCATGTAGTGAGCTACCACTTTGTTCTATATTTGTTGTAAGACTTGATAATTTAGATGCTGTGTGATCGAGCAGTTTTTCTATTATTTCTTTTACTGATGAAGATGTATAAAATTCATAAGTATCTGGGAATAAATAACCTTCTAATGGATAATATATTTCATTTTCTAATATATCTTTTGACAAAAAACTATATTCATTTACAAGACTTTCAGCATAAACTTTATCTTTAAATATTTCTAATACTTCATCATATGAATAATTGAAATTTTCACTTATTACTTCTGCATAGTAAGTTATTCTTTTACCTTCCACAAATGTAACTGATACTGTTTCTTCAAAAACATTTGTTTTTCCGTCATTTATTTGATTTAATATTTCGCTAGTACTATCTTGTCTATTTAAATTGTAAGTGCCAGCTTGTAAATTCATATTGATATTTAACAATATATAAATATTTGCGGCTATTTCATTTTTAATTATTCCTGCATCTTTTAAATCACTTATTATATCAAATTTATTTGTTCCACTTTTTATTTCAAATTTAACGTATTCTGCTTCTTTACTTACTGCTTTAAGCTCATTTAATGTATATAAAAACATTGCAATTAATAATGCTGAGATTGAAGCAACTATTATAATTAATATTTTTTTCTTTTTACTCACTTTTACTCCTTTTCACTCATTTTATCTAGCATAATAATCAGATTATCTCTTTCTGATTTAGTTACATCTTTTAGTATGTTAGTATTCTCTTTATACTTTGCAAAATTTACTTTATTATTTTTTTTGAAGCATATGTAATTGTACTTTTCGTTTTCTACTATAAATAAAATATCGTGTGCTTCTCTTCTTTTGTTTTTTATAAAAATTTTATTTTCCATTTTGAATACCCTTCATAAAAGTATCTAATATTACAGTTGCAGAAACTGTATCTATGATTTTTTTACTATTTTTTTCGTTTTTTCCTGCTGAATGTAATAAACTCTGTGCAAAAACAGTACTTAATCTTTCATCAACTAGATGTATTTTAATATTCTTTGTATCAATATAATCTTTTAGTTCATCAAATCTTTTAGTTGCAAAGCCACTACTTCCGTCCATATTTTTAGGATAACCTACAATAAAATCTGTTATATTATTTTCTGAAATAATATAGTTTATTTCATTTCCTAATTCATTATAATTTTTAAAAGCTATTGTATTATATGGACATGCTAAAGTATTTGTTCTATCACTTATTGCTACTCCACATCTTTTTGTACCTAAATCTATTGCTAAATATCTCATTATACACCTAAATATCCATTTAAAATTGCTCTTAATATTTCATTAGAGTTATATTTTTTAATTTTTTTTCTTGCGTTATTATAACTAGTAATATATGATTCATCGCCAGTAGTTATATAGCCTACTAGTTGATTTACTGGATCATATCCACTTTCATTTAACGCTTTGATTATTTCATTAATTTCCATTAGAATTAATTCTTGTCTTAATTCTTTTATATTATATATACTTGTTTTATCCATACTACGTCACCTTCATATATATATTTATTTTAACATTAAACACATAAAATTACAAATAAAAACCATTATTATAATGGTTTATTATTTCTTTTTCTTTGATTACATCCAGTTAAAATATTTAACTGGTCTTCGGTAAATACATCTTGATTATAATCATATATTATAGATTCTAAAAAGTAATCTTTAATATTTATTATTTCTTCATAACATGGAAGACTATCTAAACTTTCTTTGTATAAAGATATTATATCTCCTTTTATCAATTCTTTTAGTGCCGAATTTTCCTTTTTGTTTTCTTTTTTTACAGTTACTTTTATTTTTCCTGTATACAAATTGATTCTATGCTTTGAAATATAGTTACTACATTCATATATTTTACCATGTTTTTCTCCTTCAACCATTTCAGTTGAATAATTTTGTGGATTAATTTTGAAAAATTTTATAGTCTTATCTTTAAAATATCCGCCAAAAATAAAATATATTAAATCGTCTTTTTTTGATTTTACTAATCCTTCAAACCATCCGTTTTTTTCTAATAAAATATTTCCTGTAAAATCACTTTTTTCTTCTTCATTTATTATATTTATTTCTTTTAATTCCAGCATATATCTCCTTCAAGGTTTTTATTATATCATATTTGTTACATTTTTGCAATTCAATAAAAAAACACCAGTATTACTGATATTTATTTATATTTTGGTGCAAGCAAAGGGACTTGAACCCCCATGGAATACTCCACTAGATCCTAAGTCTAGCGCGTCTACCAATTTCGCCATGCTTGCATATGGTGGTCCTCGTAGGACTCGAACCTACGACCGCCCGGTTATGAGCCGGATGCTCTAACCAACTGAGCTAGAGGACCACTGCTCTTTAATTTTAGCATAAAATTTATTACAGTGCAAGAAAAAATTAATCAATTAATTTACTTTCTCCAGTTAAATAGTTAATTTCTACTCCTGGTTCTACATTATGTACATAAACATTAAATAATATTCCATCTTCTATTATTGATTGAGCCTCTATAGTAACCCCACTTGCTACGAGATTATTCCCTTCATAAACAGGCGTTACTCTGTAAAGAACTGGATCATTTGTTTCTTTTATATAATCAGCGACCAAATTTTCAAAAGGAAGCATTCCTTCTACATTAAAACTTCTTGTACCTGTTATTAAATTTTCTTCATTTGCATTTTCACCTGTTAACTGAAAGCCGATTAAATGAGATCTATTATATAGATACTTTCCTGATACATGTTCATATTTTACTGTATGCCAGCCAGTAGGTTTAATTCCACCTATGCTTTCTCTATCTTCTGTAGGCATCAAGCTTTGATTTATTTTGGCAAAAGCAATACCTGCTCTACCTAAATTATCAAGTTCACTATAGCTTTCAAATATATTTAAATTTTTATCTTCTTCTGTAAAATAAGGAATATTATTGTTTATTTCTTCAAAATACGAACCATTATATTCAATAACTGTGCTACTACTATTAGCAGTAGCTTCTTCTTCAAATAATTCTGATATTAAATTTAGAGAAAAACCTTCTGATGTATTAAATAATACAGCTCCTGCGATTGTTATTATTCCTGCTATTATTGCTACACTTTTTTTCATTACACACCTTTATATATTGTTTTAGTAATTTTTTCATGAGAACTACCAATAAATTCGCTTTCTTCTACTTTTTTATATTTTGCTAAATCTATTTCTAATTTCAAATCGCTTGGATATTTTCGATTAAAGTTATACAAAATGATTTCATTTATTTCTTTTTCTAACCCTTTTAAACTATTTGTTTCTACAAAATTATATCCATCAGTTAAATTACTTACTACATTTATATTTTTATTAAATAATTTTTCAGAAAATTCTAGAACATTAATTATTTCAATATTTTCTTCTATATCATTTATGATTACTCTATCCTTGCTTACTCTTCTTTTATTAAATAACATACCGTTATTTTCATCTACACATACTATTACTTTCATATCTTACCTCAAATATATTATATCAAATTTATCAATATTTACATAATAAATTTTACATGTTATACTTACTTTAGAGGTAAAAAATGAAAAAATTATTAATATTTATTGTGTTATTGATAACACCCTACTGCATCAATGCTCTTGATGTAACAGCAGATAATTATATAATGTATAATTTGACAGATGATACTGTTTTATTAGAACAAGGAGCTGAAGAAAAAATATTTGTTGCTAGTTTAACTAAAATTACAACTGCTATAGTTGCTATAGAAAATATAGATAACTTAGATGAAGAAATAACAATAACCAGTAAAGATTTAGAAGGATTACTTGCTGCTAATGCAACTGTTGCTGGATTTAAAGTTGGCCAAACTGTTACTTATAGAGATTTACTTTATGGGTTAATGTTGCCTAGTGGTGCAGATGCAGCTCAAGCACTGGCATATAACATTGCAGGTTCTAACGATGCATTTGTTAGGCTTATGAATGAATTCGTACAAAATTTGAATATAACTACAACAAATTTTACTAATACTACTGGTTTACATCATGATGATAATTATTCAACTGTCAAAGATGTATCCATTATATTATTACATGCTTTAAATAATGAAAACTTCAAGGAAATATTTACAGCTACTACATATCTAACAAGTGATAAAAAATTCACATTTCGAAATAGTTATTCTAGTATAATTAATAATTATGAATTAAATAATGATTATATAAATGGAGCTAAAACAGGTTTTACTGATCAAGCAGGATATTGTTTAGCTAGTATCGGTTCATATAATGATTTGAACTATCTTTTAATAACAGCAGGTTCTGATTATGAAACTAAAGAACCTAATCATCTTATAGATTCTATTACCATTTATGATTATGTGGCTGCTAATTTTGACTATATTACAGTTCATAAAAAAGGCGATATAATTGATTATATAGACACTAAATATTCAAAAAAAGTACAATACAATATTGTTGCTGATAGTGATTATTCATTATATACTCATGCTGATAATAATAAAAATGATTTTACATATAGTTATACAGGAGAGGAAGTTATAGATCCTAGTTTTTCAGAAAAGAAAATTGGAGTTGTTACAATTTCCTATAACGGAAATGAACTAGATAGTTTTGATGTCGTTTATGATGGATCGTTAGAGTACTCTATCGAAGGTTTAATCAATATTTACTGGCAATATATTCTTGGCGGTGGAATATTCTTATTTATATTAATGATTGTTTTAATAAAAAGAAAAAAGCGTAATTAACGCTTTTTTTATTTATTATCTTGTAACATATTCAATAAATCAATTTTAAACATATCTTTAGCTTGATTAGATTTACTAATCATTATACCTTTATATGTTGTAAGTTCTGATCTATGACCTTCTAACAAGATGTGTTCTGGTGTTATTTTTTCTAAAACAATAGTTTTTTCTTTTTTATACGCAGTATAAACTAATTTAATATCACCGTGTATTTGTGCAAATGTTTTATCACTTGGTAATTTTAGTTCATATGTTTCACTATTATTTTTTTTATTTGAAGAAATTAATTCTCCTACTAACGTACCACTACGAAGTGATGGATAGAAATCGAAGTTGAGTTTTTTGAAAGCAAGCATATTATACTTCTTCAAAGCTCTCTCTAATTTTCTATATTCATTTTCGTCTATGTAGTCTAATACGAATCCTTTCATATATAATACCCCCTACTACAATATGATTATAACATATGTGTTACATTTTGTCAAATATATGTGATAAATATGTTACCATCTGAATTTCAATATATCAAAATATTGCCATTTAGTCAATAAAAAACGCCTATTTAAGGCATTTTTTTAATATTACAATTGTTTCTCCCACATTCCAGCTATTTAATTTGAATTCTAATACTAGTTTGTGTTTTTTTAAAATACTATGTACTTCATTTGTTAATATATTAGTACTTTTTCCGTGAACAACTCTTATTATTTGATTATTCATTTTATAATTATCTTCAATAAATTCGTTTAACAAGGAAAAGATCATTGATACTATCTCACCATGCAAATCAATTTTTGGTGTTTTACTGGTTAAGATTAACGGCACTTTGTGGTATAACATTTACAACTCCCATCTTAGAATTATAATAAGCCACAACATTGTTAATATTAGGAATACTCATTTTATTTCCCATTTGAGAACAAGATAAACCTGCTGCCACATTTGCATATCCAATAGCTTTTTCTAAATCAAAATTTTGAAGAATTCCATACGCGAAAGCTGAATGAAATACATCTCCTGCACCTGTTGTGTCAACAACATCTACTTTAATTCCTGGCATAACTTTTATTTCGTTATTTAATAAATACATAGCTCCCATATCTTCTAATGTAACTATAATATTACTTTTATTAAATCTCTCAACTAACTTTTCATATATTGATACTAGAGTTAACGTGTTTTTAAAATCCATTTTAATTGCAGTTAATCTTTCTGCAAAATCTTTACTTATTATTATATATTTACATAATCCGCACAAATCTAAGACTTCGGTTGTTAAATCTACAGCTGATAAAATCGATATAGCATTTGGATTTTTTTCTAATAAATGTATACTGGCATGGTATTCGTAGCCATCTAACATTATTAAGTTTGCATCTACTTTTACATCTTCTTCTTTTTTTACATGAGGTAATGTATCGTTTGAACCAATATGAAACATAGTTCTTGATCCATTACTTCGATTTGTAATTATAAATGATGTTGATGTTGTTTTATCAAAAGCTGTTTCGAAAAAAGGTAATTTAACTCCAAACATTTCTAGTTCTTTTTTTATTTTTTCCCCATAAGAATCAGCTCCAACAGAACTAACCAAATATGTTTCTATGCCCCATTTAGCAAGTAAACTAGCCTCATTTGCTGCTGAGCCTCCACCATTTTCGTATTTTTCATTGATAATATGTTTTGCATTTTCTTTTGGATATTCTTTAACTACGCAACTTATATCATAAGTTGTTTGGCCTACACATAATACTTTCATTTATGCACCTCTTTACTCTAATTATAATTATAATATATTTATTCAAATATTTCTAGTTATTTTTGATAAATTTATCTTTATTTATAATGTATAATTTATTTTTTCTACAAAATGCATAAAATATATTTTCTATATCTAGTTTATTTTTAGCAATCTCGGTTTTTATCCACTTTTCTGTTTTACTTAATTTTTTTAATGTATCTTCTTGCAACTCACCATCTATTATTATAGGTATTGGGTAATTACCTTTATATTTGGGCGATTCATATTTAAATACAGATAATTTACCATTATTTTCTAAGAATGCATATTCCACTTCTTCAATAGATTTAATTTGTTTTTGCCTTAAACTTAGTAATAAATCATCTAAATTATATCTTTGTTTAACCATTTCATTATAGTTAACTTTTCCACTACATATTATTAATGATGGTTTGCCATCAAATATACTTCTTATTTTTTTTGATTTCATGTTTAAATATGCAAATAATATCTCAAGCATAACTAAAATAATAGCGGGAATTATAGACATCAACATGTTTGCATTATAATTTTCAATGCTTATCGCTACTAATTCTGCTATTAATATTGATACAATCAAATCTATTATACCCAATTGACCTACTTCTCTTTTTCCCATTATTCTATATAATACAACTATAAAAAAATAAAAAAATATAGTTCTTATACTAATAGTAAATAATTCCATATTTATCACCTACTTATATATTGATTTAATAATATTATTTTTATTCATGCATATCTTTTATTAGGTGATTTATTTGAAAAAGTTCCATCCTTACATTAAAAATTTTGGTTTATTTATTTCAGGGGAAATATTTATAGTGTTTATTTGCAGTTTACTAAATATAATGGGGTTATCTACTAGTATTACTACTATTTTTTTGCTTATTTTAAATGTTCTTTTGTTTATATTATTTGGATTTAAAAGTGGTAATAGATCTGTAAAGAAAGGTTATATAACTGGTTTTCTAACTGGATTTATATTATTATTATTTCTCTATTTAATAAATATATTATTTTTAAAAGGCGAATTTAATATTAATCAATTTATATACTATCTTATTTTAATATTATCATCTACTTTTGGGGGAATGCTTGGAAAAGCTAAAAAAGTAGAAAAATAAAATGTACTTAATAAGTACATTTTTTATATCTAGTATTTGGTGTGTTTATAGGATATTTTTCATTATATCTTCGTGTCATTATTTCATGTTTGTTGATTAAAGTTTTATAACTTTTTAATTCATGAGGGCATGCTACTGCTTTCATATCAAATTTTAAAAAATCAAATAATGTTAATATATTATTACTAAATAAAATAGTTTTTTCATTACTATCAAACGGAAATTTATCTATACTTTCATGAATAGCTAATTCAGGATCATCGTTAAATCTTGCCATGGTTTCTTCATCAATATATTTAAAACCATACTTAACTGCTATTTCTTTAAAAGCTATAAATGTTTTTTCTCCAGACCATTCCCATAATTGTATAAGAGGAGTCATCTTCAATTCATACATTGTATATATATTATTTCTTTCTAGTATATTTTTAACAAAATTGTTATCTATTTCATTGTATGGTATTTCTATATCTAATTCATTTTCTTGAATTGGAACAAGAAAATCTTCTGGAATATTTAATATACTTAGTTTCTTTTTGATTAATTTAACTTGAGTTAAATGTATTTTATATTTTCCGTTTAATAATTTATTACTTGTACTTAAAAACTTTCCTACAGTATGTAAATTATATTTTCTCAAATGTAAATATAGATCATATGATATATCAAAATGTAATAAATTTAAATTAAGTTTTTTATTAACATCGAGTTTTATTATATTTTCTCTTGTGTAATAAAATAACAAATTTTTTTCTTCTAACCTGTCTTGAAGAATTTTGAATGTTTTATCACCCATTTTTCTTAAAGATTTTATAAGTGGTATTGGCAAATAAATTAATTCATCTAAACTTTTTAAATATATATCGTATTTATTTTTAAGTTCATCTAATATTCTTTGTTCATTAATTAATTCCATAATATCTCCTGACGAACAACATTGTAACACATTTATTACATTTATGCAAATTAGTTAATTATAAATTCTTGATTTTGTATATCAACATAACTTTCGATATTATAATATTGTTTTGTTATAGGATCAGATTCACTAGTTAAGTAATTATTTTCATATAAAAACTCTAGTGTTACTTTGTTATCCAAACATATTTCTTCTTTTGTACATTTTATTGCTGCTTCGATAATCCTTTTTTCACTTACTTCAATTAATCTTTTATTATGTTCTTCTACTACTTTAAATATTGTTGGAATAGTAATTAATATTAAAACAATAATTATAGTGCTAAATATCAATATTTTATTCATTTTTTTCTCCATAGTATCTTTTTACGAATTCTTCTTTATATTCCTCTAGTGTACCATTTTTTATATTTTCTCTTATTTTATCCATTAATCTGTATAAAAAATTAATATTATGTATTGATAGTAGTCTAGATCCAAATGTTTCATTATCTATTATAAGATGTCTAAAATATGCTTTTGTATAGTTTTTACATGCATAACAATTACATTCTTCAAATGGCGTAAAATCTTCTTTATATTTATTATTTTTTATATTTATTTTACCATCCCAAGTATATGCATGACCATGTCTTGCAAGTCTAGTTGGTGCTACACAGTCAAATATATCTATTCCACGCATTACATTTTCAATTAAATCTATCGGATCTCCTACTCCCATTAAATATCTAAGTTTATCTTTTGGTAAATGTTTAGTTGTATCAGCAACCATTTTATACATAGTTGGTTTATCTTCTCCTACTGCTGTACCTCCAACAGAGTATCCATCAAAGTCCATTTCAATAAGTTTTTCTGCACAGTACTTTCTAAGCTCTGGATAATCTCCACCTTGCACTATTCCAAAAAGTATTTGATTTTTACCTTCAAATACATCTTTTCCTCTTTTTGCCCATCTTATTGTACGATCAACACTTTGTTTTACATAATCATATGTAGCTGGATACCCAATACATTCATCAAAACTCATGATAATATCCGCACCTAATTTTTGCTGTATATCAATACTCTTTTCAGGCGTAAGAAGTAAATTATCTCCATTAATATGACTTTTAAACTTCACTCCTTCTTCAGATATATCCTTAGGTTTAGCCAAACTAAATACTTGAAAACCACCTGAATCAGTTAGTATTGGTCCATCATAGTTCATAAATTTGTGAAGACCTCCTGCTTTAGCCACTATATCTTCTCCTGGTCTAAGCCATAAATGATAGGTATTAGCAAGTATTATGCCAGAACCTAATTCTTTTACTTCTTCCGGAGCTAGAGTTTTAATAGTTGCTTTAGTTCCAACAGGCATAAACATTGGTGTATCATAAAGAATACCATTTTTTTCAATAGTACCTAATCTTGCACTTGTATTTTTATCTTCGTATTTTAAATTATATTTAATCATTTTTTCACCACGCATTAATTATATCATAAAAAAATAGAATAAATAAGCATTCTATTTTTTTTCTCCAATTTTTCTTTGATAATTATCTTGTAATCTAGGATCCAATTCTAATATTGAATCACAAATTTTATATAAATAAAACTGATTTATATAACTGTAGTCTTGTTGACTTATCGCTGTGTTCATTGCTCTATGATACTCTTTTTTTTCATTTACCACTACATAAACTGGTGGTATTTTAGCCAATTTAAATAAAACATTTAAAAAAGCTCTAGACGTTCTTCCATTACCATCTGAAAATGGATGTATTCTTATTAACTCACATTTTAATTTTATACATTTATTTATATATTCAAAAATTTGATTAATATCATTAGATTTGCCCAGTAATAATCCTTCATTAACTAAATCATTTGTGCTATTATATAACATTGCAATTTTTTGAGGAATTATTTGATAACACTCTGTTTCAATTGTACTTCCTTCTAAATATGTTTCAATATCTCTTAGCTTACCACCAAATTCAGGATGAGGACACTTAGAATATAAAATTTGATGTAACTTCATAGTCAAGTAAATATTAATATCTTTTTGAGCTAAATATGATTGAATATGATCATATACTTTACCTAAACCTAAAATTTCTTTTTCTTCATGAACATTTTCTAACTTACTTTCGTTTTCAATATATTTTTCTCTAAATGAATTAAATATATCTTCAAAAACAGGATTTTCTATGTACATATAATAATTTTCTAATACCTTCTGTGGAATATTATCAAAATCATAAAGATTTCCAGAATCTTTTCTGTTTTTATATCCATCAAAAATAGCTTGGATATATTTAATTTTTTCCATTTTATTTAACTCCATTCTAATATCTCCTTTGCAAATTATAATATCACTTTTGTATCACAATTGCAACATTTATTATTTTTTTATAAACATAGCATCACCAAAGGAAAAAAATCTATATTTGTTTTTTTTCGCATAACTATATGCATTCATTATATTGTCTTTACTAGATAATGCGCTAACTAACATTAAAAGTGTACTTTTTGGTAAATGAAAATTAGTTATTAGACTATCTACTGCTTTAAATTTATAACCAGGATATATAAATATGTCTGTTTCTTCTTCACACTCTTTAAATTCACCATACTTAGTCATAATAGACTCTAATGTTCTTAAACTTGTTGTACCTACTGAAATTATATTTTTACCTAAAGCTTTTGCTTCATTCAACTTATCAGCTACTTCACTGGTCATTTTATAACTTTCTGTATGCATTTTATGTTCAAGTACATTATCAACTTCAACAGGTCTAAAAGTTCCTAGACCAACGTGAAGTGTTACATAACATATTTCTACACCTTTACTTTTAATTTTTGCTAATAACTCATCAGTAAAATGTAATCCTGCTGTTGGAGCTGCTGCTGAACCTAATTCTTTAGCGTATACTGTTTGATATCTATCTTTATCAGAAAGTTTTTCGTGTATATAAGGTGGCAATGGCATACTACCTAATTTTTCTAAAATTTCTATAAATATACCTTCATATATAAATCTTATGTTTGTTACACCTTCATCTAACTTTTCTAAAACTTCTGCTTTTAAATCTTCACCAAATTTAATTATAGTTCCTATTTTCAATCTTTTTTGAGGTTTAGTTAAACACTGCCATAAATCGCCTTCCATATTCTTAAGTAATAAAACTTCAATAACTGCACCAGTTTCTTCTTTAATACCTATAATTCTAGCAGGCATCACTTTTGTATCATTTAAAACTAATACATCATTTTCATTAAGTTCATTAATTATATTTTCAAAAATAGTTTCTTTTAATTCGCCACTTGTTTTATCCATAATTAAAAGTCTAGATTTTTCTCTATTTAAAAGAGGAACCTGAGCAATTAACTCTTCTGGTAATTCATAATTGTAATCGTTTGTATTCATTTAAACACTTCTTTCAAACATTATTTTATCATATAATAAAAAAAAGTAAATTAATTACTTTTTATTTTTAATTCTTTCATTGCTCGCGATAAAGTTTTTTACACTATTATAAACATTTTCGTGTATAACATCAATAGGTTTTGCTACATCATTTTCTGCACACTCTATAGTTGTAAATCCGAACTTTTCGGCCATATATACATATGTTGCTTCTGCTTTTCTTAAATGGGATTCGTTGCTTTCCAGTTCATCTAATTTTTCATTGCGCTTTTCTCTTAGTGGAACTGCTGCTTCGTACGGCATATGTAAAAATACTGTTATATCTGGTTTTGGAAGTTCTAATAAATCATATTCTAGTTTAGCAATGAAATTTATTATTTCTTTTGTTTCTTCTTCATTTGCTGCCTTACAACCTTGATGTCCCATATTAGATATAGTATATCTATCTAGTAAAACTAAATCATTTTCTTCTAGCGCCTTATTTATGTTTGCAATGTTATATAGTCTATCTGCTGCATAATAAAGTGATGCAACTTTAGGATCAACTTCTGCAGCACCTTCCTTAAACCAACCTTTACATATATGTTCTTTTCCTAAATATGGACCACCAATTATTTTCCCTGTTGGAGAATCGTAATTTGGAAAAGAAAATTTTGACACTTTATATCCTTCCTCTGTTAATCTATTCAATAACAAATTTGTTTGTGTTTCTTTTCCTGAACAATCTGTTCCGTCTACTACTAATAATTTACCTTTCATAATTACACCTTTCTTGTTAATTGTATTCCTTCTTTGAATTTACAACTTTTAGCACATTTATAATCAGGAAAAGTACATCTTGCTCCTTTTGTATAAGGTAAAAGTTCATTATATAATATTTCATCTTCTTCTTTGTAAGCCTCTAAAGCCTTATCAATAGTAATTTTTGTTTGATCAGCAACTTCTAACTGGGCAGCTGAACATAATCTTTCTTTTGCTTTTAAAATTAATTTATCTAAAGAACCCTTTTCATTAATGAGTATTAACTCCCCTTGTGGCACTAAATGAGAAACTTTCTCCATATCATTTAACCATTCTTTAACTAGCTTTGGTTTTTTTTCTAAAAACGGAGGAACAAAATATCTTTTTTCTTCTAAAAACATCATACTATATTCAATAGTTCTATGTCTCATACATTGCCCAAAATGAGCTGGAGTACCTAAATAACTAGTTGAATAAGTTTCACTAAAACTATCCTCCACTTTTCTAGAAGCAAAGATTGATAAACTCCTATCTTTACGATTAGATTTACCTCTTTCATCTATTAAATTTAGTCTTTCACACTCGCTTATAAACTCTTTAAAATCTTCACATAATTTTTTATCAAAATATGTATCTTTCGCATTTACTATGTATTTTTCCATAAATGATACAATTCTGTTAAGCTGTACCCATGGAACTGTGTAAATCATTTGCATTGGCGTAAATACTGATGCTAGGTACCTTGCATTTTCTTGTGCTAATTTTCTTATTTTTATATCGTCATGAATATAACCATATTGCTCTTTTATTTCTTTTGCAAAAATGTCTAACCATTTTGTGTAAAGATTTGCTTCAAGATCTGATATTAATTTTTCTATATTTGTATATCTAGCAGACTTTTCACTTGTCGAGCATTGCCTTTCGTTATTTAAAACCATTGCAAGCATTTTGCTTACATTAGATATTTCAAAACCTATATTAATATGTTCATATGGAGTTGAATGTTCTAAAGCTAATGTAAAATTTAATCTTCTTAAAGATGCATCATCTTCTTCGTTTTTAAGTTTAGAATATCCTTCAGTTGAATAACATTCACCTGCTAGTTTAGCAGAGTATAATAAAGCCTTCTCTTTATCAAAAGTACCATCTTCCTTTAAAAAAG
Source organism: uncultured Muribaculaceae bacterium (assembly GCA_964371705.1). Taxonomy (GTDB): domain Bacteria; phylum Bacillota_I; class Bacilli_A; order RF39; family UBA660; genus CAKOSP01. Next base: position 36,347 of record CAYJNH010000002.1, read on the forward strand.
GTGTGTGTGGTAAAAGTTCTATTTTTAATTTTTTATTCATTTTACTTCCTCTTTCATATTAAATATTTAATGGGTATTTATTTGTTATTTTTTTAACTTCTAGTTTAAGTTCTTTTAATTTATTTTCGTTTTCTTTATTTTTAAATGCTTCTGCTATTATTCTAGCAATACTTCTAAAATCATCTTCATTTAATCCTCTAGTAGTCATTGCTGCTGTACCAACTCTAATACCGCTTGTAACAAATGGACTCTCTGTTTCACCTGGAATAGTATTTTTATTTACTGTAATACATATTTTATCTAATAATTTTTCTGCATCTTTACCAGTTAAATTAAAATTATCTTTAACATTTATTAAAAACATATGGTTATCTGTACCACCAGAAACTATTTTGAATCCTTCTTTAATAAATTCTTCGCTAAAAGCTTTTGAATTAGATACTACTTTTTTTGCATAATCTTTAAAATCAGGTTTTAAAGCTTCGTAAAAACATTGGGCTTTAGCTCCGATAATATGCATTAGAGGTCCACCTTGAGTACCTGGAAATATAACTTTATCAATTTTTTTTGCTATTTCCTCGTTATTTGTTAAAATTATTCCACCACGAGGACCTCTAAGGGTTTTATGAGTAGTTGAAGTTACTACATCTGCATAAGGAAATGCACTTGGATGCATACCACCTGCTATGAGTCCAGCAATATGAGCCATATCCACCATTAAGTAAGCTCCAACTTTATCACTTATATCTCTAAATTTTTTAAAATCTATTATTCTTGAATAAGCAGAAGCTCCTGCTATAATCATTTTAGGTTTTTCTTTTACAGCTAATTTTTCTAATTCGTTATAATCAATATATTCATCTTTTCCTAAATCATACTGCACAACTTCGTAATCTTGCCCAGAAAAAGACATTTTATGACCATGTGTTAAGTGTCCGCCATTAGATAAATTCATTCCTAAAACTTTATCTCCGTGATTTAATAAAGCTCTGTATACTGCCATGTTAGCACTTGATCCACAATGAGGTTGTACATTTGCATATTTACAATCAAATAAATTACAAGCATACTCTATAGCTTTACTCTCAAATATATCTACATTTTCACAACCACCATAATATCTTTTTGAAGGATATCCTTCAGCATATTTATTTGTAAGTATACTTCCTGATAAAGCAAGCACATCTTTTGAAGCATAATTTTCTGATGCAATTAGTTCAATATTTTCTTCTTGTCTTTGTTTTTCTTTTTCTAATGCTTCTTTTAAAATTTTATCCATTGTTAATCCTTTCATAAGCTTCTAAAGTATTAGAAACTACCATTGCCACTGTCATAGGTCCAACACCTCCTGGAACTGGAGTAATATAAGAAACCTTATTTTTTACATTTTCATAATCTACATCTCCGGTAAGTTTTCCATCTACCCTAGATATTCCTACATCTATAATAACAGAATTTTCTTTTACTAATTCTTTTTTTATTAAATGAGTTACACCTGCTGCACTTATTAATATATCTGCTTTACTGCATTTATCTTTTAAATCAACTGTTTTGGAGTGACAAACTGTAACTGTTGCGCCTAAATTAAGCATAGCCAGTGTTAAAGGTTTGCCTACTAAATTACCTTTTCCTACTATCACAACATCTTTTCCACTTATAGAAAGTTTATAATAATTTAATAATTCAATAATGCCTTTGACTGTGCAAGGAAGTACTGGATTTTCATTTAAATAATTTTTATATGTATTTTCCATTCCTAATCCATCAATGTCTTTTAAATAATTTATTTTAGATGCACATTTTTTAAAATCTATGTGACTAGGTGTTGGACTTTGAACAATAAGTCCGTGTATATTATTATTTTCATTAATGTTTTGTATTAAATCTATTACTTCATTTTCAGTAACTGTTTCTTCTAATTCATATAAATATGGTTTTATTCCAACCATTTCACACTTTTTTATTTTATTATTTACATATATTCTACTAGCTGGATCACTTCCTATTAAAATAATCCCCATTCCCACATTTAAATTATTGACTTCTATTTTTTCTTTTATATTAATTAACAAGTCATCACTTACTTTTTTACCATCTAATATATTCATTATAACTCCTCATCAAATAGTGTTGCTGCAAAACTTATTCCTAAATGTTTATAAGCTTTTTCGCATGCTACTCTGCCACTACGCGTTCTTTTAATAAATCCTTCTTGAAGTAAAAAGGGCTCTACTACATCTTCAATTGTTGTAACTTCTTCACCTATACTAGTTGCTATAGTTTGCGCACCTACTGGTCCTCCATTAAATTTTTCAATTAATGCTTTTAAATATTCTATATCTATATTATCAAGCCCGTAATTATCTACATTTAATCTTTTAAGTGCCACTTTAGTTATTTCTATGTCTATTTTTCCATTTCCATCTACTAATGCAAAATCTCTAACTCTTTTAAATAATCTATTAGCAACTCTTGGTGTTTTTCTACTTCTTTTAGCTATTTCAAGTGCTGCATCTGCATCTATATCCATATCAAGAACTCTACTAGTCCTTTTTACTATTTGTGCAAGTTCATCATTTGTATAATATTCAAGTTTATTAATTATACCAAATCTATCTCTTAAAGGACTTGATAAATCTCCTGCTCTTGTTGTTGCCCCAACTAATGTAAATGGAGGCAAATCTATTTTTATACTTCTGCTTTTTCCTTCGTTTGACAAAATTATATCTAAAGAAAAATCTTCCATTGCTGGATAAAGTATTTCTTCAATAAATGCAGGCATACGATGTATTTCATCGACAAATAGAACATCTCCTGGCTCTAAATTAGATAAAATAGCTGCTAAATCACCACTTTTTTCAATAGATGGACCACTAGCTGTTTTTATACCTGATTCCATTTCATTTGCTATTATATGTGCAAGTGTTGTTTTACCTAAACCTGGTGGACCATATAATAATACATGATCAAGTGGTTCTTCTCTCATTTTAGCTGCTTTTATAAAAATACTTAAATTTTCTTTTAATTCTTTTTGACCAATATATTCTTCTAAACTTTCAGGTCTAATGTTTTTTTCAAATATATCTTCTATATTTTCATTTGCATCTACTATTTTGTTCATTTAATATCCTTTCTTTTTGATGTAAGTTAATAATTCTTCCCAAGAATATACAAAATCATAATCATGATCTTTTTCTTTATTTCCAAACATTAATGCATTTATACCAGCTTTTTTAATGCTATCTAAATTAAATACATGATCATCTACATAAAGATTTACACCTTCTGATTTTGCTACCTTACCTTTATTTTCCACTTCAAAAAATACTTTGTCATACTTTAAATTCCACTTCTTAAAATTATTAAGTGTAATATCAATTACTTTAGAATCTTCAAGATAACCTCTTCTGGTAATTATTATTATCTTGTGTCCTTTTAAATTAAGGTAGTCAAACACTTCTTTAACACCTTTATGAAGTTTTTCATTTTTCTTAAAATCTAGCAAATACTTTTTTACAAAATCAACATAAATATCTCTAGGAAGCATTTTGAAATTATCTGCATATTTTTTATATTCCGATTTCAAAAATATTTCATTAACTATACCAGCACTATCAACCATAGTGTTATCCACATCAAAACCTATTACCATTTTTTTCTCCTATTTCATTATATAACAAAAATACATTTGTGTAAATAGTACACATTGAATTTATTTACATATTTCTTCTTCATTTACAGTGCAACTTTTAATTGATATAAATTCTGAATATACAATATCATTTTCTATATATATTATCATTTCATCTTTTGCCATATCTTTGTCAGTGATACTGTTTTTATAGCAACTTTCACCATCACACTCGTCACTTATTTTTATATAATCTTTTATGCTATCTACTGTAATTTCCTTGCAGTTTAATATTATCTTTTCATTTATATAACATGTATCAGTAAGCAAAACTTGATTATCTATCCCATAATTTTTTGCTCCTAAAAGTAAATGTTCTTTTTGTCCTTCAAATATTTCATTTAATGTTATTTTTTCAAATTGCGACACACCAATAACTGCAATAGTACCTATAATTCCTATTACTAATATGACACTTATTATTTCCATTAAAGTGAACCCTTTATTATTCATATTTCACCTATTTCATAAGAAGTTTTAAAGCTTCTTTTACTTGTTCTTCTAATGTTTTGGATTTATCTACATTTGTTATAACTTTTTTTATTTCAGTTAATTTATATCCTAGAGAAGCTAACACATCTATTAAATCATCTGTTGTATCTTCTTCCACTTCTCCTGCTTCAATATTAATTTTACCTTTTAAGTCAAGTATTATTTGTCTAGCAAGCTTGTCTCCTACTTTAGGAAATTTTGTTAAATACAATGTATTTTCTCTGTTAATTGCATCTACGATTCCTGCTATAGATCCTGTTGCAAATATAGGCATTGCCACTTTAGGTCCTAACCCTTTAACACTTATAAGTTTTAAAAACAATTCTAACTCTTCACTACTTTTAAATCCATATAAACTATATTCGTCTTCTCTTATATGAGAGTAAACATATACTTTATATTTATTTTCTAATTCATAACTAAATGGATTTGGTACAAACACTTTATACCCAACACTATTTACATCAATTACTATAAAATTACTTCCTTGTTCATCTATTTTTCCTTTAAAATATCTATACATTTCTATCACCCTATTAACATTTTATCAAAATTATTTGTAATATAAAAGAAAAAAGACTAAATATAGTCTCTTTTCTTTTACTTATTACATAACTGTAGTAATTCTTCTTTATTTTTAAACCCCACTGCTTTATTAATTTCTTTACCTTTTTCAAAATAAATAATAGTTGGAATACTCATCACTCCATATTTATTTGATATATCTTGAAACTCATCAATGTTTACTTTAATAATTTCCACTTCGTTTATAGTTTCAAGTACTGGGCCAAGCATTTTACATGGCCCACACCAATCTGCATAAAAATCCACTAAATAATTTCCTTCATTTATTAAATTATTGAAATCATCTTCTTTACTTAAATATTTAATCATATTTTCCTCCTTTAATTAAATTGTATCCCTGGTAAATTTATTTTTTCTTCATCTATTAGCTGTTGAGCTGTTTCTTTTGATATCATTCCGTATTTTATCAATACTTCTAGCACTTCTACATGAAAATCTGTTAAATCATCGCCATCTTCATAATTTTTTATCAACTCGTTAATTTCTTCTGTAGTTACTGTTGTATCAGATAGAACTGTTCTTACTATCGGAGTTCTATTTATCACATTACTAGCAAATGCACTTTCCAAAACATATTCTTGAGTTTGCGGTATTTGAATTAGAACTATAATTATTACAAACGTGTATATCATACCTTCAACCAAACCTGCTAGAGCACCTAAAATTTTATCTGGTAAATATAATATAACTGTTGCTTTTAATACTTTATCTACTAAACCAGCTATACAAACTAATATATTTAATATACAGTATAGAAGTATAAATATTAGTACAAACGATACTCCATTATAAAACAAAATATTAATTGATCCTATGTCACTGAAAATTCCACCGAAATCAAAAAATGGCATAAATCCTATTAAAAAATTAGCTAGTACTCCTTTAAGAACATAAGAAATAATCGTTATTACTATTAAACCTAGTAATCTAACAGTTGTTTTTATTACACCTTTTTTATATCCTAGAATAACTGTTAAAAGAACTAATACAAATATACCTATATCTATAAAATTCATATCTAAACCCTCTTCCTATTATTAATTATATAACAATTATAATGAAAAATAAAGTTATTTATGATAAAATATATTTAGGTGATGTAAATGGTTTTTGTATTTAAACCCAGTGAAAATGTAAAAAAGAAAATAATTGAATATTATGATAATTTAAAAAAGGACTCTGCTCCTCCATATTCTGTATTTCAGGCTATGGATGCTGATACTACTGTTACTTTATATGAAAGTGGAAAAGTTATGTTTCAAGGAATAAGTGCAGATGTTGATGTAAATATATGGGCTGCTATGGAAAGAAAACTTAATAACAGAGATGTTTTAAAAGAAAATGACAAGAAAGACAAGAAGGATAAAGATAAAGACAAAAACAAAGATAAAGAAAATTCTTATGAATATTTAAAACATATTTCTACAGTTGGATCTGATGAAGTTGGAACAGGAGATTATTTTGGACCTATTATAGTCACTGCTACTTATGTTTCAAAAGAAAACATTGTTAGACTTTCTGAACTTAATATTGGAGATTCGAAGAAAATGACTGATGATAGAATAAAAGAAGTTGCTCCTACTATTATGAAATTTCTTCCTTATTCTACTCTTTGTTTAAGTAATCCAGAGTTTAATAATATTCAGGACTATAATATGAACAAAATCAAAACTATACTTCATAATAAAGTTTTATATTCACTTCTTTTAAAAGAAGATGTTAAACCAGAGAGAATTGTAGTAGATCAATTTACTACTCCTAAAAGTTATTTTGGATATATTACCGATGCTCCTAATGTTGTTAAAAATATTACTTTTTTAACTAAAGCTGAAGATAAAGTTTATTCAGTTGCTGCTGCTTCTGTTATAAGTAGATATTTATTTTTAACTAAAATGAAAGAAATGAATGATGAACTTGGAAAAGTTGTCCCTCTTGGAGCAGGAGTTTTAGTTGAT
>CAYJNH010000003.1:0-33634 GCA_964371705.1 uncultured Muribaculaceae bacterium
GAAATATTCTTAAAGAATTAGGTGGGGAAAGAGTAGATTTAGTACTTTATTCTGAAGATAACGAACAATATATAAAAAATGCAATGTCACCTGCAAAAGATGTTATTGTAAATATTGTAGATGAAGAGAAAAAAGAAGCTTTAGTTATTGTAAATGAAGATAATTTAAGTTTAGCAATTGGAAAAAAAGGAAGTAATATAAAACTTGCTAGTAGAATAACTAGATATAAGTTATCTATAAAAACAATGGAAGAAATACAAACTGCTGGAAACAAATAGGTGCATTTATGAAAGAAAGAAAGATTCCAATGAGAACGTGTTGTGTTTCTCGTGAAAAATTACCAAAAAAAGAATTAATAAGAATAGTAAGAACTCCAGAAAATGAATATAAATTGGACTTATCAGGTAAAGTAAATGGTAGAGGAGTTTATATAAAAAAGGATATCGAAATATTAAAAAAAGCAAAATTGAAAAAATCTTTTGATAGAGCTTTTGAAACATCAATTAGTGATGAAATATATGATGAGCTAATAGAACTTGGAGAAGAAACTATTATATAAAGAAAGAGAGGCTAATAATGACAGTAAAAAATTATGCAGAAGAAGCAAATTTATCAGTAGCAGAAATACTTAAGGAATGTAATGAATTAGATATTAAAGTGTCAAGTGCAACAGATTTACTTACAGAAGACGATATTATTATGTTGGATGGAGCGATTAATTTAATTTCTACAGAAAATGAAATTACATATGATGAAGATGAAGAAATAGAAGAAAAAGTAGAAGAAATAATTATTAAAAATAACTTTAATAAAACTATAAAAGATAATCAATCTAAACAAAAATTAAAGAAAAAAGAAGCTACTAAAGAAGAATTTAAAAACTTAAAAAAAGAAATGTATAAAAATAAAAGTAAACTTCAAAAAAATGCAGTTGATGAAAATGTTATTGTATTTAAAGAAGGAATGACTTTATATGAATTTGCAGAAGCTATGCTTGTTAATCCTGCTGAATTAATAAAAAAATTAATTACACTAGGATTAATGATAGGTATAAACGACGCTATCGATTTTGATGTAGCAGATATGCTTGCTTCAGAATATAAAAAACAACTTAAAACTGAGGAAACTCAAGATGTTTCTAATTTTGAGGAATATGAAATATTTGATAAAGAAGAAAACTTATTGAAAAGAGCTCCTATTGTAACAATTATGGGACATGTAGATCATGGTAAAACTAGTTTACTTGATTATATAAGAAAAAGTAGTGTAGCAAGCGGAGAAGCTGGAGGTATAACTCAAGCAATAGGTGCTTATCAAATAGAACACAATAATGAAAAAATAACATTTATTGATACTCCTGGACATGCTGCATTTACTGGTATGAGAGCTAGAGGTACGAGTGTTACTGATATAGTTATTATTATTGTTGCAGCAGATGACGGTGTAATGCCACAAACAAAAGAAGCTATTGAACATGCGCTTAACGCTAAAGTTCCATTAATAGTAGCTGTTAATAAAATAGATAAACCTACTGCAAATGTAGAAAAAGTAATGACTGAACTTGCTGAAATAAATATTACTCCTGAATCATGGGGTGGAGAATATCCATTTATTAATATATCTTGTATGACAGGTGAAGGAATTGATTATTTACTTGAAACTATTATAACTATTGCTGAAGTAAATGATTATAAAGCTAATCCTAATAGATATGCAATTGGTGCAGTTATTGAATCTAGACATGATAAAAATGTTGGTGGAGTTGGTTCATTTTTAATTCAAAATGGAACACTTCGTATTGGAGATCCTATAGTTGTTGGTACTTCATATGCAAAAATTAGATCTATGAAAAATGATTTAGGTGAATCTGTTCTTGAAGCAGGTCCTAGTAGTCCTGTTGAAATTACTGGATTAACAGATAATCCTTCTGCTGGAGATAAGTTTATGGCTTTTGAAACTGAATCAGAAGCTAAAAAAATTGCTCAAACAAGATTTGATCAAATGAAGGCAAATAGTAGCGTGAAAAAAGCAGTTACTTTAGATGATTTATTTGCTAATATAAATGATGGTCAAAAAGAAGTAAATGTTGTTTTAAAAGCTGATGTTAGAGGATCAGAAGAAGCAGTAAAAAATTCTTTAGAAAAAATAGATGTTGATGGAGTAGTAGTAAAAGTTATTCGTAGTGGAATAGGTGCTATAACTGAAAATGATGTAGTACTTGCTAGTGCATCTGGAGCTATAATATTAGGATTTAATGTTGCTACAAATATTGGAGTTAGAGAACTTGCTAAAGATCACAATATAGATATTAGATTATATACAATTATATATAAATTAGTTGAAGATATGGAATCTGCAATGACTGGTATGCTTGAACCTGAATATGAAGAAAAAGAATTAGGTTCAGCAGAAATTAGAAAAATATTTAAATTTAGTAAAGTTGGTAATATTGCTGGTAGTTATGTTGTTGACGGACTAATTAAATCTGGAGCTAGTGCAAGAGTAGTTAGAGATGGTATTATTATTGCTGAAACTAAAATATCTAGTATTCAAAGAGAAAAAGATAATGCAAGAGAAGTTAAAAAAGGCTTTGAATGTGGTATTACTCTTGAAAAATATGATGATATAAAAGAACGTGATATAATTACATGTTTTGAAATGGTAGAGGTGAAAAGATAATGGCTAGTCATAAAATAAAAAGACTTGCATCTGATATTACTAGATATTTAAGTAATATACTATTAACTGAAACTAGGGATGAAATAATGAGAAGTATAACTATTACTGGTTGTACTGTTACTAATGATTTAAGTTATGCTAATATATTTTTCACTTCTTTACTTGATATGACTCATGAACAATTGGAAAAAGAACTTAATGAAGCTTCTCATTTTTTAAGAGGTAAACTTGCTCATTATTTAGAAGTTAGACATATTCCTAATTTAAGATTTTCTTATGATAAATCTATCGAATATGGAAATAATATAGAAAAAATAATCGAAAAAATTCATGAAGGATAATTATGAAGGGTATTATAGTTGTAAATAAAGAAAAAGATATGACTAGTAGAGATGTGGTTAATAAACTTAACCACATTTTTAATATGAAAAAAGTTGGACATACTGGAACTTTAGATCCTATGGCTACTGGAGTATTAGTTGTCTGCTTTGGTTCATATACTAAATTAGTTGATTTAATTACTAGTTATGATAAAGAGTATATAGCGAGTGTTAAATTCGGTATAAATACTGATACGTTAGACATTACTGGTGAAGTTTTGAATGAAGAGAAATTTAAGGTTGAAAAAACTGAATTAGAAAATGTTTTGAATAGTTTTATTGGTTCATATGATCAAGAAGTTCCTAAGTATTCATCAGTTAAAATTAACGGAAAAAAATTATATGAGTATGCTAGAAATAATATAGATATAACTCTTCCTAGTAGAATGGTTAATATATATGATATTAAGTTATTAGACTTTTATGAAGATGGATTTAAATTTAAAGTTAGTGTTAGTAAAGGAACTTATATAAGATCTCTTATAAGAGATATATGTGAAAAATTAAATACAATTGGTGTAATGGATAGTTTAGTTAGAACTAAACAAGGTAAATTTAATATAAAGGAAAGTTATACTTTAGGTGATATAGGAAATAATAAATATGTTTTATTAAATGCAGAAAATACATTAAATGTCCCAGTTTATAATTTAAATGAAAATGAATTGTTTAAAGTAAAAAATGGAGCTAAGTTAGAAATAAATTTAAATGATGGACTATATCTAATGAAAAGCAGTGAAGAAATAGCAATATATAATTTTAAAGATGGCTTGGGTAAAATAGAGATAATGTTATAAAACTCTTGATAAAATATACGTTTATAGGTTATAATTGTATAGAAGGATAAATGGAGAGTTTATATGCGAAATATCATTGCTAGTTTAGATATAGGTACAAGCACTATTAAAGTTATAGTGGGGGAAATAGTCAAAAATAAATTGAATATTTTAACTTGTGCTGAAACTAATTCACGAGGTATTAAAAACGGATATGTTGTGAATCCTGAAAGTGCGATTATATCAATTAAAGATGTACTTAGTAAGGCTAGTGATATTATAGGATTTGAGATAAAAAAAGTTATAGTTACAATTCCTAATTACAACACTAAGTGTTTTATATCAGAAGGAAGCTGTACTATTAATTCAGATGAAAAAGTTATCAATCATAAAGATTTGTTAAGAGCAATGCAGTCATCTGTTTACAATAAAGTAGATGATACAGAAGAATTGATAAGTATTTTGCCCACTAGTTTTATTTTAAATGATGTAGATAAAGTTTCTACTCCGATAGGTGCGATTGCTGAAAAACTTACTGTTAAAGTTGTAGGAGTTGTCACATCTAAAAATAATGTTAATAATATTACTAAAATATTAGAAAAATTAAAAATAGAAATAATTGATACAATAATTAATCCTTTAGGAGATTTTTATGAATTTAAAGATATTATTTCAAAAGATAAAGTAGGCGCTATAGTTAATATAGGAGCTAGTAAAACTGAAGTATCTATTTTTAATAAGGGTATATTAACAGCTACTGAATGTTTGGATATTGGTGGAAAGAATATAGAAGCAGATTTTTCTTATTTATATAAAATTAGTAGAAAAGATGCAATTTATTTAAAAGAACATATAGCTCTTGCACATAAAGCTTCGGCTGAGGCTAATGAATCTATAACTTTTACTAATAAAGATGGTGATTATGTTAAAATAAATCAGTATGATGCGAGTGAAATTGTTAGTGCAAGACTAACAGAAATGCTAAATTTAATAAAAAAACAAATAAATCTCTTAACAAAAAGGGAAATTAGTTATATAATGGTTACAGGGGGCACAACAGAACTTAAAGATTTTAATATTTTATTAGATGAAGTGTTTAACAGAAAAGCTAAAATAGCTCATGTTAATGAAATTGGTATTAGACATAATAAATATTCAGTAGCAGCTGGTTTAATAAAATATTATTATAGTAGATTAAAGTTACGTAATGCTGACTTTTCAATATTTGATATTGATCAGCAAGAAGAATTAAGTGGATTACATAGAAAAATAAATTTATCAGACAATTCATTATTAGGTAAATTGTTTGGATATTTTTTTGATAGTTAGGGAGGATACATTATGAATGGATTAGAAATGGACCAAATTGCCAAGATTAAAGTTATTGGTGTAGGTGGCGGTGGCTGTAATGCAGTTAATCGTATGATTGAAGAGGGAGTTAAAAGTGTAGAGTTTTATGTAGTTAATACTGATTTACAAGTGTTAAATGCATCTCAAGCGACAAATAAAATACAAATAGGTAAATCTATTACTGGAGGAAGAGGAGCTGGAGCAAATCCTGAAGTAGGAAGAGCGGCAGCACTTGAATCTAAAGCTGAACTAGAAGAAGCTGTTAGAGGAGCTGATATGGTATTTGTAGCTTGTGGACTTGGTGGTGGAACAGGTACTGGAGCAGCACCTGTTATAGCTGAAATTGCTCAAGAAATGGGTTCTTTAACTGTTGGTATTGTTACTAAACCATTTAAATTTGAAGGCAAAAAGAGAATGGAACATGCTCTTTTAGGTCTTGAAGAATTACGTAAAAATGTTGATACATTAATTATCATTCCTAACGATAGATTAAGAGATATAATTGATAAAACTACTAGTTTTGATGATGCATTCAAAGAAGTAGACAATGTACTTCATAGAGGTGTACAATCTATTTCGGACTTAATAGCAGTTACTGGTATAATAAACTTGGACTTTGCTGATGTTAAAACTGTAATGGAAAAAAGTGGGACAGCTATTATTGGTATTGGATGTAATGCTGGTGAAAATAGAGCTATTGAAGCTGCTAGACAAGCAGTAGCTAATTCACTTTTAGAAGCTACTATTGATGGAGCTACTAATGCGATAGTTAATGTAACTGGTGGAAGTAACCTTACATTATTTGAAATAGAAGATGCTGTTGAAACTGTTAGAGAAGCTGCAAATGCAGACGTTAATATAATATTTGGAGCAATAAAAAATGAAAACTTGTCTGATGAAGTTATAGTAACTGTTATAGCTACTGGATTTGATGAAAGTACAAGTGAAGAAGCATTATTTTCTAATGAACTTCCTAAAAGAAGAAGAGAAGTTCCTACTGATGATTTTGATATTCCTCCTTTTTTAAGAAATAATGAATTTTAAGAAGATGTAATCTTCTTTTTTTTATTCTTTAAAATGACAAATTTTTCAAATGAAATGTAATATTATATATATGGTGATAATATGATTTATATAGATTTAATTATTTTGCTTAATTTTATTTATGATTTTTTATTACTTATGACTGTGAATATTACTCTAAAAAGAGTTACTACTATTAGAAAAATAATATTTGCGTCATTATTTGGAAGTTTGTTTTCATTAATAATTTTATTTGATATAGCATATTTTATATTATTACTATTAAAACTAATTTCTGGAAGTATAATGGTTATCATCGCCTTTGAATATCGTAATATAAAATATTATATTAACAATCTTATATATTTATATATGAGTAGTATTATACTAGCGGGTTTTATGTATTATTTATCAGTTGAGTTTAATAATGAAAACATTGTAAATAGTATTTTGATTTTTACTTTTACTCCTTTAATATTAATTATATATATGTATCAAATAAAAAAACTTAAAATTGTTCAAAGTTTATCTTATAAAGTAATGATAGTTTTTAAAAATAATAAAAATTTATTATTAGATGGTTTTATAGACTCAGGAAACAAACTTAAAGATCCGATTACTAATAAATACGTAATTATAGTTGATAAAAGTGTTTATCATAATAAAAATCCTATATTTGTACCATTTAAGGGGGTGAATAAAACTGGTTTAATTGAATGTTTTGCACTTAAATATATTGAAATAAATAATATAAAATATGATAACTATTTACTTGGAGTAAGTAATGAAGTTATAAATTTGGATGGTAGTAAATGTATATTAAATTACAAATTAATGGAGGAATTGAATGTTTAATAAAATACTGTTGTTTTTAAAATTAAAATATAATGAATTGTTTTTTGTTGGTGCAACCGATAAATTGCCACCACCTTTATCAAAAGAAGATGAACTTAAATATTTAATTAAATCTAAAGATGGTGATATGGAAGCTAGAAATATTCTTATTGAGCATAATTTAAGATTAGTTGTATTTTTAGCAAAGAAATATGAAAATACAACATATGACATAGAAGATTTAGTTTCAATTGGGTCAATAGGTTTAATCAAAGGTATTAATACATATAAAATAGATAAAAATATTAGACTTGCTACATATGCATCTAGATGTATAGCAAATGAAATTCTTATGTTTTTAAGAAAAAATAAAAATAAAAGGGGAGAAATGAGTTTAGATGAGGCTCTTAATTATGACGCTGAAGGAAATCAATTACATCTTGAAGATATTTTAGGAACTGATGCTAATTTAGTGCCAGATGAATTTCAAAAAAAAATAGATAAAGAATTATTGTCAACTGAAATAGAATCATTAAAAGATAGAGATAAGGAAATAATGATTTTAAGATATGGATTAAATAACACTGAAGAATATACTCAAAAAGAAGTAGCTCAAATGCTTAAAATAAGCCAATCTTATATATCAAGAATAGAAAAAAAAGTTATAAAAAAATTAAAACAAACTATGAATATATAAATATAAAGTAAACTAGTAAGAAATTGCTAGTTTTTACTTATATATTTTGTTATAATTATATAAAGGTGATTTTATGAAAAAAATACTTTACTTATTTATGTTTGTTATATTGTTTTTTGTTTATAGTGATGTTAGTGCTGTTACTAGTACAGGGTTTGGCAAAAAATCGTGTGTTTATGATATGGGTAATAACACTAATGCTGTTATTTATTTAGAAAAGCCAGGTTTTTTTTCTATAATTGTAGATGAGTATAAAAATGATTCTTTTATGAATGAGTATGCTGTTAGATATGATAATATGTATTATGGTAAAGAAATTTCAGTTAATGAATTTATAACGAATAGAAATGAAAGAAATGAGGCTTATTTTTTGTTTTCTATTATTGATTATGAAAATGAAAAATGTTTAGATAATTTATATTATATTAAACATTCTGAAAACAAATATGAATTTTTAATTAACTCTCCTGGTAGCGAAGATGAAGATTTTAGTGAATTCACACAATTAAAAAATGGTGAATATCTTTCTTTATTTAATTATAATATAGACGCTTATAGTAACGATTTAATAGATGAAAGATACGAACAATTGGATGATGAAAATGAAATGGTATGTTCATATAATTATACTCTTAAAGTAGAAAACAGTGAATATTCTTGTTCTTTAGATTTGGATTTTTATTTTCATAAAAATGGTTTGAGTAGTTATAATATTACTACTATGGCATCTCAAACAATGGGGCCATGTTTTGTTCCAGAAAATGCTACTTTATATAATTTTAATATGGATGAAATAGGGTCGTTTAACAATGGATGTTTGTCTAATGAAAATAAACCTGAAATAGAAATATTTATAAATGAACGTAGTAGTTATATGATGATAGCTGATATCAACAAATTGGATGAATGGGAATATAATTATTTGTATGAAAATAATGTTAATACAATTAAAGAATATTCTGAAGGAGGCATTAATACAGGCGATGGAACTAATGAGGAAGTAGATGATGATTCTAATTATAAACCTGGAACTGAAGAATACGATTACACTTTTCCACCGTTGTTAGGTATAGGTGATAGAGAAGACTGCGCTGGTTTATTAGGTAAAACTGATAATCCATCTGATACTGCGTATTGGTTGCAAATGATATTAAATGTAATGAAGTATCTTGCAATAGCAGCTTTAGTTGCTCTGAGCATACTTGATTTTATTAAAGCTATTGCTTCTCAAGATGGTGATGCTTTATCAAAATCAATTAAGACAGCTGGTTTAAGATTAATTTATACAGTTTTATTATTTGTTTTTCCTATAATCCTTGAATTTGTTTTTGAAATTGTAGGAATATATACAGATCCATTTTGTGAGTTAAATGTATAAAAACAATGAAATCTTTTCAATATAATATTGAAAGGATTTTTTTTATGAATAATAGTTATAGAGTAGATATTACAGGTATAAATACAAAAGATATAAAAGTATTAAAAAATAAGGAAACTATTGATCTTTTTATTAAATATCGTGATGGTGATGAAAGTGCAAAAGATAAAATTGTAGAAGGGAATTTGAAGTTAGTATTAAGTATATTAAAACGTTTTACAAAATCAGGAATTAGTGCAGATGATTTATTTCAAATAGGTGTAGTAGGATTAATTAAAGCTATTGATAATTTTGATTTATCATATGGGCTTCAATTATCAACTTATGCTGTTCCACTTATAATGGGTGAAATGAAAAGATATATTAGAGATAATACTACATTAAGAGTAAGTAGGAGTATTAAAGACTTGGCATATCAAATAATTAAATTTACAGATGAATTTTTAAGTATTAATGGATATAATCCTTCTACTAGTCAAATTGCTCAGGCTCTTAATATAGAAGAATATCAAGTTGGGTATGCACTTGATTCTTTAAAAGATCCAGTAAGTATTTTTGAACCAATTTATAATGATGGGGGAGATACAATATATCTTCAAGATAAAATTGCTGATATAAAAGAAACAGCTACTAATCAAGATATATTAATTGCATTAAGAAAAGCATTAAATGATATTAAAGATAGGGAAAAAGAGATACTTGTCAAAAGATTTATTATTGGAAAAACTCAAATGGAAATAGCACAGGAATTTAATATAAGTCAAGCACAAGTATCTAGAATTGAAAAAAGTGCGATAAAAAATGTAAGAAAATTAATAAATTAAATATACTTAATATAGGTGATGTTATGAATTTAAGTGATTTACAAAAAAAAGATATAATTAATATGGAAACAGGATTTAATCTTGGTAGAATAGTAGATGTCGAAATATCTACTGATGGTCAGATAATTAGATTTTCTACTGAACCTAAAAAATTTTTGAAAAGATTTGTTAGAACAAGTGATAATACTATAGAATTTTCTAATATAGTTAAAATAGGATCTGATGTAATATTAGTTAAATAGTAGCTATTGTGGTAATTTAGTGATTTTTGTGATATAATTTTAGTATGTTAAAAAAAAGTTTTTTGTTAAGTATAATTGTAATAATATTAGATCAAATTATAAAATATTTTATAAATAATAATTTAACTTCAAATATAGTCATTATTGGAGATTTTTTTTCTATTACAAAAGCACATAATACAGGTGCGGCATTTAGTATATTTTCAAATCAACGTATTTTTTTAATTATAGTAAGTTTATTAATTTTAATTATACTATGTAAATTAATTAAAGATTATAAATTAAATAAAAGAAATATTATTGCTTTTGCTTTATTAATTGGTGGATTAATAGGTAACTTAATTGATAGAATATTTTTAGGATATGTTATAGATTATTTGTCATTTGAATTTGGTAATTATAGCTTTCCAATATTTAATTTAGCTGATACATGTATAGTAATAGGAGTAGGGTTGTTATTTATAGCAACTATGAAAAAGGAAGATAGAAATGAAAATAGTAGTAAATAAAAGTAATTTAAGAATAGATAAATATTTAAGTGAAGAAACAGATTTTAGTCGTAGTAAATTAGTTAAAATGATTGAAGATGGATATGTTCTTGTTAATGATTTATCTGTAAAACCTTCTTATAAAATAAGTGAAGGAGAAGAAATTTCTATTAATGAAGAATATGAAAAAGAAATTGTTTTAGAAAAAAGCAAAATTGATTTAGATATTATATATGAAGATGAACATATAATAGTCTTAAATAAACCTAGTGGTCTTGTAGTTCATCCTGGTAGCGGTAATAGAAAAGATACTTTAGTAAATGGTTTATTATATTATTCTGATAGTTTATCTAGCGCTGGTGGCTCTGATAGAGCTGGTATAGTCCATAGACTTGATAAAGATACAAGTGGTTTAATGCTTGTAGCTAAAACAGATAAAGCTCATGAAATATTATCAGATATGTTTAAAAACAAAGATATAAGTAGAGAATATATTGCACTAATTAATGGAGTTTTTCCAAGTCAGACTGCTAAAATAGATGCTCCTTTAGGAAAAAGTAGTAAAGATTTTAGAATGCAAGAAGTAAAAGATGGTGGAAAAAAAGCAGTTACTAATTTATGGGTTTTAAATAGATATAAAAAATATACTTTAGTTAGGCTTGCTCTTGAAACAGGTCGTACTCATCAAATTCGTGTACATTTAAATTATATTGGTTACCCAGTGTTTAATGATCCAACTTATAGTAAAAATAAATGCACTGAGTTTGGTCAATTTCTTCATTCATTCAAACTTAAATTTAATCATCCAATAACTAATGATGAAATGTATTTTGAAATTGATTTACCCGTTGAAATGCAGGAATTTATTGATAAATTAGATAAATAGCTAAGAAAAAACAAAAGGTAAAATATACAACTGTAAAAAATGGTGTTGTGTATATTAGTTTTATGTTGTCTTGTTTATATAATTTATAAATCAAAATAGTAATAGATATTAATGAAATGATACTTAATATAATTGATATTAATATATTATCATAATAATAAAAAAAGATTGGTGTAATTAAAATATATATATAAATTGAAATGAAATGAAATAAATATAAATATCGTATGGTTTTATTTAAATATATACTTTTAATAGTATTATAGCAAAAAAGAAAAAAAGTAATAGTAAAGATAAACATATATAGGTGCATAATATCGTCTCCTTAATTAAGATATATGTTTGAAAAATTAAATATATGAGGTGATTTTAAATGGAAAATATAAAAATAAGTGATAAGGATCAATTGGTAATGAGTTTAGTTCATTATTTTGTTACTAAAGAGAATTATTCTCCTGTTGTGGTTAAGGGATCTAAAGATGAAATATGGTTAGAAAATTTAACTGCGGATTATAAAGTTATTCGTATAAATTCTAAATATATTCATAATGATGAGCAATTTGATTACGATATTATAAAAATAAAACATGTTTTGAAACAAATAAAAAAGAAAACTATGACTTTTAAACTTAATGCTTTTAATATTTGTTTAGATGTTTCTGATAGAGTTAATATTAAAAATGAGAATAAAGTAGTTTATACAGTAGGATTAAATAATTTAAATGAATTAAATGAAAATAATGATATAAAAAGCATTTTTCCCAATATTGATACTAAAAAATTAGAGAAAGCTGATAATTTAGATTTAATATTAAATGTAACTAATGATATTAATGAAAAAACTGAAAAAGATAACAAAATATTTGAAGAAGTATTTAAATCAAAAAAAATTGTAGTAACTTATGCTTTGATAGCTATGTGTGCATTTTTATTTATGTTTACGTATGTTTATGGTAATGGCTCTACAGATATTGCTACTTTATTATATTATGGAGCTAGTAATGTAGCTTTAGTTCAAAGTGGAGAAATATATAGAATTGTGACATCTATGTTTCTACATGCTGGTATTTTGCATTTGCTTGTTAATATGTATTCTTTATATATTATAGGAACGCAATTAGAAACTTTTGTAGGAAGATTGAAATTTGCAGGTATTTATTTAATAAGTGGTATTTCTGGTTCGCTTCTTTCTTTGGTTTTTGCTGATGTAACTAGCATTTCAGTAGGTGCAAGTGGGGCTATATTTGGTCTTATGGGAGCACTTCTTTATTTTGGATATCATTACAGATTATATTTAAATGATGTTTTACGTAAACAATTAATTCCAATTATTTTAATAAATTTATTTATAGGATTTTCTTTGTCAGGTATTGACAACGCTGCTCATATAGGTGGTCTTATAGGAGGATATTTATCTGCAGTTGCTTTTGGTTTAAAAGGTAAATCTGAAAAAAGAGAAATGATAAATGGAATAGTAGCCTTAATTGTATATATTGCATTTACTGCATATATGGTGTTTAGATAAAATAAAAAATTCACATTAATGTGAATTTTTTTTATAATTTTCTATACAATCCTATGGCTATTCCTAATATATTAACATTTTTAAGTATTATTGGTGACATGGTGTCGTTTTCTGGTTGTAATCTAAAATAATCTTTTTCTTTATAAAATGTTTTAAGAGTTACTTCATTATCATCATTCATAGCCACTACTATATCTCCGTTTTTTGCAACATTTTGTTTTTTTATTATAACAAAATCATTGTCATATATTCCACGATTTATCATTGATTCTCCTGATACATGTAAAGTGAATACTTCTGCATTATATGGAACTAAATTAACAGGTAAATCAAAATACTCATCTGGCTTTTCGATAGCTTCGATAGGACTTCCTGCAGTAATTTTTCCTAATAAAGGAACTTTTACTACGTTTTCATCTTTTACTTGGTATTCATTTTCTACTAGTAATTCTATTGTTCTTGATTTGTTATTAGATGATTTTATATATCCATTTGATTCTAATTTTTTAACATGACTAAATGCTGTTGCAGGGCTGTTTAGACCAAGACCAGCGCATATGTCTCTAATTGATGGAGGAAAACCATTTTCCACTATGTATTTTTTTATAAAATTTAAAACATCTTCTTGTCTTCTTGTCATCATATTTCTCACCTAAATTAATTTTACAATAATTTATGTAAAAAGTCAAACAAATGTTTTGTTTTGACTTTACACGAACAATTGTTTGTGATAATATTATTTTGTAAGAAGGAGTGATAGTATGGAAAAGTTAGTTAAGGAATATGGAGGAATTGTTTTGTTTTATTTGTTTATAATTATTTGTGTAATAGTTGTTAATGCTAGATTTAATTATTTAAATGATAGTTTGGATATAGAAACTAGTACTATTGCTTATTCAAATAATTAAATTATATTAGTTTTTATTATCTGATTGAAATTAACAAAAGAATGATTATAAAATATTATTCTTTTTTTTTGCATATCTATACTTTTTATTTTATTTATACTTTTTATATATGTATTATTTTTATAATAAACAATTTCTATAAATAGATTATTATTTTTTGAAATAATTATATCGTTTTGAATTTTTTCGTAATCATCATCACTTAAAATAGGAAATTTTATATTTTCTTTTTTCTTTGATAATTCTTTAACTATTTTATTAGAATTCATAACAGCATCAAATGGTATCCATTTCATCATTTTTCTATCATTCATAATGGCCTCCTATTTTCTTGTTTCTTTCTATAATTGTTGAATCATTAAGTAAACTACTTGCATTTAACAAGGTGTTTTTTCCATAGTAATTATTTATTTTATCTATTGAATTCAATAAATTATTATTAATTATATTGTCAAATAAACTTAATTGAATTTCATTTGACTTTAACAAATTACTAAGAGATATACATATTTTTCTTATAGGGTAGTTTTCAATATATTTTTCTAATATAAAGAATACATATTTTTTTAAAATTTCTTTATCGTTTGTATATGTTGATAATTTTATTTTATGATAAAATCCACCACCACAATTTTTTGAATATCCAATTCCTAATCCTATACTGGAACATAATCTATTATTTTTTCGTAATCTGGAAGTTAAAATATCTAATATTTCACATATTATTATTTTTATATTTTCTGAATTATAATCTTTAAATAATATTTGACTATTACTAAAAGACAAATTATTTTTATTAGTGTATTTTTCTTTTATAATTGCTTCGTCTAATCCATTAGCATGATTGTGTAATTCTTCTCCAATAACTCCGTAAATACTTTTAAGTTTATTTATGTCGTAGTGCGCTAAATCATAAACAGTATATATTCCTAAGTTATTTAAATTTTTTTTCATTTTATGTCCAATTCCCCACATATTTTCTAAATCTGTAATTTTCCATAAAGTTTCATGGATTTTATCATATGTCCATTTAGAAATATTATCCTTATTTTGTTTTGCTTCATTATCTAATGCTGCTTTAGCTAAAAACATATTTGGGCCAATTCCACAAGTTGTTACTAATTTTGTTTTAAGTTTTATTGTATCCATTATTTCCTTTGCTAATTCTATATCGGTTTTTTTATATAATTTCAAATAATCAGTAACATCTAAAAAAGCTTCGTCTATAGAATAAACATGTAAATCTTCTTGTGATACATAATCTAAATAAATATCTATAATATTTTTACTATTTTGAATATAAAATTTCATTCTTGGTGGTACAATATAATACTTAATATCTTTTGGTATTTCGAATAATCGACATCTTGATTTTACATTTTTTGTTTTCATATACGGAGATACTGCTAATGTAATAGCGCCATTCCCTTGTTTTTTGTTAGCTACTACTAAAGGCGTTTTGTATGGATCTAAATTTCTATCTATACATTCAGCAAAAGCATAAAAACATTTTAAATCTATACATAATATTGATCTATTCATAAAAACACCAAACCTTCGTTTGTATTATAACTCAAATACAAATATAAATATTATGCCATTTTATGGTAAATACATTTTTAAATTATTTGACTTATGGTATTGTTTTTTATATAATTACAGTAGTGATAAATCGAGGTAATATGAAAAAAAGAAGAATAGTTATAGGTTGTGATTATGATGGTGTTCTTACTAATTTAAATGAATATTATAAAAATACTGGTAAAATTTTTTTAAAAAAAAATGTTGTTAATCCAAATGAATATGATATAAAAAATATGTTTGAGGTTTCAAAATTTGCAGAAATAATGTATGGAATGAAATATTTTTTTAAATATTCTAAAGAAGCAAATATACGAGAAGGTATGAGCGATTATTTGAATGAAATAATTAAAAATGGTGGAAGTGTACATGCGATAACAGCTCGTAAGTTTGCTGTTAACAAATCTTTTTTAGGTGAAAAATCCAGAAAGTGTATAATAAATTATGCTGACAATAACAATATAAAATTTAATACATTTGAATTTTGTAGTGAAAAATACGCGCCGAGAGATAAGCTTATTGCTTGTAAAAAATTAAATGTAGATTTAATGATCGAAGATAGTCCTCATGTTGCTTTATTTTTAGCAGAAAATAATGTTAATGTTGCCTTAATTGATACTCCATATAATAAAAATATAATTCATAATAATATATATAGATGCAGTAGTGTTGATGATTTAAAATCACTTACTGATAAAGTTGAAATTAAGGAAAACATTTTAAGTGATAAAAAAATAGATAATAAAAAATTTGAAAAGGGATTTAAAATTTTTAAAATATTATATTATGTTATAATGATTTTTACATTAACGCCTTTATTTACTAGAATAATAGGGAAAAATAAAATTCCCTATCAAAATGGAATAATAATAGTATCAAATCATTTAGATTCTACTGATCAATATAAAATAGGGTATGCACTGGGTAATAGATTTATTTCTGGGTACATGGCTTCAACTGTTGAAAATACTTTTAGAGGAAAAATATTTAAATTAACTAAAAGTGCTGTATTTGTTGACCGATATAATTCAGATAGTAAAAAAAAGGCAAAAGAAGAATTTGATATAAGATTGTATAATGGTATCACTTCGCTTGTTTTTCCCGAAGGAACAAGAAAAAATAAATATAAAAAATATAAAAATGTAAAATTGTTACCTTTTAAAATGGGAGCTGTATCTAGTGCAAAAAATACAGGAGCTCCGATACTTCCAATATGTATTAGAAAAAAATGGATATTCTCCACCGTTTTAATAGGTGATATTATTTTTGTTAATGAAAATGATGATTTAGAAATTAAAAATAAAGATTTAGAAATAACTATACTTAATATGTTGGAAAAGGGGAAGTAAAATGAATAAATCAATAAAATTACCAAGTAAAGATAAATCTTGGCTTAAACATTACTCGAAAGAACAAATTGACTATAAATTACCATATGCTACTGCATATGATTATTTGTATGATCAAAATAAAAAATATTTAAATGAAGATGCTTTATTTTATTTTAATCAAAAATGGACATTTGGTGAAATGTTTGAAGAAATAGACAAGGCTGCGAAAGCTTTTATTTATCTTGGTGTTAATAAAGGAAATAAAAAAGATGTAGTTACAATGTGCACTCCAAATACTCCTGAAGCAGTATTTGCATTTTACGCATTAAGTAAAATAGGCTCTGTAATTAATTTAATTCATCCATTGTCTAGTCATTTGGAAATAAAAAATTATTTAAATGAGGTAAATTCTAGATATTTTATATCTTATGAAGGAACTAGTGTTAAAAAAAGAAAAAATGATAAAGAATCAGTAATGGATAAAATAAACTCTATAATAAGAAGAACTGAAGTTGAAAAAGTTATAGTAATTAATCCTGGTAATTATATGCCTAAATCATTGAAATTAGCATATAGCATTAATGTTAAAATTAAATCTAAATTTAATTTTAAAAAAGATTCTAAGTATATAGATTGGAATAATTTTTTAAATTTATCTTCTGATGTAGAAGAAATTGATAGTTATGCTAATCCTGAAGATGTATTAGTTTTATTTCATACAGGTGGAACTACTGGGACTCCTAAGGCTGTTGAAATAACTCATGATATGTTTAATAGTTCTGTGAGTCAAATACAAATAGATAATCCATTAGTAAAAAGAAGAGATAAAATTACTTTAATTATGCCTCTTTTTCATGGATTTGGTGCTGGAAACTGTATGCATTTAGCTCTTACTTCTGGAGTTGCTGGTGTGTTAATGCCTAAATTTACTTATAAACTTTTCGATCAAATGATAAAAAAATGGGATCCCGAACATATATTAGGCGTTCCAGCAATATTTGAAGCTATAACAAAAAGTAAAGTAGTTCAAAATAAAGATTTAAGTCACTGGAAATATTTAATATCAGGTGGTGATAAATTAAGTATGGATTTAGAAGAAAAATTTAATAAATTTATTAAAGAAAGAAATTGTAAGGAAATACTTCTTAAAGCTTATGGCCTATCTGAGGCAGTAGCAGCAGCTACAAGATTTAGAAAAGATATAACTGAAATAAATGGAACTTTAAAAGATGGAACTATTATTGAAGGTTCTAATGTTGGTATTCCGTTTGTAAAAAATAATTTTAAGATTATTGATAAAGAAACTGAAGAAGAACTTGGATATAATGAATTAGGAGAAATATGTATATCAGGTCCATCTGTTATGAAAGGATATTATAAAAATAAAAAAGAAACTGAATTAGTTTTAAAAGAAAAAAATAATATAAAATGGCTTCATACAGGAGATATAGGATTTATTGATGAAATGAGTGGATGTATATTTTTTACTGATAGAGCTAAGAGAATGATTATAACAAATGGATATAATGTTTATCCATCTCAAATAGAATTGTTTGCTGATATGCTTCCGGAAGTAAAAAAGTCAGTTGCAATAGGTATTCCAAATTCAAAAAGAGGAGAAATACCTGTGTTATTTGTCACATTAAATGATGAATATATTAATTCTGATAAAGATAGTATAAAAGAATTAATTTTAAATGTTTCTTCAAGACATTTACCAACATATGCTGTGCCTAAAAATGTAATTATATTAGCTTCTTTTCCATTAACACCTATGAATAAAATAGATTCTGATTTTCTAATAAAAGAATACTCAAGTTTTAAATAATTGAAATAATATAATTTTAGTGATAAACTATATTATAGTAAGGAGTTTTTTGTATGATGTATAGTAGTTTATATTTTCAAATTTGTAGTGGTGTATTTTTAATTTCTTTGTTAATAATATATTTAATTAAGAAAAAATATAAAACTTTTGAAAATCAATTATATAAAACAATACTGTTTTTATGTATGTTTGGATTAATAACAGATTTAGCTAGTACTTATTTATCTTTAATAAATAGTGATAGCATATTACTTATAATTACAGCAAGGTTATATTTGATATTTTTATATACTTTCTTCTATACATTTTTGATTTATACCTATATAGTTGTATATGGTAAAAAATTAATAATAAATAAAAATGAAAAATCTACAATTATTGATAAAAGATTTTTTATAGGGAATTTGATTATATATTTAATTGGTGTAATTTGTTTTCTGTTTTTATCATTAAATTTTTATAGTGAAAATGGAGTAGTATACACATATGGAGACTCTGTTAATCTTTTAGCAGGTATAGAAATAATATCTAGTTTAATGATGATATTTTTAATTATTAAAAATATTAAAAAAATTGATAAGAAAAAATTAATTCCTATAATATCTTTACTTATTTTAGGTTTTATTGGAACTGTTATACAGTATTTTAATCCTGAATATTTAATATTGACATTTGTATCTATTTTAGTAACTTTCATTATGTACTTTACTATAGAAAATCCAGACATAAAATTAATCAATAAACTAAATATTGCAGTAGAAGAAGCTACCAAAGCTAATCATGCTAAATCAGATTTTTTATCAAGTATGAGTCATGAAATAAGAACTCCACTTAACGCCATAGTTGGTTTGTCACAAGATATAAAAGATGATAGTACGTTACCTGATAAATTTAAAGAAGATGCTTCTGATTTAGTGAATGCATCGAATACACTTTTGGAAATAGTAGGTAATATTATAGATATATCAAAAATAGAAAGCAATAAAATCGAGTCTGTTGAAATGGAATATAATATTAATGAATTAGTTGATAGTGTTATTAGAGTAAATGAACCGAGAATAGGTGATAAAAATATAAAACTTCATGTTAAGTATGCTCCTGATTTACCTTATGAATTATATGGTGATAAACATCATTTAAAACAAATTGTGAATAATTTGGTTTCGAATGCTATTAAATATACTGAAAAAGGACATGTTAAAATAACTGTTAAATGTATAAATAAAAAAACTACTACATTATTAATAATTAGTGTAGAAGATAGTGGCAGAGGAATAAAAAAAGAAAATATAAGTAGATTATTTGAAAAATTTGATAGACTTGATATTGAAAAAAATACTACTACTGAAGGTACTGGTTTAGGTTTAGCTATAACAAAAAAATTGGTAGAACTTTTAAATGGAAAAATAAATGTACAATCTAGTTTTGGATATGGTTCTTTGTTTATTGTTCAAATACCACAGAAAATAAAGAAGTTATCTAAAACTGTAGATGATAAAGAATTAAAAAATATAAATGAGTGTGAATGTGATATAAGCGGATTAAAAATTTTAATAGTTGATGATAATATGCTTAATATTAAAGTTGCTACTAGAGTATTAAATGCTTTAAATTGTGAAGTTGATAATGCTTTATCAGGAAAAGAGTGTATTGAAAAAATTAAAGATGAAAGTACATACGATATTATATTGATGGATATAATGATGCCAGAATTATCTG
The DNA here is from genome assembly GCA_964371705.1 of uncultured Muribaculaceae bacterium. Classification (GTDB taxonomy): domain Bacteria; phylum Bacillota_I; class Bacilli_A; order RF39; family UBA660; genus CAKOSP01. The sequence continues at coordinate 20,450 of CAYJNH010000003.1, forward strand.
GAGTACAAACGTTAGAAAAATTAAATGAATTAAAAAATTTTAATATTCCAGTAATTGCTTTAACTGCAGATGCTATAGCGGGGTCTAAAAGTAAGTATATAAAAAAAGGTTTTAAAGAATATATATCAAAACCCTTTAATAAAAATCAAATTAAGTGTACAATAGATGAAGTGTTAAGAAAGGAGAAATTAAATGAAAAAAACAATGATGATATTAGGAATTAGTATGTTAATAACTGGTTGTGGAACAAGTGAAGGAAAGGAGTTTGAACCATATATGGAATCAATAGAAGATAAAATAAATGAAGTTACGTTTGAAGTAACTGATGAGGTTACAAATTATATAAAAATAACAATGGAAAGTGAAAAAGAAATAATAGCAGAGTTATACCCTGGAGTTGCTCCTATTTCTGTAGAAAATTTTCAAAAATTAGTGTCAGAAAAATTTTATGATGGTATAATTTTTCATAGAGTAATTGAAGGATTTATGATACAAGGAGGAGACCCTGATGGAACTGGTAGTGGTGGATCTGCTGATACAATTGAAGGTGAGTTTTCTGAAAATGGTTTTGAAAACATATTAGTTCATGATAGAGGAGTTTTATCAATGGCTAGAACTAGTGATCCTAATTCTGCATCATCACAATTTTTCATAATGCATGAAACATCACCTCATTTAGATGGTAGTTATGCTGCATTTGGTAAAGTTTTAATTGGTATGGATGTTGTAGATGAAATTGCTGGTGTTGAAGTTGATATGTATGATAAACCACTTGAAAATCAAATAATGAAAACAGTAGAGTTTGTAAAAGTTGTAGAATAAGATAATATTCGACAAATAAATATTATTAAATGTAGTAATATTTATTTGGTGATAAGATATGAGAACATTTTATGTATTTTATATAAATAAAGAATTTAAAATATTAACAAAGGATAATCCTTATAATTTATTTAAAACTTTAGAAAATATATATTATATGGAAAAAAATGATTTATTTTTAGGTATGAATCTTTTTGAGCAAGTGGCAATACCTTTTCAAAAGGATATTACTAACAAATTTATTTTTAATAATTTTAAAGAAGATGATTTTTATACTATGAATAGAAATAATCACAAGGTATACAATAAATATCGAGATGAAACTTTAAATATTGAAACTCATTTCACATATTTGTTATTAAAAACAAATATGACTAAAACTTCAATATTTGAAAAAATATACTTAAATCCTAATTTGTTTGTATGTGATTTTCAAAATAAAGATTATTTTTGGATAGATAGAGTGCTAAATTATTCTTGATTATTGTATATTTTAAAAAAATATGATAATATTTTTATATAGTTATAGGAAGGAATAGAAAATGTTAGAACAAATAATATATTTAGTAATTGGGTTAGTATCTGGTTTAGTAATTGGTTTTTTCTTAGCAAGATTTTTTATGAAAAGAATGTTAGAAAAGAATCCTCCAATTAATGAAAAAATGATAGAGGCTATGATGAGTCAGATGGGTAGAAAACCAAGTCAAAAACAAGTTAAACAAGTTATGAGTCAAATGAATCGTTTTAAATAATAATGTAAAGTAGTATATTTAATATACTACTTTTATATTGATAATGGTAATAAGTTATGTTAAACTGAATATATATAGAATAAAGAGGTGTATTTATATGCAAGAATTTTTTAATAATTTATACAGTATAGAAAATTTTACGTTATATTTAATTATAGCAATTGCTGTTTTAGTCGTACTATTTATAATTGTATTATTTATGGGAAAAAAAGATCAAAAACTGGAAGAAACTAAACGTTTAGAAAAATTATCTTTAGAAAAAAATGGTTTTAAAGATTTAAGTGACAAGGTGAAAGCTGAAACACCAGTAGTTAAAGAAGAAAAGAAAAAAGAGGTAGTGGATATTCTTTTGCCACCTATTCCAAGTCCAACTGAATTGAAAGAGGAAACTCCAAAAGAAGAAACTAAAGTTGAAGAGAAAAAAGAAGATGTTGTGATTGAAAAACCTATACTTGAGGAGATAAAACCAGAACCTATTAAACTACTTAATAAAGAAGAAACTAATTCTATTTCTAGAAAAGAAGAAGTTGCTGTTAAATCAGAAAATAAAGTAATTGAACCTGTGATAAGTAGTGAAATAAAATTACCTGAACTTAATTTTGATGAAGTAATTAATGAAATTGCAGAAGACCCTAAAAAAGAAGAAATGAAAAAGGAAGAATCTACATTTAAGAAAACAGAGTTATTTAGTTCTGTTTATGCTCCACCTAAAAACGATAATACTATTGATTTAACAAATGAAGAAATAAAAGAAGAAATTAAAGTTGAACCTATTAAATCAATTGATAATGAAGTAATTGATTTACCTAAGAAAAAAGCAAAAGTTGGAGAAGTTAAACAATTTGATTTCAATAATATTTCTGGTGAAACGTATAATATTGACAAATAAAGTTGCCTAAAGGCGCTTTTTTTTGTTATAATAACCTTGGTGAAAATATAAATGAGTATAAAATATGATGAAACAAGTATTAAAGTTTTAGAAGGTCTTGAGGCAGTAAGAAAAAGACCAGGGATGTATATAGGTTCCACTGATAAACGTGGAATGCATCATTTAATATGGGAAATTGTTGATAATTCTATCGATGAAGTTATTAATGGTTACGGTGACTATATTAAAGTAATATTGAATAAAGATGGTAGTGTAACTGTATCTGATAATGGTAGGGGTGTACCAATAGGTAAACATGAAACTGGTAAGTCTACTCCAGAAGTTATTTATACAGTTTTACATGCAGGTGGTAAATTCCAAGAAGCAGGATATAAAGTATCTGGTGGACTTCATGGAGTTGGTGCTTCAGTAGTAAATGCGTTATCAAAATGGATGGATGTTACTATACATAGAGAAGGTAAAATATCTAGCATTAAATTTAAAAATGGCGGCAATTTAGATCAAAATTTAAAAACAATAGGAGAATCTAAGAAAACTGGAACTACTGTTACTTTTATGCCAGATGATTCAATATTTAAAAGTGCACAATTTTCATATACTACTATTTGTGAAAGAATGCAAGAATCTGCTTTTTTACTTAATAACTTAACTGTTGAAGTAATAGATGAGGCTGATGAAAAAGTTGCAAAATTTCATTATGAAAATGGTATTAAGAGTTTTGTTGAATTTATAAATGAAAATAAGGTTGTACTTCATAATGTAATTAATTTTAAAGGAAATAAAAATGCTATTGAAGTTGAAATAGCTATGCAATATAGTGAAAGTTATAATGAAAATATTATGTCCTTTGTTAATAATGTAAAAACAATTGATGGTGGTTCACATGAAGTAGGATTTAAAACTGGTATTACTAAAGCTTTTAATGATTATGCTAGAAGTAATAATATTCTTAAAGATAAAGATGCTAACTTAGATGGTAGTGACGTTCGTGAAGGTCTTAGTGCAGTAATAAATTTACGTATTCCTGAAAATATATTAGAATTTGAGGGACAAACTAAAGGTAAACTTGGTACGCCAGAAGCTAGAAGTGTAACTGAAAGTGTTACTTACGATAATTTAAGATTCTTTTTAGAAGAAAATAAAGAAATTGCTTTAAATGTGGTAGACAAAGCATTAAAAAGTAAAGTAGCTAGAGAAGCGGCTAGAAAAGCAAGAGAAGAAGCTAGAAATGGCAAAAATAAAAATAAAATTGAAAAAATTCTTTCTGCTAAGCTTGCTCATGCTCAAACAAAAAATCCTAAAATTAATGAGTTATTTTTAGTGGAAGGTGATTCTGCTGGTGGTTCAGCTAAAGGTGGAAGAGATAGAAAATATCAAGCTATTTTACCTTTACGTGGTAAAGTAATAAATACTGAGAAAGCTAGTATGGAAGATATTCTTAAAAATGAAGAAATAAATACTATGATACATACAATTGGAGCAGGTATAGGATCTAATTTTGAGGCAAAAGAATCAAATTATAATAAAGTTATAATTATGACAGATGCTGATGTAGATGGATCACATATTCAAGTTCTTTTACTTACATTCTTTTATAGATATATGAGACCTTTGATTGAAGAAGGTAAATTATTTATTGCACTTCCGCCTCTTTATAAATTTACAGTAGGGAAAGATTTTCAATATCTTTATACTAATGATGAATTAGATGAAGTTAAGAGAAATACTACTAAAAGTTATTCAATTCAAAGATATAAAGGTCTAGGAGAAATGAATGCTGATCAGTTATGGGAAACTACTATGGATCCTGCAACTAGAAGTTTAATAAGAATTAATATTGATGATGCGGCAATGGCAGAAAAAAGAGTAAGTACTTTAATGGGTGATAAAGTTGAACCTAGAAAAGAGTGGATTAATGAAAATGTAGTATTCACTTTAGAAGATGATTATAGAAATTAGGTGAAAAATGAAAAATGAAATATTAAGTAAAATACATGATTATGCACTTGAAGATATAATGGGTGAAAGATTTGGTGAATACGCTAAGGAAATAATTCAAGATAGAGCTATACCAGATGTTAGAGATGGTTTAAAGCCTGTTCAAAGAAGAATTTTATATGCAATGTATGAAGATAAAAACACATATGATAAACCATATAAGAAAGCAGCTAAAGCAGTAGGAAATGTAATGGGTGCATATCATCCACATGGAGACTCTAGTATATATGATGCAATGGTTAGAATGAGTCAGTGGTGGAAACAAAATGCTTTATTAATTGATATGCATGGTAATAATGGTTCAATGGATGGAGATAGTCCTGCAGCAATGCGTTATACAGAAGCACGTCTTTCTAAAATATCTTCAGAACTTTTAAAAGATATAGACAAAAAAACAGTTGATTTAACATATAACTACGATGATACTTTATTAGAACCAACTGTTCTTCCAGCAAAATATCCTAATTTACTTGTTAATGGGTCTAGTGGTATTTCAGCTGGATATGCAACTAATATACCTCCTCATAATTTAGGAGAAATAATTGATGCAACAATAAAAAGAATTGATAGCCCTAATTGTTATTTAGATACTATTATGGATATTGTTAAAGGTCCTGATTTTCCAACTGGGGGTACAGCTCAAGGTATTGATGGAATAAAAGAAGCTTTTACTTCTGGTCGTGGAAGAATTATAGTAAAAAGTAAAATAGAATTTAAAAAAGAAAAAAGCAAAGATCAAATAATTGTAACTGAAATACCATATGAAGTAAATAAAGCTAGTTTAGTTGCTAAAATTGATGCTCTTAGAATTGATAAAAAAATTGATGGAATAGCAGAAGTAAGGGATGAAACTGATAGAACTGGACTTAGAATTGCTATTGATTTAAAAAATGGTGCTAATAAAGAATTTGTATTAAATTATTTATTAAAAAATACTGAACTGCAAATATCTTATAATTATAATATGGTATCTATTGTTAATCGTACTCCAAAGCTTTTAGGTATACTTGATATACTTGATGCATACATAGCTCATCAAAGAGAAGTTATTACCAAAAGAACAGAATTTGATTTAGCTCACTTTAAAAAAAGATATCATATTGTTGAAGGTTTAATGATTGCTTTATCTATTTTAGATGAAGTTATAGCCACTATTAGGGGAAGTAAAAATAAGTCTGACTCTATAGTTAATTTAGTTAAAAAGTATGATTTTACTGAAGAACAAGCTAAAGCAATTGTGGAATTACAACTTTATAGATTAACTAATTTTGATATAACAATATTAGAAGATGAAAAAGAAAAATTAGAAAAGGCTATAAAAGGTTTAGAGGAAATACTTGCAAGTGAAGAAAAACTTAAACTAGTTATGAAAATGGAACTTAAAAATATTAAAAAAGAATATGGTGTTCCTAGAAAAACTATTATTGAAGAAAATATTGAAGAAATAAAAGTAGACGCTAAAGAAATGATAGCTCTAGAAAATGTGGTAGTAGTGGTAACTAATGAAGGTTATGTAAAAAGAGTAAGTTATAAATCTTATTCATCAGCAGGTGATGAAACTACTGTTAAACCAGGAGATTATGTAATAGGTCAGTATTTAGTAACTACACAAGATACACTGTTGTTATTTACTAATTTAGGTCAATATTTATATATTCCTGTACATATCTTACCTGATGTAAAATGGAAAGATTTAGGAAAACATGTATCTAATACTATTATGATTAGTCCTGAAGAAAATATAGTTTCTAGTATGATTTTAAAAGATAAAACTATTAATTTATGTATGTTTACTAAAAATGGTATGACAAAAAGAGTAGCTTTAAAAGATTTTGAAGTAACTAGATATTCTAAAGCTATGGTATCATTTAAACTTAAAGATAATGATGAACTTATTAATGTAACTACTGAAAAAAATGAAGTAATATATGTTACTAATAATGGATATTATCTAAAATATAAAACTGAAGAAATCCCTGTTGTTGGTGTAAAAGCCAGTGGTGTAAAAGCTATAGCATTAAAAGATGATTATGTAGTTTATGCTTCTAGTATAGATGATAATAATGAATATTTAAATGTATATACTAATTTTAAAACTGGAAAAAGAATAAAACTTAGTGAATTTGAAAATATATCAAGAGCTAAAAAAGGTAATATGTTGTTTAAAAAAGTTAAAGCTAAGGATTATAAAATTCTTTCTGCTTATTTAACTAATTTAAAAGATATTAATTTACTTATTGATGATACTGATATAAAAGAAGTTAAAAATAGTGACATATCTATTATGGATTTAGCTAGTACTGGCTCAGTTATTTCAAAAAGTAAAATAGATAAAGTAGTATTAAAAAAAGATTTGGTTAACTTAAAAGATAAAGAGGAAACTAAAGAAGTTATAATTACTGAAAAAAAACAAATGCTTTAGGAGAGTTTACAGAAGATTTTAAAATATAAGTAAAAATCACCCATTTGAAGCATAAACTTTAATGGGTGATTTATTTTGGATAAAAAAAGTGAATTTAAAGAATTTGTTAAAAGTAAACCAGAACTAACAGATTATATTAAAAATGGAGAAATGAATTGGCAAAAATTTTATGAAATATATGATTTGTATGGAAGTGATCGTAGTGTATGGGATAAGTATCAAAAAATAAATAGTGCTAAGAGTAGTATAAATGGTGGAATAGGTAAAATAAGCGATTTAATAAAAAATGTGAATATGGACTCTATACAGGAACATATAGGTACAGCTCAAAAAGCACTTGGGTTTATGCAAGAACTTACTTCAAAAGGTGGTTCTAATGTGATAAAACCTAAAGGTCCTTCTACGCCTAGACCTATAAATAAGTTTTTTGGTGATTAAATGGAATTAGAACAACAAATAAAATTTAGAGAAAACGAAAAATATTTTAATTATTTAAAAAACAATTCATATTATTTTAAAGAATTAAATAGAGGTAATATAACTTACGAACAGTTTGTTAAAGATATGAAAATAAAGTATAAAGAAAGAACTAGTGATAAAATAAGTTCTTTTATAGATAATATAGATATAGTTAGTAGTATTATTGATACACTTAAGTAAATTAATGCAGTAAATAGACTTGTTTTATATTTCAAATGTTTTTTTATTTGATATAATGTATTTAGGATGTGATGTTTGTGGACAATAACTTAAATTATGGTAATAATATGCAAATAATTAATAAAGAAACGGCAAAAGAAAATAAAATATTATTTATTTCAGTAATTTTAATGACTGCAGTGCCTGCATTATTAAGTGTTTTAGTTGTGTATAATCCAATAGCAAATTTCTTTGGATGGGAAATGATGCCTTCAGCTAATGGTTTTGAAATTATTATATATCCAGTAGTAATAATTGTAACAACAATGTTTGCAGTTTTTTATTGGTTATATTATATAAATCGTTTTAAAGAAACCTCCAAAGTTTTTTTTATAATAAGTATGGTGTTCTCTTGTGTGTTAATTCTTATTATATTTACAGCGATAATACCAATTTTATTTTATATAGGACACTCAATACAAACAAAAATAAATACTTCTGTTGATACAGATAAAACTAAGAAACCAAATACTTTACTTTATAGTATAATATTAACAATTTTATCTATTTTTGTTTCTCTTCCTTCATTGATAATGTTACCTATATTTTTTGAAAATTTATCTGCTCTATCCGATTTTTTTTCTTTCATAGTTTTGTGTATATTGTTATTAACGCCTAGTGTTACTTCTGTAATTTTTTGTATTAACTTTTGGAAAAAATATTTTAATAGAAACAATACAGCAGATAAACAAAAAAAGTTATATGAAAATTCTAATCATGCAAGTAGTTCAAATGTTAATGCCAATATTGTTGTAGAAAATTCTATAAACAAAAAAAATGTTCCAAAAAGTAAAATGTTATTATTATTGAGTATTATTATGTTATTAGTATCACTTATTCCGGCAACCGGTACCATTCAGTCTTTTTATGTTGATGATGGTGACAGTGTAACTAGGGTGATTATGATGCTATCTACGCTTTATATGTTAATTTTAACAGTAGCAACATTCATAAGCTATAAAACTTCAAATTATATAATGGCTTTTCGAACATTTATCTTATCTTTATTGTTATTTTTTACAATTGTTATACCTATATTATTTTTTGTAGGATATTATAATCAAAAAAAATTATATAATGATGCGCCAAGCAATTAATTTAATTATTAATTGTCTTTTTTTATGATATAATATATTTAGGAGTGATAAAATGAAAAAACAATTAATATCTATAAGCATTACCTTATTATTGGGGGCGATGTATTATTATTTAGTGTTACCACCAATAAATGTAACTTCTATGGCATTTTGGAGTTATATAATAATGTTAATTATAACTTACGTTATTATTAATTCACTATCTAACATAAATCAATATGTAATAAATTTAAATAAATATAAAACTATAAAAGAAATAAATAATGTTAAATTTCAAAGTAAAGTAACGTTAGTTTTAATATCTAGTATTTTTGTGATAATTGCTGGAATATTATTGGTGAACTTAGTTTGTTCTCCGTTATTTAATGCCGATAAATATGCAAATAGAATTAGTATAGATGAAAGTAAAGTATTTAATGAGGATGTAGCTGAAGTTAACTTTAATAATTTACCTTTACTTGATAAAGAATCTACACAAAAACTAGGAGATCGTAAAATGGGAGAAATTCCAGAAATGGTATCTCAGTTTTATGTAAGTACATTATATACTCAAATAAATTATAATGAAGAAATAGTAAGAGTGACACCACTTGAATATGATGGAATTATTAAATATTTTAATAATAGAAATGAAGGTGTTCCAGCGTATATTACTGTTGATTCAGTTAATGGAGAAGCTTCACTTGTTAATTTAGATAAAGGTATGAAATATATGTCTTCTGCATTTTTTGGAGAAGATTTAAATAGAAAACTAAGATTTTCTTATCCAACTGAAATTTTTGGTACTAAAACATTTGAAATAGATGAAGAGGGTAATCCATACTGGGTTGTACCAACTATTAAGTATACTGGTATTAATTTAAGAGAAGAGATAGATGGAGTAATTTTATTAAATGCAGTTACAGGAGAGAGTGAAAAATATAGTATTGATGAAGTTCCTAGTTGGGTTGATCATGTTTATCCATCTGAACTTATTTTAGAACAAGTAAATAACTGGGGAAGTTATGTAAATGGATTTTGGAATTCTATATTTACTCAAAAAAATGTAGTTAATGCTACAGAGGGATATAATTATCTGACTATTGATGATGATGTTTATTTATATACTGGTATAACATCGGTTGCAGCTGATGAATCTAATTTGGGATTTATATTAGTGAATTTAAGAACTAAAGAAACTAATTTTTATTCAGTAGCAGGAGCAGAAGAATTTAGTGCGATGAACTCAGCGCAAGGTTTAGTGCAAGAAAAAGATTATATTGCCTCATTTCCATTATTAATTAATTTAAATAGTAGACCTACATATTTAATGAGTTTAAAAGATGCAGCTGGACTTGTAAAAATGTATGCTTTTGTAGATGTTGAAGATTATCAGATAGTTTCAGTAACTGATTCTTCATTAGGTATAGAAACAGCTGCTAATGATTATTTGACTAAAATTAATAATGATAGTAGTATTACTGGAGAGTTAATCGAAAAAGAAATAACTATTAAAGCCATTACTACTGCGATTATATCTGGAGATACTTATTATTATTTGGAAGATACAGAAGGTAATAGATATCAAATGTCAGTTAAAGTTGATGAATATAAAACACCATTTTTAAAAATAAATGATGTGATTAATGTATCTTTTTCTGAAGGAAATATTAATAGTATAAAATCTATTAAATAATTTACAAAAAATAAAATTATTTATAATATATATGTTGACTAGAAAAATAACTTAGTGTATTATTGTATTATAGGATGGTGTGAATATGAATGTATTAAAAAATAATAAAGGGTTTACTCTTTTTGAACTTATAGCAGTTATAGTAGTTCTTGGAGTGGTTATGTCAATTGCGGTATTTGTGGCTTTACCTCTTTTAGATTCTTCTAAGGAAGCAGCGTTTGCTGCTAGTGCTAACTCAATAGTTGAAGCAGTTAGAAATAAAGCTTTATCTGATAGTGTAACTGGTACTTCTAAAACTTGTTATTCACTTGAAGAAATGATTAATTCTGGATTTGTTGATAAAATATCATTACCTCAGCCAATTGATGCGACTGATAATGGGTATAATGGTGTAGTGCTTATTGATAAAGCAACTGACTCATATACTATACATTTAATTGATTATGCTAATAACTTTAAAATTACTAAAGATGTTACAGCAAATGGTCAAGTTAAAGGTGAAGATCTTACTGAATATTTTAATGAAACTCCAATTACTACATGTCCATAAACTTACGAAAGTAAGTTTTTTTTTTGCTAATATTTTGTGGTTATTTATAAATATAAATGTTAAAATAGATATGGAGGTAAAAATGTTAAAAATTGGGTCACATGTTAGTTTTTCTAAAAATGGTTTATATGGTAGTGTAGTTGAAGCAATTAGTTATAATGCTAAATGTTTTATGTTTTATACTGGAGCTCCGCAAAATACAGTTAGAAAAGAAATTAATGAAATAGATGTAAAAAAAGCAAGAGATTTAATGCAACAGGAGCAAATTGATATTAATGATATAATTTGTCATGCTCCTTATATTATTAATCTTGCAACAAATAAAGAAGAGCAATGGAATTTTTCTGTTGAATTTTTAAATAATGAAATAAATAGATGTAAATTAATGGGTATAAAAAATATTGTTATTCATCCAGGAAATGCAGTAGGAATACTTAGAAGTGAAGGTTTAACAAATGTTACAAACGCTTTGAAAAAATTGGTTAATGAGGATGTTAATATATTAATAGAAACTATGGCTGGTAAAGGAACTGAAGTTTGTAGTACAATGGATGAAATAAAATACGTTCTTGAAGCAGTTAATCATAGTAATTTGGGTGTGTGTTTGGATACCTGTCATTTAAATGATTCTGGTGTAGATATTGCTAATTTTGATACATATTTAAGTGAATTTGATAAATATATAGGTTTAGATAAAATTAAATGTATTCATCTTAATGATTCTAAAAATGATATGGGTGCTAAAAAAGACAGGCATGAAAATATAGGATTTGGTACAATAGGTTTTGATGCTCTTATAAATGTTGTATACAATGACTTATTAAAAGATGTTCCTAAAATATTAGAAACACCTTATGTGGGGGATTATCCTCCATATAAACATGAAATCGAAATGATTAGAGCAAAAACATTTAATGAAAATTTAATTAATGATATAAATAATTATTTTAATAAATGAAAGTATTTACTCATAGATTCGGTATATAATTTTTTGATTTTTTTAAAATTGTCTTCTGAATACATTACTTCGTATTTATTAATGTTGAAAATGTTTGGATTACTTAATATAGTACTCCAATTTTTTTTTATGAAATTATAAGTGAATTTTAATTCATCTTCACTTAAAACAATATCTTTTTTTATTGCTAATGCATCTAGTTTATCTATACTAAAATTGTTCATATATTTTTCTATAAATATATACATATTAATCACCTAATATATTGTATGATTGTTTACAAAAAAACTATACTAATAATGATGAATAATGAAAAAAATAAATGTTGTAATAATTATAATAGTATTTCTTATAATATTTGGTAGACTACTTTATTTAAATATATATAAAAGTGAATATTACATTCAAGAATTATATAATAAAACTAATATTTATGTTTATGGTACTAGCTCTAAAAGGGGACGTATACTTGATGTAAATGGTAATGTTTTGGTTGATAATAAAGAGATTAATACTATTTTTTATAATAAATTAAATAATGTGTCTTTAGAAGAAGAAATTGATATAGCTTATACTTTGGCTAATTTAATAGAAATTGAACATTCTTCAGATGATATACTCAAACATTTTTATTTACTATTAAACGATAATGGAGAGCACTTAATTACTGATAAGGAATATGTTTTATATGAGGAAAGAAAAATTACAAAAGAGGATATTTATGATTTGAAAATTAGTAGAGCTGATATTACTGGTTTTACTCAAATTGATATAAAAGCAGCTCAAATTTATCATTTAATGAACAGCAATTTTGAATATGAAAAAAAAATAATTAAAACTAATGTGTCAAATGAAGAGTATGCTGTTGTAGCAGAAGCAAATATAAGCGGTATTAGTTCAGAAATAGTTTATGAAAGGTATTATCCTTATGGTGATACCTTAAGAAGTATACTTGGAAATGTTGGCTATATACACGCTGAAAACAAAGATTATTATTTAAATAATAATTATGAATTAACTGATTTAGTAGGAGTTAGTTATTTAGAAAGTGAATATGAAGAGTATCTTAAAGGTGAAAAAGCAATTTATAAAGTGAATAATAATGGATCTTTAAAGCTTATAAAAGAAGAAAAACAGGGAAGTGATATATATTTATCTATAGATATTGAAGTTCAACTTAGGCTTGATGAAATAATAAAAAAAGAATTAGAAATTGCTAAAACAATGCCTAATACTGAATATTTTTCCGATACATTTGCTGCGATAAGTGATCCATTATCTGGGCAGCTAGTAGCATTATCTGGGTATAGAATAGAAAATGAT
>CAYJNH010000003.1:33644-38472 GCA_964371705.1 uncultured Muribaculaceae bacterium
GATATTCTTATATCTTCTTTTACTGTAGGATCAGTTGTAAAAGGTGCTACTATAGCTGTTGGTTATAATAATAATTTGATAGATGCTAATACATATGTATATGATTCATGTGTTAAACTAGAATTTATTCCTGAAAAATGTTCTTGGAAACCACTTGGTTATATTAATGATATTGAAGCTTTGAAAATGTCTTCTAATTATTTTCAATATTTGATAGCAATTAATTTAACAAATAATACTTATTATTACAATATGCCACTTGTAGTAACTGAACAAGAATTTAATATTTATAGAAATACCTTAAACGAATATGGTTTAGGTGTGCTTACTGGCATTGATTTGCCTGGTGAAGGTTCTGGTACAAAAGGAGAAAAAACTGCTTCTGATTTATTACTTAATTTATCAATAGGTCAGTACGATACATATACTACACTTCAATTATTACAATATATGAATACTATTTCTGGAAATAAAGAAAGATTATCTTTAAGTATGCTTGATAAAGTAGTAAATGGTAATGAATTAATATATGAAAAAGAGATTGAAGTGTTAAATAAATTAAGTATTAATGATGATAATTATTTAAGAGTAAAAGATGGTTTTAATCAAGTTGCAACAAATGGAACGGGATATGGATATATACCAGTTAAATATAATCCAGCTGGTAAAACAGGAACTAGTGAATCTTTTTTTGATAGTGATAATGATGGCAAAATAGATACAAATACAATGACATTAACTTTTGCTGGTTATGCACCATTCGATGATCCAGAGTATAGTATTGCTATAATATCTCCTCATATTGGAGTTCAAGATGAAGATAATGACTATATTTATAGGATAACTCGGTATATTTCTAACTATATTTCTACATTTTTATTTGAAAAATAACAAAATATTTGATATAATGTATTAGATTTGTTAAAGGAGGCAGAAAAATGGCTAAAAATGAAAATCGTAACGATATAACAATGAAATGTACAGCATGTGGGTTTGAACTTAGACCTACAAGTAAAAACAGAAAAAATACTACTGAACGTTTAGAAAAGAAAAAATATTGTCCTAAATGTCAAAAAAGCGTTGTTGCTAAAGAAAAAAAATAAGGAGTAGATTATGAATATAAATATCAATGATATTAAAAATGGTATGACTGTTATAATCGAAAATAATTTATATTTAATACAAGATTTTCAACATGTTAAACCAGGTAAAGGTCCTGCTTTTGTTAGAATTAAACTTAAAAATTTAAGAACAGGAGCTACTATAGATAATACTTTTAATACAAATATAAAAGTTCAAAAAGCTCATATAGAAAAAATTGATGCTCAGTATTTATATACTAGTGGAGATAATTTAGTTTTTATGAATAATGAAACATATGAACAAACTGAAATTTCTAAAGATGTACTTAAAGAAAAATTACCTTATATTAAAGAAGGATTAGATATTAATTTAGAATATTATGAAAATGAAATTATAGGTATTAATTTACCAGAAAAAATAGAATTTGAAGTAGTAGAATCTGAACCTGCTGTAAAAGGTAATACTGCAACTAATGTAACTAAAGATGCGAAAATTGAAACAGGTTATACTGTGAAAGTTCCTTTATTTATTAGTGAAGGTGAAAAAATTATAATTTCTACTAAAGATGGTAGTTATTCAGGAAGAGCATAATTTATGTTCTTTTTTTCTTGCAATGTATATTTTAATATGATAATATGTAATTGACTTTTACTTAGCAAAGATCTCTATAAAGGAATATGGAGGTGTTTTTATGTATGAAAAAAACTTAGAAAGTGAAAAAAAATATTTGGATTTTTCACTTAAAAAATTTGAATCAATAGAAAATTTTACAAGAAAGAGATTAACTTTGTTGCCTACTATGTATAAAGAAGATCCTTTTCAACTAGCAGATCTTATTTATAGGCATGAAAAAAAACTTGATCTTATTAAAAAATTATATGACAAACCTTATTTTGCGAGAATTGATTTTGTAGATCAAAATAATATTTATGAAAAATGTTATATAGGTAAAATTGGACTTGCTGATGAAGAAAATAAAATTATTACAGTTGATTGGAGAGCTCCGATAGCGTCTATGTATTATGACTCTAATATAGGCAATGCTAGTTATGATTCACCTAGTGGTGTGATAAACGGAACCCTTCAAATGAAAAGGCAGTTTAATATTGAAAATGGAAAAATTTTATCATTTCAAGATGTAGATGATGCATCAAATGATGAAATGTTGAAACCATATTTAAACGCTAGTGCTGATAATAGGCTTAAAAATATTGTTTCTACTATTCAAGAAGAACAAAATAATATAATAAGAGAAAGTATTAATAAAAATATTATAGTTCAAGGGGTAGCAGGTTCAGGTAAAACTACTGTTGCACTTCACCGCATTGCTTATTTAGTTTATAATAATATAGATAAATATAAGCCTGAACAATATCTTGTTATTGGTCCAAATAAATTTTTTATTAATTATATTTCTGGAGTATTACCAGATTTGGATGTTAGTGATGCTAAACAGTTGACATATTTTGAGATAGTATGTAAATTATTAAATGAAAATTTGGAATTACTTAGTGATGATAAAAAATTAGCTGATGCAGTAAATAATAAAGATATGAGTAATGATAAATTTAGAAACAGTTTAGAATATAAAAATATTATTGACGATTTTATAAATGATTATATTAAAAATATAATACCACCAGTAAATTTTTCGTATAAAGGTTATGATATATTAAGTAATTTAGTAGTAGAAAAATTATTTGAAGAAGCAGAATCTGATAGTGAAATTTTATCAGTGAAAATGGATAAATTTTATTCTAGATTTGCTAGATTTATAAATGAGAAAAACGCTAGAATACTTTATACTGCTAGAAATTATTATTACAATAATATTGATTTAGATCCTAGTAAAAAGAATTTAAATTCTTTTGAAAAAGAAATTAAAAACAAATGTAATACATCAATAAGAAATTACATGAAAAAGGCGAAACCTAATATTCTTACATTATATATATCTTTTTTAGAAACTTTGAGGGATAGTAACGAAACTTATTATAAAAAAGTCATTACTAATATTAGAAGGAAAAAAGTGGAGTTTGAAGATTTGGCTGCTTTAATGTATTTTTATTATAGATTTTATGGGTGTAGTAATTTTTCTGACTTTAAGCATACAGTTATTGATGAAGCTCAAGATTTAGGTGTGTTTAATTTTTATGCATTAAGAAAGATTATGCCTAAAAGTACATTTAGTATATTTGGCGATATATCACAGTCAATATACTCATATCGGAGTATGAATAATTGGAATGAAATAGTTGATTTAAATTATGAAAATATTAATGTTAAATATTTAGAAAAAAGTTATCGTACAACAATTGAAATTATGCAAGAGGCTAATTATATTACTAGACATTTACAATTAACTGAGGCCAAACCAGTATTAAGGCATGGTGTAGATGTAAAATATACTAAAACTAATAATAAATATGATGACATAACTAATATATTAAATGAATATGTAAAAAAGGAATATAAATCTATTGCAATAATTTGTAAAGATGAAAATGAATCCAATGAAGTATATGATTATATATTTAAAACTGGGATTATATTGTCCTTAATAACTGATAATAATGTTGAATATAACGGTGGTATATGCGTGATTACTAGTTATTTAGCTAAGGGACTCGAATTTGATGGTGTAATTATAAGTGATGCATCAAGTAATGTATACTTAGAAGATAGAAAAATTGATTTAAAATTACTTTATGTCGCTATGACAAGAGCTCTTCATGAATTAACACTTTGCTATTCTAGTAATTTATTAAGTATATTTAAAAAGGATAATTTATGATATTTGTTACAGAAGATGGTAAAAATCAAGTAGAAGATCTTATAAGTGAACTACATAAAGAAATTAATAATAATAATATATTAAAAAAGGAAGCAATGGAGGATGCTCCTGGTGATGGCTGGCATGATAATTTTGCTGCAGAAGATGCGGCAAGGCAAGAGGTGATATTACTAGAAAAATTACATAATTTAATAATTTCTAAAAGTAAACTTGAAATAGTTTCAAATATAGTAAAAAAAGATAAAATTAATATAGGCGATATAGTTAAAATTAAATTTATATATGAAGATGACTTTGATGAAGAGATAGTAAAATTAACTGGTTTATTTAAACCTAATAATGAAAATGAAATAACTCTTAATTCTCCAGTTGGTAAAGCAATATATCATCAAAAATATAACAAGATAATTAAGTATTTAATAAATGAAAAAGAATATATACTAGAAGTATATAAGATATAAAAGGAGAATATATGAAAGATATAAAAATAGAAAGTGAAAAAACATGCTTTGTTTATAGAGTTGCTGCAGTGATAATTCATGATAATAAAATATTATTACAAAAAACAGAAAATTTTGATTACATTTCCTTTATTGGAGGAAAGTGTCAAATAGGTGAAACTTCAGTTGAAGCTGTTTTAAGAGAAGTTATAGAAGAAACTGGTATAAAATGTGAATATGTAAAAACTAGAGGAATAATAGAGAATTTCTTTCATTCAGAATTTGATGGAAATAATAGACATGAAATTGATATTTTTCTTCAGTTGAAAATTATAGATAAAAAATATTTGAATATGGATATAATACCTAATCAAGAAGATAATGCTTATAGTCAACACTATGAATGGTTTGATTTAAATAATATCGATAAAATAAATTTAAAACCAAATATAGCAGTTGATGTACTTAAAAGTGAAGAATTATTTTATAAAATACATAAAGAATATTAAAT
>CAYJNH010000004.1:0-8128 GCA_964371705.1 uncultured Muribaculaceae bacterium
TTATACAATAAGTACAACAGATTCAGTATCAGGAACAACGCAAGAGTGGAAAGCAAAATTAACATTTATAAATTTAGATACAATTCAAACATTAAACGAAGGGAAAGTATTTGAATCAGATTTTATTTTAAGAAGTTCGCAATTTAATATGGCAGATCAATTGTTGTCTGTTCATGATGAAACAAATGGATTAATTAATCATGATTCTGAACTTACAGAAGGAGCAAAAGATAATAATTATCGATATTCTGGAAATAGTAATATAGTATCTAATAATTGGGTATGTTTTGATAGTTCTGCAGATATATGTCCAGAAGAAAATAAATATCGTATTTTGGGTATATATGATAATAGTGTTAAATTGATGAAAGCAATTCCAGTTGACAAAGATAATGACGGAATTTTAGAATTAGCTTATAGAGCAGATGATACTTTTCAATGGAGTTTAAGTAATAGTAATGATTATTCTAATTCTTATGTTAGAAGTTATTTAAACAATGATTTTTATAACACTATAAATTCTGAATATCAAAGTATGATAAGAAATTCTACTTGGCATGTTGGTGGGAATAATAGTGCACATACTACTGCCTATAATTTTTATGTGAATAGTATATTAATTCCTGTATCTGAAATTACTGTGGAAGACAAAATAGGATTAATGTATATATCTGATTATGGGTATGCTGCTTATCAAAATGCATGGTCAACTAATTTATATTATTATAGTAATCAAGATATAAAAGAAAATAATTGGGTGCATAATTTGAATGAGCCTTATGCAGAATGGACTATTGTACCTTTTTCTAGCGGTTCATATGCTTGGATTGTAGATTCTAATGGTATGATTCAAAATTATAGTCCAACATATTATTATGGTGTAAGACCTACATTTTATTTACAAGAAAATATAATTATTGAAAAAGGTGATGGAAGTGAAAGTAATCCATTTAAATTAAGTTTATAATATGAAAAGATAGTTCAACTATCTTTTTGTATATAATGGACTTATATTAGATAATTTGATAAAATGTATATATAATATAGGAGTAAAAAATGGAGTTGTTAAAAAAATATACAAAAGACAAAAGTAATTTAATAGAAATATTAAATGAGATTCAAGATAAAGAAGGTTATATATCACTTGAAAATCAAAAAGCAGTTTCTGATTATTTAAATGTATCGTTATCTGAAGTTTATAGTGTAGTTACCTTTTATTCTAGGTTTACTTTAAAGCCGAGTGGTACATATAATATTTCTGTTTGTATGGGAACTGCATGTTTTGTTAAAGGTGCAGAAAATTTAAAAATAGAACTTGAAAAAATCTTGGGAATAAAAACAGGTGAAGTTACTGAAGATAAATTATTTAAAATAGTTGAAAACAGATGTGTTGGTGCGTGTTCTTTGGCACCTGTTGTTGTAGTAAACGATGAAGTATATGGTAAGTGTTCTGTAACTAAATTAAAAGAAATAATAAAAAATTTAAAGGGTGAAGTAAATGAATAATGAAAAACATATACTAGTTTGTGCTGATACTGGATGCAGTGCTTCAGGATCAAATAAAATACTTAGTAAATTAAGATTATTAATAGAAAATAAGAATATAGAAAATGTTAAGGTTATTCAAACTGGATGTTTTGGATTATGTTCAAAAGGGCCTTTTGTTGTTATAAAGCCTGATAATATTTGTTATAGTAAAGTAAGTGAAAATGATTGTGAAAAAATAATTGATAGTGTAGTTAACAATACTATTGTAAATGAACTTTTAGTAGTTGATATAGATGGCATTATTAAAAATAAATTAGAAAATATTAAGTTTTATGAAAAACAAGAAAGAAGAGTTTTAAACTTATGTGGAGTTATTGATCCTGAAAATATTAATGATTATATTAATAATAAAGGATATAGTGCATTAAAAAAGATGTTTACTTTAAATAAAGAAGATATAATAAAGGAAATTATAAATTCTAAATTAAGAGGTAGAGGTGGAGCTGGTTACTTAACTGGTTTAAAGTGGAAAAGTGCATATGATAGTATAAATGATTTAAAATATATAGTTTGTAATGCAGATGAAGGTGATCCTGGTGCATTTATGGATAGATCTATACTTGAAGGTAATCCTCATAGTGTAATTGAAGGAATGTTAATAGCTGCGTATGCAGTTGGAGCAAGTAAGGGATATATTTATATTAGAGCAGAGTATCCAAAGGCAGTAAGCAGGTTAAAAATAGCTATTAAAAGTGCATATGACAATAATATTTTAGGTAATAATATATTAAATGAAAACTTTTCTTTTGATTTAGAAATTAGACTAGGGGCAGGAGCTTTTGTATGTGGAGAAGAAACTGCTTTACTTGAATCTATAGAAGGTAAAAAAGGTAATCCTAGAGGTAAGCCTCCGTACCCAACTGATAAAGGCCTATGGGGTAAACCTACGGTTATAAATAATGTAGAAACATTTTCTAATGTGGCTAATATTATTTTAAATGGATATAAGTGGTATACTGCTTTAGGCACTGAAAATTCTGGTGGAACAAAAGTCTTTGCACTTGGAGGAAATGTTGTAAACACTGGTTTAGTTGAAGTTCCTTTTGGAATTACTTTAAGAGAAATAATTTACGATATTGGTGGAGGAATTTCTGATGGAAAAAAATTCAAAGCTGCTCAAACAGGTGGCCCATCTGGAGGTTGCATTTCAGAAGAAAATTTAGATATTAAAATGGATTACGAGTCACTAAAATCTATTGGATCGATGATGGGCTCAGGTGGGCTTATTGTAATGGATGATACTAAGTGTATGGTAGCTTTAGCAAAATTTTATGTAGATTTTTCAGTAAGTGAAAGTTGTGGTAAATGTACACCTTGCAAAATAGGTGTTAAACGTATGAGTGAAATACTAGAAAAAATAACAATTGGTAAGGCAACGCTTTCTGACTTAGATAAATTAGAGTATTTATCTGAAATGATATCTAAAACTAGTGTGTGTGGACTTGGTCAAACAGCTCCTAATCCGGTTATTAGTACTTTAAAATATTTTAAAAATGAATATATAAATCATATAACAAATCATAAGTGCGATGCAGGACAATGTAGTTTAAGTGCTACAATTCAAGTTGGTAAAAAATTATGTCAAGGATGCGGTATATGTCAAAAAATCTGCCCTGTTAATGCAATAAGTGGAGAAGAAAAAGAAGTAAGAATAATAAATGAGAAAATCTGCATCAAATGTAGATCATGTATAAACGCATGTCCATTTAAGGCGATAGAGGGGTAATTTATGAATATTATAATTGATGAAAAAAAATGTGATGTATTGCCTGATGATACTGTTCTTGAAGTTGCAAGAAGAGAGGGTATATATATTCCTACTTTATGTTTTTTAAAAAATGTGAATCAATCTGCAGATTGTAAAATGTGTATTGTAAAAGTAGATGATAATCCAAACTATATTTCTTCTTGTTCTTTAAAAGTTAAAGATGGTATGAAAATATGTACTAATACTGATGATATAGTTAAAGCTAGAAAAGCTATTTTAGAATTAATTATATCCGACCATCACTTTGATTGTGAAAATTGTAATAGAGAAGGAAGATGTGAATTAAAAGCGTTAATGAAGGAATTAAGTGTTTTTAATAGTGGTTACGAAGGTGAAAAAAACAATTATGAAGTAGATGATAAATCTGTATCTATTACAAAAGATATTAATAAATGTGTTAATTGTAAAAGATGTGTTAGTACTTGTAAAAATATTCAACATGTAAACGTAATTGAAGTTAATGGGAGGGGATTTACTTCTAATGTAGGAACTGCATTTAATGCTAGTTTAGCAGATGTTAATTGCACTTTTTGTGGTCAGTGTATAAATAATTGTCCGACTGGTTCTTTATCTGAAAAAAGAGTTATAAATGATGTTTTAGCTGCAATTAATGATAAAGATAAATTAGTATATGTTCAAACAGCTCCATCTATTAGAGTAGCTTTAGGAGAAGAATTTGGAATTGATATTGGAACTAATGTGACTGGTAAAATGGTTACTGCATTAAAAGAAATTGGTTTTGATAAAGTATTTGATACAAATGTAGGAGCGGACTTTACTATTATGGAAGAAGCTACTGAACTGGTAGATAGAGTAGTTAATAATAAAACTTTACCTATGATTACTTCATGCTCTCCGGCTTGGGTTAGATTCATTGAAATGAATTATCCAAATTTAATTGTTCATTTATCTACTTGTAAATCGCCACATCAAATGCTAGGTACATTAATTAAAACATATTATGCAGAAAAATTAAGTATAGATCCTACTAAAATATATGTAGTATCTATAATGCCTTGTGTTAGTAAAAAATTTGAAATTACTAGAGAAGGTAATGAATATAATAATTTAAAAGATGTTGATGCTGTTTTAACTACTAGAGAATTAGCTAAAATTATAAGAAATAAATCTATTGATTTTAAATCCTTAAACGATACTGAATTTGATAACCCTCTAGGACAAGCAACTGGAGCTGGTTCTATATTTGGTAATACTGGTGGAGTAATGGAAGCTGCACTTAGAACTGCCAAAGATTTACTTGGTGAAATAAATGAAAAAATTGTATTTGATGAAGTAAGAGGCGAAAAAGGAATTAAAGAAGCTAAACTTACTATTAATGACAAAGAATATAACATTGTTGTAGCAAGTGGCCTTAAAAACGCAAATAAAATACTTTCTGAAATGACTAAAAATCCTAGAAAATATGATTTTATTGAAATAATGGCATGCCCTGGGGGTTGTATAATGGGTGGTGGACAACCTATAGTTCATTCGAATATAAAAGATGTAACTGATGTAAGAAATCTTAGAGCTAAAGCTATGTATAATATAGATGAAAATAGTGAATACAGAAAATCTCATGATAATCCTATACTTCAAAAAATATATTTAGAATATATAGGCAAGCCTGGTAGAAAAAAAGCGCATGAGCTATTACATACTAAACATAGACAAAGAGATAAATATAACATATAATAACCAAGAGGTGAAGTATATGTATGACATGCATTTTGACTTATTAACTATTTTATATTTTTTAAATAAAAATAATAAATTTAGTAATTTTAAAAATATATTGCAAAAAATCTATACTAATAATATTGAAGGAGGTATAGTAAATTTATATTTCATGCCAGAAAAAGATATGCTTGAAGAACTTAATATTTCTTATGAAGAATATAGTAATATTATTGATTATTTTCAAAAAGCAACTTCTTTGTATAAAAAAAATATAAATGATTTAAATTTATCTGTTAATCATATTTTTGGTATTGAAGGTTGTGATTTTATTGAATCTATTGACGAGTTAAAAAAATTATATAATTTAGGTTTAAGGTCAGTTACTATAGTTTGGAATTATAAAAATAAATATGCCTCTGGAGTTAAAGCTGAAGGTGATTTAACTGAAGAAGGTAAATTATTTATAAAAGAAGCTATTAAACTGAATATGATTATTGACTTAAGTCACATGAATGAAAAATCATTTAAAAGTGTTATAAAATATATAAAAGAAAATTATAATTCATATGAAAATTTAATTGCATCGCATTCTAATTGTTTTTCACTAAATCCTGTGAAAAGAAATTTATCAGATGAACAATTAAAATTATTAAAAAGCGTTGGTGGTAAAATTGGCTTAACAACATATATGCCATTTGTTGGAAAAAATGTTCAGCTAGTTGATCATATAAATCATTTGGTAAATAAATTAAATTTTTCTTTTGATGATATATTTTTATCATCAGATGAAATGATATATGTAGATGAAATTTCATATAAAGGAACTAATATTTGTGATTTAACTGGTTATAAAATATTCCTCACAAATTATTTAACTGATTTTTTTAATAAAGAAAATGTAAATAAGATATTAATTACTAATGCAAAAAAAATAATAAATAGAGTAAAATGAAAAAAAGAAGTGTTATACTTCTTTTTAAATTAACTAAATAAATTATCGTCGAAAAATTCTCTTAAACTCATTTGAAATCCTTTTGCTATCTTACATAAAGTAGAAAATCTAATATCTTTAAATTTGCCACTCATAATATTATTAAGTGTGCTAGGATTCATATTAGCATTTTTACATATTTTATATAATGTAACATTTATTCCTTTGCTTTGATAGTAGTTAAGTAAATTATTTATTCTTCTTATAATTAATTCGCTGTTAATTTCTTCGTTCATTTTCTCACGTCCATCTACTAATTATTATTTATCAAATATGCTAGCTATTTTTTTAGCTGCTTTTAATAAATGATCAGTTGGACCAAAGATAATGAAACTTCCAAAACTCCAGTCATCTGGCCACCACATAATTACACCTCCTTGTTAATATGAAATTAACAAAAATAAGATGACAAAAAACGACAAAAAAAGATAATTGTTAATTATCTTTATGAATAAACTTTTTTTAGTGCTTTACTTTTTATTCTTTGAATACTACGATCTGAATAACTATATTTTATAGATAATTTTTCAAGATTATATCTGTTTGAATAATAATCTATGAGTATGTCAGTTTCAAGTTTGTTTAAATCTTTATTTTTACAAACTTTTTGTAAATCATCTTTCGGCATTCCACGATATGGTGTATTATCAGTTTTTTTAATAAATCTACTTGATATGTATGAAAGTAATATACCGAGAGTAATAGGAATTACGAATGTTACATTTACATTTATAGTTAATTTACTTAATATAAAAAATGACGTATTAGATACAAAAAAGCATAATATAAACGATTTAAAATGAAATGCACCAAATACTTTTTTTGAAATTATAAATGAAGTTAGTATGAATAAACATTCGATCATGTAGTCATTTAATGTTGCAACAAATAATAATATACCTAATGTAATTAATTCTTGAATAATAAAGAAGAAGATGTATAAAACAAATATTATCTTATTTGTCTTAGATTGTTTTTTAAACGATTTTATTTGCTTCTTAATATTGGTTACTATGATTTCAATTTCATTTTTATCTGGGAATTTATTTATAAACTTAAGAAAAGACATGTTATATATGTTAAAATTATGTTTAATTTTATTTTTAATTGAAAGATAGCTGGATAATAATAATAAAATAATGTAATCGAAATTCAACAAAAAATTATATAATAAATCATATTTATCATTTAAATTTAAGTTTCTTATAAATATGGAAATCAGTTGATAAAAGAAAAGTAGGAAATATGTGATTATTGGTTGTGTTATTTGCTTGACTTTGATTGTTCTAGAGTTTAGTATATTTATTAGAATAGCTGGAAAAGTTAATATACTAAAAGAAATTAAATTGTATAACAATGGATTTAAATATATGGTTGAATTTAGATAATATTGTACCATTAAAATAGAAAATGTTTGTAATGTAGCAACTATCATAATGTTTCTCATTGTTTTTTTTTTACATGATAATTCTATAAAAACAATTGCCTGTATAAATAAAAAAGCAAAATTTATTATGGTTTTTAATTGAATAACTTTAAAATTTAATATAAAATTTGTAAGTCCTTGTAATATAGCATTTTCATAATCTGCATCAAATAAATTGAATCCCATAAGTTTAATGGCTACACTAACGAATGTCATGATGATTGTTATCTTAAGTATTAATTTAGCGATTAAAACTTTATCTTGTTCTTTCATAATAAATCACACTTCTTTTCTTAATATAAATTTGTTTTATTATACTACATAGAATTATCTAGTACTGTTCCATTGTGGAAAGTTTTTTTGTTTGTTTACTATGTATAAATTTTGTGATATATTTTTAATAGGTGAAGAATATGAAATTAGTTACTGTAAATAAAAATAAGACTTGCATGAATGATATAAATAATATTGTTTTAAGAGCAAGAGCATTAATTGTTAATTCTAAAAACGAATTATTAATGGTATTTTGTGGCGGGACATACATGTTTCCAGGAGGTCATGTTGAAAATAATGAAACTGTTTTTGATTGTTTAAAAAGAGAAGTTAGAGAAGAAACCGGAATTGAACTTGAACAAGAAAATTATCCGATTGTAATGCAAATAAAACATTTCAGTGATAATTATCCTGAAGTTGGAATAAATAGATATACAGAGCT
>CAYJNH010000004.1:8138-30246 GCA_964371705.1 uncultured Muribaculaceae bacterium
ATTATTTAATTAAATCTGATAAGATGTATGATTTAAATAATTTAGATTTAACTGAATATGAAAAATATAGCGATTTTAAATTAAAATATATAAATATTGAATTAATTGATATGTTTTTTGATGAAACAATAAAGTTGAATACTAAAAATAAATTAGTTTATCCTGAAATGCTTGAAGTAATTAATGAACTAAAGAAAGTTATTTAGAAAATGAAAATCAGCATAATAGTAACAATATATAATTTAGAAAAATATGTTAATGATGGATCAATTGATGAAAGTCATAATATTTGTCTTTGTTATGCAAATAAAAATAAAAATATAAAATATTATGAAATTGAAAATAGTGGTTTATCTGAAGCTAGAAATTTTGGATTATTAAAATCTTCTGGTGAATATATTATGTTTGTGGATGGAGATGATTATTTACATACAAAATATGATATTTATAATATTATGAAATTTGTCACAAAAAAAACGGATGTTTTGCAGTATAAAATGTTATATGCATATAAAAATAAAAAATTGAAAATTTTAAATGATATAAATGTATCTAAAAAAGAAGAAAGACAACTTTTTGAACTAATATCTAATTCACAATTATCTGTGTCAGCTTGCGACAAAATAGTAAAAAGAACGTTTTTAATAAAAAATAGTATTTCTTTTGAAAAAAATTTGTTGTCAGAAGATATAGATTGGTCATTAAAAATATATTATCATAAACCAAAGTTAAAAATAATAAATGAGAATGTATATGTATATAGAAAACAAAGAGAAGGGTCTATTACTTTTGAAAAAAAACATAAACATATTGATGATACTAAATGGATTATTGAAAAATGGAAAAACTTAGATTATAAAAATAATTTAAAATATAAGTTAGTAGTACATCATTATTTAGCTTACTTATTAACTGTTTATATGTTGTATATAAATTATAAAAATAAAAAAGATGTAGACTTTTTAAAGAAAAATCTACATCTATTGGAATATGATTTAAATTATAAAGTAAGATTAGTAAATAAAACAAAAAAAATAATAGGTTTATATTTAACAGTTAAAATAATGAAAGTGTATGATTATTTGAAAAATAGAGGAGTTATAAGAATTTAAAAAAACTTATATTAACTCTTTTTTCTTGTATTTTATATAACTTAATATATTAATTATTTCAATTGTTACTAGTAATATAATTATATTTTCTATAGGTATTGAATTATCTTTAATGATTGACCTTGCATTTGTATAATGAAAAGGTGAGAAAAATTTTAGGAATTCAACTTTTTCTGATAATTGTGAAATTATATGTAATAAATAAAACCCAAAAACTACACCCAAAGAAATCATAGTTGATTTGTTAGTCTTTTTTAAGAACGTAGAAATATATATTGTTAAACTTATGAATGTGAAATCTATAAATAAAGATGTTAAAATGAGTAGATTTAATTTTGTGAAGTCTAAATCGTTACTTAAAATCAGTCCAAGCAATAACGTAATGTAGATTATCATATTAAATAATATAGCTAAAATATAACCTGTAATTAATTTATTTAAAAATATTTTATCTCTACTAATATTTTTAGAATATAAAAATTCAATTGTTAAATCATTTTCTTCTTTTAATAATAAATTAGAACCTAATAGGGCAAAATATATACTTCCTAACAATAATAGAAATACGTGTCCTTCGGTTGCTATCCAGCTAAATGTAGAATCAAAACCAGTTATATCCAAGTTAAAAGCTGCAAGAAGGGTAGGATCCATTGTTTTCATTAATTCGTTGATTAATTCAGTATCTTGAACTATACTGGGAAATAAAACGAATATAAACACAAATAACGCTACTAAGATGGAGCTCCAAATTATAAAACCAGGTAAATTTTTTTGTAATTCTTTTTTAATCATTAGTTTTCTCCTTATAGTAAGTAATAAAAATATCTTCAAGAGTAGGCTTTTCTATATTAAGTTTTTCAATATTATATTTTGATAATTCTTGAATTAAATGATTTATTGATTTTTTATATATAAACTTAATATAATTGTCATCTTTCTCTAAAATGTCATTAAATTTCATTTTTTTAATGTCATTAGAACATATTGTTACAATTAAATAATTGTCTTTGTTTAATTCGTCTATACTTTTATTTAGAATAATTTTTCCGTCTTTAATAAAAGCTATTTTATCACATACTTTTTTTACTTCTTCTAAATTATGTGAAGAAAAGAATATAGTTGTTCCTTTATTCTTTTCTTCTTTAAGTAAATTATAAAATATTTTTTGTTTTAATGGATCTAATCCACTTGTAGGTTCGTCTAAGATAAGTAGTTTTGGTTCGTGCATTAATGCATTTACTATGCCAACTTTTTTTAAATTACCAAAACTTAATTCTTTGATTTTTTTTGTTATGTCTATGTCTAATAATTTAACTAACTCATCTACTTTTTTAGTACAATCTTTTTTTAATAACGTTTGATTATATTTAAATATTTCTTTAACAGTAAAAGAATCATATAAGTTTATTTCACTTGGTAGGTAACCAATTTCTTCTTTGTAACTTTCACTCTTTATTATATTTTGTTTATTTACTAATATAGTTCCGCTAGTTATATTTACTAGTTTTAAAATACATCTTATGGTAGTGCTTTTACCAGCTCCATTTGGGCCAATAAATCCATAAATATCACCTTTATTAATATTTAAAGTAATATCATTTACCGCAGTAGTGTTTTTATAACATTTAATTAAATTATTTATTTTTAACATATATCCACCTTCTTATATAAATTATATCAAAAAAAATATAGTTTTAAAACTATATTAATTTTCATAAAGTACATTTAAGTCTACATCTCCAGCTATACCATCAACTATTCCAGTATTGGATAATTGCCACATGTAGTAATCTCCTTCATATGTAGTGTCACTTACATAATGCGCAAGCCAAGTAGGGTACTGTGGAACATCCCATATTTGTCTTAAATAATTTGCACTTCCATAATTCATACCTTTGTAACCAGCATTTTCAACTACTTTTATAAATTCAATAGCCATATTATTTAGTTCAGTTAAACTAATTTCATAAGTATTAAATTCACTCCATTCTTCCCAGTCAAATGAAATAGGTAAGTCTAATTTTTCACCATCTAGTGTATCAACTATCCAGTTAGCTGCATGAACAGCTTCTTCAACGCTATTTGCATAACTATAATAATATATTCCAATATCTAAACCAACTGACTTAGCACCTTCAAGATACTCTTCAAACATTGGATCAAGTGTATGTTCTTCATCCCATCCGTAACCAATTCTAAGTATAACAAATTCAACTCCTGAATCTTTTACTTTTTGCCAGTCTATTTCTTCTTGCCATCTTGAAACATCTATTCCAATTCTGGTATTTTCATTTTTGTGTTTTGATATAACATCTTCGATAGGTAATTTAGCAGGTGGTGTATATGTTCCTGATGTAATAGTATCTTTAATAATTAAATTAAAACTATTTGTAGTATTGTTCCCAGATGAGTCTGTAGCACTTAACTTTAAATTATAAGTGCCACTTGTGTTAAAATCATAATCACCAATTATTTCACAATTTGGTTTACTATCATAATTATCTGCACAAAATATTTTTTCTACTAAGTTTATATCTGATCCTTTTTTATAAGTATATGAACCACTACTTAAAACAAGTGGTGCAGTAGTATCAACAACTTCATATTTTATAACATCTTTATAATCTTTGCCTTCACTTTGATAAATATATTCAAATGAAATTTCACCTAGTTGTGTAGTATCTAATATTATATCAATATCATTTAATTCTCCATTTTCAATTGTGACATGGTCACTAACTAAAACTGTTTCATAATATTCAAAAGTTAAATTTTCATCAGTAGTAATTTGTGCATTACTTTTTGAACTATCTAAAACTTCGTTATTATTTTTATTTATACTATAAAAATAAAAAATAGTACTGCCTATTAATAATACTAAGACAGTTATAATTACATAAATCTTCTTCATATTTGTATTATAGCAAAATATATTTATAAATGATACAAAATATTTATAAACTATCTAAATATTTTTTCCTTTTTCTTATTCCATATTTAGATGTTTTAGCTATCCCATTTAATAAAGTCCCTCTTACAATTAATTCAGTACTAGCAGGTAACACTGCATGTTTTAAATAAGAACTTATTATTTTGGATATTTCATAATTTTTATTTTCTAATATATATTTTTTTAAAGTTTCTGGAGTATTATTATCTACAATAGTTGAATGAAGTTTTTCTATATCTACTATAAAATGATCATTATTAATTACACCATAATCATTAGGTAAATATGTTTCTTTAAAAAAATCATAGTTTTCTGATAATATATTTGTTGCTTTGTTTGTATTTTCTAGTTTAAACAATACTCTAAAAGAATTATTATATGACATATTAATAAGTGATATAAATAATTCTTCTTGTGATATTTTTTCTTTGTTTAATAATAGTAAATTATATTTAAAAGCATTTAATATATTTTTTTGATAGGCTATATCTAAATGTGGAGTGTTTTTTAATATATGTACTGGTTTTTGTAATCTTCCAGCAGTAGGGAAATCATGCCAATTATTTAAGGTATTATGTAAATCACTAGAATTAATTATTCCCAATTTTATAAAATTATTATCTGCAGGCAAATATACTAAATAATCTATAGTTGTAAAAAAACCATGAAAGTTTTTTATTATATGATAGCCTATTTTAGATGGGTAATAATCTTTTTGATTAGTATAAATTTCTTTATGCCACAATTTTTTATTGTCAACTCCAATAATACAGTCTAATTGTTTAGTTTCATCTTTAATGCTAGAATTAATTTTTGAGCCATAAATTATTATTTCATTTGTTTTAGGTTTGTCTTGAAAAAAATGAGTTAGTGTTTCTTTGTGTTTGTTTATATCAGTCATAATTTCTCCATTTCAGTTATTATATATACTATTTTAATATAAGTAAAGACTAATTGACTTTATAAATATAAATGTTAAAATATAAAAAAGGAAGTTTATGGAGTATACAAAAGAAAATTTAGTGAAAATTATAACCGAATATAACAAAGAAGAATTAGCCTATATTTTAAAAGCTTATGAGTTTGCAAAACTGGTACACGCTAATCAATATAGAGCTAGCGGAGAAAGTTATATAGTTCATCCTTTAGCGGTGGCTATTAAGCTTGCAGAAGTGAAGGCTGATAAAAATACAATATGTGCGGCACTTTTACATGACGTTATCGAAGATACACCATGTAGTTATTTAGATTTAGTTAATTATTTTAATAAAAATATTGCTGATTTAGTTTATGGTGTTACAAAAGTTTCTGAAATAACTAGTATTGATAGGGATGAAGCTAGTAGATTAACTACAAAAAAATTAATATTAAGTGTTACAACTGATGTTAGGATATTAATTATAAAATTATTTGATAGAGTGCATAATATGGAAACTTTAGATTTTTTAAAAGCAGAAAAGCAAAAAAGAATTGCTTTACAAACTATGGAGTTTTATGCGCCAATTGCTTATTATTTAGGTATATATAGCGTGAAAAGAAAACTTGAAGATTTATCGTTTAAGTATCTAAATGAAAATAAATATAATGAGGTTTCTTCTAAAATAATTGAATTTTCAAATGATAAAGATGAATTGCATTCAATGATTATTAATAAAATAAATTTAGAAATAATGACTTCATGTGGAGTAAGTTTTGATATAGACTTAAGAACTAAAAACATTTATCGTACTTTTTTAAAATTAATGGATGGCTATTCTTATAATAATATGATTGATTTATTTTCTTATAAAATACTTGTTAATAGTGAACCTGACTGTTATCGTGTGCTTAGTAATATAAGTGAAATTCATGACTCAGAAAAATTAAAAATAAAAGATTATGTTATTCAGGAAAAAATTAATAATTATAGAGCTATTCATGCGATTGTTAAATATTATGGATTAGATAGTCAATTAAAAATATTGACAAATGAAATGGATTTTTTTAATGCGTATGGCTTAGTAGGGTGTTGGCAATTTTTAAAAGGGCTAGCGCCGGAAAAAATGATGAGTGAAGTTCAAAATAGTATATTTTATAAAACTGTATTACATTTAGAAAAAAATGCAGATTTAGATAATAAAAATTTTGTGGCAGAAGTAAGAAGAAGATTATTTTTGGATAATGATATTCATAAGTTATAGATACTTGATATTATAGGGTAAAACATGTTAAAATTAGATATATTAAATGAAAGGAGTTTATTCAATGAAAGAATTTACTGAACAAGAACAAGTTAGAAGAGGAAAAGTAACTAAATTAATTGAAAAAGGTATTGATCCATTTGGAACGGCTTTTGATGTTACTACTAATTCTAAAAAAATAAAAGATTTATATGAATTAAAAGAAAAAGAAGAATTACATGATTTAAACATATCTGCAACAGTAGCTGGTAGAATTATGACAAAAAGAGGTAAAGGAAAAGCTGGTTTTTTTCATTTACAAGATAGACATGGTCAAATACAAATATATATTAGGTTAGATATTGTAGGAGAAGAAGCTTATGAAATATTTGACTCTTCTGATTTAGGTGATATAGTAGGTGTTGAAGGTACTATAATGAAAACAAATATGGGTGAATTATCTATTAAAGCAACTAAATTTACTCATTTAGTTAAGGCTTTAAAACCACTTCCTGAAAAATATCATGGGATAGCAGATCCTGAAATAAAACTTAGAAAAAGATATTTAGATATAATAATGGATCCAGAAGTTAAAGATATATTTGTTAAAAAACAAAAGTTTTGGTCAACAATTAGAAATTATTTAATTAATAATGACTTTTTGGAAGTAGAAACGCCAATACTTGAAAATACAACTGGAGGAGCAGCAGCTACACCTTTTGCTACACATCATAATGCACTTGATTTAGATGTTTTCTTGAGAATATCTATGGGAGAACTTTGGCAAAAGAAACTTCTTGTTGCAGGATATGAAAGAACTTTTGAAATTGGTAGACAATTTAGAAATGAAGGTATGAGTCCAGAACATTTACAAGATTATACTCAAATGGAATTTTACTGGGCCTATGCTGATTATAAAAAAGGTATGGATTTTGTAAAAGAAATGTATAGACAAGTTATTAAAAATGTTTTAGGTACATCAAAATTTACTTCAAAAGGTTTTGATATAGATATAGATGATGAATGGCAAGTATATGACTTTGAAACTGTTATTAAAGAAGGCACTGGAATAGATATATATAATGCGAGTGTATCTGATATAACTAATGTCTTAGATAAAGAAGGTGTTGAATATGATCCAAGCATTCCATACTGGAGACTTGTTGATACACTTTGGAAAGTAGTTCGTAAAACATTAGGAGGTCCAGGATTTTTAGTAGGACAACCAGTTGAACTTAATCCACTTCCTAAAAGATTAAAAGAAGATCCTCGTAAAGTAGCTCAATTTCAAGTTATCTTAGCTGGTTCTGAAATGGGTAATGGATACTCAGAACTTAATGATGCAAATGATTTAGAAAGTAGATTTTTAGAACAAAGACAAATGGCTGAAGATGGAGATGAAGATGCACATATGCATGATGCAGAATTTATTGAAGCATTAGAATATGGTATGCCACCTGCATTTGGATTTGGATTATCTGAAAGATTATTTTCAATGATTTTAGATAGACCTATTAGAGAATGTGTAATGTTTCCTTTAATGAAACCTAATAACGATTAAAAGTACTTATAGTACTTTTTTAATTGTAAAAAGTATTATCATTTGATATAATTATTTTGGTGATAGATAATGGCTTATATAAAATATAAAGAATTAACAAAATATTTTAATTTTGAAACAGAGGTAAGAATAGAAGATTTGCCAAAATATGTTATGGATTACATTAGTGAATCTGAAAAAATATTAATAGCTTACAGAACTTCTAGAGATTTTGGTATATTTACAAATAAAAGAATGGTACTTTTTGATAAAAATCCTTTATCTTCTTTAAAGAAAACTCATATTATACCTTATAAATCTATTTCAACAAGTGCAATTGGATTTGGATTTAATAATGCGCAAATATTAATGAGTTTAGATAGTGGTTATCCACTGCAACTTAATTTTGTTAAAATGAGTGATCAAAAGAAAACTAATCTTAAAAATGTATATATACATATGATGGAACCTTAAACTACTATATTTAGTAGTTTTTATATTTTTTCATTTCCATATGTTTCTTGTATAATTTTATATATTTCTTTTTTAATATAAGCCACTTCCTCAGTTAAATTATCTTTTTGTATATAAGGTTTGAAATCCGAAAACAATCTTGGTGCTTGTGAGACTGTTAAATCATGTGCATTTAATGTTTGAAGTATTTGTCCGATAAGGCTAAAAAAATTTCCTAGTGAATTTAACTGGTTTACTGTAAGTGTTGTGCCAACTGCAAAACCTAAAGTAGTTCCTAGTAAAGTAAATTCATAAGAACCCAAACCAAAAAGATAATCTGATAAAGATTTAAAATCTTGATTTGCAAATTCTTTATAAGAATTATTATTCATAGTAAATAATATGTTTATTAAAACTATATTATCTATTTTGCAAGTGTTTTTAATTATGTTATAATTAAGTTGTGATAAATATGTGTAATTTAAAAGTTTCAATAGTTTGTATAACTTACAATCATGAAAAATATATAAGAAAAACATTGGATAGTTTGGTAAGTCAAAAAACTAATTTTAATTATGAAATAATTATACATGATGATGCGTCAACTGATAATACTGTAAAAGAAATATTGAAATATTCAAAAAAATATCCAAATATTATTAAATTAATACTACAAACAGAAAATCAAATGCAAAAGAAAAAAAGTCCACTTCATATTTGTTTTGAAAAAGCAAAGGGAGAATATATTGCAATTTGTGAAGGTGATGATTATTGGACTGATGAAAATAAAATTGCAATGCAAGTAGAAGTATTAGATTCAAATAATAATATAGTTGGATGTGGTCATAACGCAATAATTGTGGATGATGATGGAAATCCTTCGAAAATGAGTTTTGATTTGAAGTATAATAAAGATACAATTTTAAATATTAAAGATTTAAAATTAACAAATAGGTTTGCTCATACTTGCTCTATAATGTTTAAAAAAAATGTTTGTTTTAATATGAGCAAACAAGAGAAAATAGATTATTTATCAATAAAAGCATTATCTGATGAAAAAATATCAGCGTTAATGTCCGTGAAGGGTGATTTTTATTTTATCAGTAAATATATGTCAGCATATAGATTTGTTGTTAATGACAATATGTCATATAGTGCAACAACGTATAAATATAATATGTGCTCCATATATGTGGATAATTTAAATAATATCGAGGCATATACAAAAAAGTATTATAATGTCTCTAAACAATATAGTTATCGCAGAGCTTTGCTTTTTTGGAGAGCTTTGTACTTATATTCTAAAAATCATAATCTAGAAAATAAACATATTTATTTAAAGTTAAAAAAGGATAACAAAAATAATAAATTAGCAGTATTTAAAGTGTTTTTTTTGATGTTTTATTGGTATATTAAAAAAGGAGAGTAGTTAATGAAATTCATAAATGTAAATCAACCATTTTTTCCACCTTTCGAAGAGTATTGTAGAGAAATCGAAAAAATATGGGAGTCTAAAATAATAACTAATGAAGGGAAAAAGCTTTATACGTTTGAATCTGAATTGAAAAATAATTTGAAATGTGATAATTTAACTCTTGTTTGTAATGGTCATAGCGCTCTTGAAAGTGCACTGCAAAATATGAATCTTTCTGGTGAAGTCATTACAACTCCTTATACCTTTATTTCAACACTTCACGCTATTGTTAGATCTGGATTAAAACCAGTGTTTTGTGATATTAATCCAGATGACTATACTATAAATGCAGATTTAATCGAGAGTTTAATTACTGATAAAACCTGCGCTATATTACCTGTACATATTTATGGTAATGTTTGTGATGTTGAAAAAATAAATTATATTGCTAAAAAATATGATTTGAAAGTTATTTATGATGCAGCACAAGCATTTGGAGTAGAGTATAAAAATCAAAATATTAGTAATTTTGGAGATATAACTTGTTTTAGTTTGCATGCCACTAAATTATTTCATGCAGTTGAAGGTGGAATAGTATGTTCTAATAATAAACAAATTATTAAAAAAATAAGAGAATTTAAAAATTTTGGATTTAATAGTAATAGTGAAATAGAAAACGTAGGTTCTAATATGAAAATTAGTGAACTACATGCAGCAATGGGTATTTGTAATTTAAAATATATAGATAATATAATTTTAAGAAGAAAAAAATTAGTGAAAAAATATGTTGATGGACTATCATCTGTAAAAGATATAATTCTTCCTATTGAAAAAAAAGATATTAAAAATAATTATAATTATTTTATAATTACTTTTGCAAGTGATAAATATAGAGATGATATTGCTCGTTTATTGTTGGAAAATAATGTTGAAACAAAAAAATATTTTTGTCCATTAGTGTATGAATATGGTTGTTATAAAAATGTTTTTAGCAATATATATACACCTGTTGCAAAAAAAATGAGTTTATGTACTTTAGCTTTACCACTTTATTATGATTTGTTGGAAAGTGATGTTGAAAAAATTATTGATATAATAAGAAACTATTTTGAAAGGAATTAAAGATGAAAAAAATATTAATATTAGCTGGAGCGCCGTCTCATGAAAAAGTAGTTGAAACAGCTAAAGAAATGAATTTACATACAATTGTTACTGATTATCTTCCTGTTGAAGAATCACCATCTAAGGCAATTGCTGATGAATATTTAATGTATGATATAAATGATGTTGATAATATTATAAAATATTGTAAAGATAATAATGTGGATGCAGTAGCTGGATTAGCCATTGATCCATCTCAAAAACCATTTTGCCAGATTACAACGGAACTAAATATGAGAAATTTTGGTTCAAATGATTTTGTTGAACTTTTTACAAACAAACAAGAATTTCAAAATTTTTGTAAAATCAATAATTTTGAAATTATAAAAAATTATTCTATTGAAGATGTGGCTAATAATAATGTTCAATATCCAATTATTATAAAACCTATAAATAGTAGAGCATCAAGAGGAGTAATTAAATGCAATAATCGTTTAGAAGTAGAGGAGGCAATTAAAGTTGCTTCAAGTGAATCTAGTGATAAAAAAAGTTTTATTATTCAAAGATATATAGAAAATGCGTATAATATTACTGCTGGTTACATTATAAAAAATGGAGAACCTAAATTATTTAAAATAGGTGATATTCACTGTGGTTTAAATTCAGAAAAAATGGACAGACAATTTACTGCAATAATACATCCTTCTATGAAAATGGATTATTTTGTAAATAATATTAATTCTAAAGTAATAAATTTACTAAAAAAATCTGGTTTAAAAAATGCAGTGGTATTACTTCAAGGGTTTTTAGAAGGTGAAAAATATATGATATATGATCCTGGATTAAGATTCGGAGGTACTGAATATGAAAGAGTTTTTAATGTAGTAAATAATCTTAATCCAGTAAAAAATATATTAGATTATTTAGTGAATGGTGAAATATCTGATTTTGATAAATATGATGATTCATATAAATTAAATGATAAAGTATCTTATTCATATTATGTAACTTTAAAACCTGGTAAAATAAAAAAAATAATTGGTTTAGAAGATATAAGAAAAAGAAAATCTACAGTAATTATTCATTCTATGAAACATGAAGGCGATACTGTAATAGAAAAAAATGGTCATAAGCAATTTGCTATTTGTATATACTGTGCTTTTCCTAGAAATGTTGATATAATAAGACAGGAATTAGAATATATAGAGACTAATTTGAAAATAGTGGATGAAAATGATAATAATATGATGTATTCAACTTTTTTATCAAAAGATTTTTACAAAAAATACAGCAAATTTTGGAAATAAAATATTTGGGAGGAATAATGAAATATTCAGTTTTACAACTTGTTTATGAAAAAGATAATTACAAGTGGTTTGAAGATAGTATAAATAGTATGCTAAATCAAACTTTAAAACCTAGTGATTATGTTATTGTTGTTAACGGTATCGTGGATAAAAAAATAAAAAAATTGTTGAAATTATATCAATCAAAATACAAAAAAATATTTAACGTTGTAATTCTGAAAAATAAATTATCTATTGGTAAAGCATTATCTTATGGTTTGAATTATACTAAATATAATTTAGTTGCTAGAATGGATAGTGATGATATATCACTGCCAGATAGATGCATGAAGCAATGTGAATTTTTTTCTAAAAATGCAAAATATGATATTGTTGGTGGTAATATTTTTGAATTTGAAGATAACATTAATAATATACTTGGTTATAGAATTCTTCCTGAATTAGATGTAAATATAAAAAAGGTGCCCATTTAATCAAGTTACAGTTATGTTTAAAAAAGCTTCCGTGTTAAAGACAGGAAATTATGGAGATCATAATTGTTTTGAGGATTATGATTTGTGGATTAGGATGCTTAAAACTAATTTTAAAGGATATAACATTCAAGAAAATTTAGTGGCTGTTAGAATTAATGATAATTATTTTAAACGTCGAGGAGGACTTAAATATTTAAAAAAAGTAATAAACTTTAAGTATTCATTGTTTAAAATTAAATATATAAATTTTTTTGAATTTTTACTTTCAACATTACCACATATGGTTGTTTGTTTAATGCCTGTATTTTTAAGAAAAAAATTTTATATTAAATTTTTAAGAGTAAAAAAGTAAAAATATTTACTTTTTTTTGTAATAGCAGGAATTGTTTTAATAAAATAAAAATGATATAATGCATTAAGTAGAGGGTGTTGTAACATGAAATATTATAGTAAAATAGTATTTACTTATTTGATTTTATTAATATCATCATTATTAATTTTAAATTTTTTGGAACTACATAAAATAATACTAATGCCATTTTATTCTTATTGTTTATATGGATTTGGTTTGTTAGCTTTGGTAATTTATACAGTACCTTTAGTACTGCGAAAACATAAAATATATTTAACAGATATAATTATATATTTACTTGTCTTGATTGGAATTTTATCTACTATATATGCCTATGATATTCAAAAAGCTTTATGGGGACATAATGGTTGGCATGAAGGTTTGTTTTCTTTATGTAGTTATTACTTTATTTTTTTGATATCTAGATATTTAAATAAAGAATATATAAAAAAAATAATATATATATTTTTATGTACAGGTTTTTTTCATTTGATCTATACTACTTTTCAAATATTAGATTTTGACTTTGTATATAAACCTATAATGTACGCAAGTGGTATATTTTATAATGTTAATTATTTTTCTGGATATTGTGTATTAGGTTTGGGTTTATCTATCGGATTATTTTGTTATGAAAAAAGAAAAATAAATTTTATATTTGTAATTTTATTTATATATTTATTGTTTTTGGCTAATTCAACTAGCGGATTATTAGCTATGGCTGTTATGTTTGTAATTGTATTATTTCATAAAAAAGTTATGAAAGCAGTATATTTATATTTAATATCATTAGGTATATTTTTATTTTGTGGTCTTTTTATTGAACTTGGTTTGTTTGAAGAAATCAACAAAATATTTAGTGAAACTAATATGGTTGTTAATGATGTAAGTAATATAACTGAAGTTGGAACAAACAGAGGATATATATATGTAGAAACTATACCATTTATAAAAGAACATTTATTAAATGGTATAGGGATAGATAATTTTATGTATATTAATAATGGATATCCAATAGTGAATATGGATGAGGGTATACATTTTTCGAAAATTCATAGTGATTTATATCAAATATTAATTACTCAAGGAATTTTTGCATTATTATTATATGTAATTTTATATATAGTTGTTTTATTCAAATATTTTAAATATAAAAAAAATATATTAACAACTTCACTTTTTATATGTATAGTTGGTTACATAGTTCAAGTTCAATTTAATATTAGTATTATTCAAGTAGCGCCAATGTTTTTTATGTTTTTAGGTTTATTTGAAGGAATGAAATTAAATGATATAGTGTAAATTTGTTATGAAAAGTCATTTACAAATTTATAATTTTTGGTATAATGTATATATTGAATAGGAGAATAGAAATGACAAATTTTAAAAATATGACAAGAAAAAATCAAGTTTTATTAGTAGTATTAGTAGCAAGTATTATAGTGTTAGCAACTTCATTTGCGTACTTTGTAGTACAAGTTGCTGCGCCAGCTAGTACTGATGTTAATTTGGGATCTGAAACTAGCGAAAAATTAATATTTACGCCGGGAAGTGAATTATCTTTAGCGGCTAATATGACAAATTTAGCTGAAGGGGGAAATAGTTTATCTGATACGACTATGTCTAGTGCAAAATTAGTAGCTAGTTCAAGTGGAGGAAGCGCAAGTTCTTCTTATCAAGTGTATTTTAGTATTAATACTAATGATTTTGTATATTCAGTAGGAGAAAGTACTCCTGAAATATTGCTTCAAATAACAGATCCAGAAGGAAATGAAATAACAAATGTTGATGGTGTAGAAAGAAAAACTGTTGTGGATTCATCAGGAACTAGTATTACCGGTTTTGATGTAACAACTAAAAAATGTGTAATAAAAATAGCAGAAGATTATGCTATTAGTACAGCTGATTCAGTAAATGGAATAACACAAGAATGGAATATTAATTTAATATTTGTTAATTTAAATTCTAATCAAGCGCCAAATGAAGGAAAAACATTTGAAGCTAATTTAATATTACAACAAGACAAATTGTCTCTTGCTACTGGTGGTTCTTTAGCAGCAGCATCTATATTGGAAGATAATGGTGGAGCTACTGCAATTGAAGCTAAAGATCCTATAGATTATTCTTCGCTTAATGTGCTTGCTCCTGAAATGATGGATCCAACAACATATGGAATGCATGCTATGTCAGATAATTATGGAACTAGTTACTATTATTTTGGTGAGGTAAGTAATAACTGGTTGAAATTTGCTGATATGTACTGGAGAATAATAAGAATTAATGGTGATGGTTCAGTAAGATTAGCTTATGCTGGTACTGAGGCTCCTACTGAAGCTGAAAAAGTAACTGGTAATGTTAATAACAGTGGAATTTCAATAGCTTCTGATCCTGACTTTGATCGTATAAATGCGGCAGCTTATTATCTAGGGTCATATTCTTCTTTTGAAGCTGAAAATATATCAACTGGTTTAAATAGATGGTATAATACTTACTTATCTACGTATGATTCACAAATTGCTGATAATTCGTTTTGTTCTGATGGTACGTTTACAACTGAATCAACTACTCCTGGTTATGACCAAAAAATATATAATTCTTTAAATAGGGTTACTAATAAAAATTACACTTTAAATTGTGATAAAGATAGTTCTTTTACAAAAAGTGATAACGTAAATGGAAATGCTATGTTAGCAAATAAAGTAGGGCTAATCACTTCTGATGAATTAGCTTTAGGTTATTTATTTACTGATGTTGATTATTTTGCTTTTTTAACTATGTCTCCATCTGTAAGTTACGTTTCTGTAGAAAGTGGTGATTCAACTACATATAGTAATCTTGCTGTTATTAGTTATAACGATGTGTATTCTTTTGGTGATTCATCAACGTATTTTGATAAACTTTTAGGAGGCTCTGATATATATCCTGAGGGGCATATACAACCAGTTATTAATCTTAGTGGAGATTTAGTATTAACTGGTACTGGAGAATATAATGATCCTTATATTCCTTCTACTTATGTAGCTTGTTCAATTTAATTTTTTTAAACCTAGTTATCTAGGTTTTTTTATGTAAAAAAGAATGCGGTCAACATTCTTTTTAAAATTTCCTTTTTTGTATCAAGAATCTAGGAATCTGTAAATTATAAATAAAGTAGTATAAAGTTTTAAAAAATATATTTTTAAAACTAAATGTTTTTAAGTATTTATTTTTTTTCCAATTCGGAAAATTATTTATCATGTAATTCCAATTTTCTAATAAATAGGCTTTTCTTTTTTTCTTATCTTTTATTTTACATATTCTTGAATAAGTTGTACCCATTAAAGCTCTAATAAAACGATATTCTAATTCTTCAATATATTTATAAAATATATCGTTTTTTTTATAATATACTAATATTGCATCTAAGACTATATAAATGTTTTTAATAGTATCTGGTTTATTTGCTAAAGAATTTTTTCTTTGGATATAATGATATAATGGAATGTTTAAATAGCTTATATTTTTTATATAGGGAACATAGCTAAGTGCGTAATGTAAATCGTCATAATTTGTATTTTCTAAAAATTTTATTTTATATTTAACAAGAAAACTTTTTAAATATAGTTTATTCCACGCACTGTCGTTTATGTTTTTTAATATCAAGTGCAAATTTTTTTCTTTATTATGATAAATGTATTTATTTTTATTAGGGTAAACCATAAAATAATCATATATTACAATTTCGGAATTTTCTTTAACTGCTTTGTTATGCAATAATTCAATTGCATTTTTTTCAATGTAATCGTCGCTGTCCAAAAACATTATATATTTTCCAGTTGTCTTGTTCATTCCTAAATTTCTGCTTTTTCCTAGTCCATAATTTTTTTTAGAATCAATAATATTAATGTTGGTGTAGTTTGTTTTATATTTTTTTAATATTTTTAATGTATCATCAGTACTGCAGTCGTTAACTACTATTATTTCAATATTTTTGTAAGTTTGTTTTAAAATACTATTTAAGCATGTTTCAATATATTTGCTTACATTATAGCAGGCTATAACTATACTTATTTTATCCATTTTTATTCCTTTCTATTTTTTATCTAAATATTTATTTAAATCATATATGGTATTTAGTTTACCTGATAATACTGATATAAATGTAGGATTAATTGTAATAGTTTTTATTACAGTAGGTCTTGAATCATCTTTTTCAGATGACAATAATATAGGTTTAATTGTAAATAGGGAATCAACATATTTTATTTTGTAATCATTTAACATATATTCATTATATAATTTTTTCATAAGTTTCCAGGAACTTGCTGGTTTTGCAATACATGTATTACAGTTTCCTAATTTATATTTAGAACAAGAATTATTACTGTTTTTTTGACATTTAAATTTTGGCAAAGTATTATAGCATGTTTCATGTGGTGTAAATGAAACTGATGTTAATGAATGGTAATTTGTTTTACCAAAAGGCATTACCGAAAAAAATGGACCATCCATAATTGTTATCCCAGTATTTTTAAGTTTTTCATTTACTTCACATAATATTATTTCACATAATTCATATTTTATTTTAAAGGGTTTGTAATCTAATAAATTTAAAATTTGATTAACTGATGCGTATGTTGAATTGAATAGAAATTTTGTAGTATATATATTTTGCTCAGTATTTATAGCATAATAATCATTTTCTTTTTTTATATTAATGATATTACAATTTAATTTTAGTGTGATATTAGGATATTTTTTTAATTCACTTATATAATAATCTTTTAATAGTGTAGCATCTATGGTGTACTCGGTTGTTGTATAGATATTTTGGCATTTGTTATTTTTAAAATA
Organism: uncultured Muribaculaceae bacterium; assembly: GCA_964371705.1. GTDB lineage: Bacteria > Bacillota_I > Bacilli_A > RF39 > UBA660 > CAKOSP01. The sequence continues at coordinate 25,833 of CAYJNH010000004.1, forward strand.
TATATTATCAGTTATTTCACATTTTATATTTATATCTTTGCAAAAATTTTGAAATTCATTTGAGTTAGTTAAAGAATTTTTACTTGATATGGCATAAATTTGTTTAAAATCTTTTTTTATACAAAAATTGTATTCTTTTAAAAATTTATTAAAATACTTTTTTGTAGATATAGCAGTTTTCTTTGATCTAGGGTAGTGGTATCCCATATGTAATCTAGCTTGATTATTATAAGTAGCTCCACTGAAAATATCGTTTTCTTTTTCGATTATTAAAATTTTTTCATTTTTTTTCGCGCAGTAAAGTGCTGAATATAGTCCATAAATTCCAGCTCCAATTATTATTTTGTCATATTTCATAAAAACCTTCTTAAAACTATTATAGCTATATCTTTTTTATAAAGCAATACTATCTATAGTAAATTGTGTGTCAATGTTAGTAATTATGAATGGTTAGATAACCTGTTTTTGTGTTATAATACTATCATAGGAGTGATTAAAGTGATGCAATTTATAGAGTTTATTGTTATTTTAATTGTTATTTTAATTGGAATAATGGTTGCTTATAGAGCAGGTAGAGAAAGTGTTAGTATTAAAAGTACTAAAACTAAAGCTAAAACACCTGTTAAAAAAACAAAAACAGTAGCTAAAAAAACAACAAAAAAATAAGCCTTTATGGCTTTTTTTTGTTTAATGATTGCAAAAAAATAAAAATTATGATAAAATACGTTAGATTTGAAGGGAAGTAAATATGAAGAAAACAAAAATTATATGTAGTATAGGTCCAGCTAGTAATAAGCCAGAAGTTATGAGTGAAATGGTTAATGCTGGTATGAATGTAGGAAGAATTAATTTTACACATGCTACGCTTGAAGAAAGAAAACAAGCAACAGACGCTATTAGAGAAGTAAGAAAATCTACTGGTAAAAATATAGCTATTTTATGGGATACTAAGGGTCCTGAATTTAGAAGTGGTATTCTTGAAACTGGTCAAATAGTATTAACTCCAGGTAAAACTATTAGATTAGTAAAAGAAGATGTTATGGGTAATGAAGAAAGATTTACTGTTAATCACCCAAGAGCTATTGATAGTTTAAATGTAGGAGATGTTATTCTTTTAGAAAATGCTAAAATGAAACTTGAAGTTATTAGTAAAGAAGAAGATGGTGTTACTTGCACAATTATTAATGGTGGTACACTAGGAAATAAAAAATCTATGAGTGCTCCTGGTATTAAACTTGATATACCGTATGTAAGTGAAATGGATAGAGAAGATGTTAAATATGCTTGTGAAAATGGTGGAGAATTTTTAGCTATTTCGTTTGTATCAAGTAAAGAAGATGTTTTAGAAATTAAAGAAATAATTAAAAAACATAATAGAGAAGACTTACAAATTATATGTAAAATTGAAAGTCAATTAGGAATAGATAATTTAGATGAAATTTTAGATGAATCAGCTGGTATTATGATTGCTCGTGGTGATTTAGGTACTGAAATACCATCTGAAATGTTACCTATAGTTCAAAAACAAATGATTAAAAAAGCTAGAGAAAAAGGAAAAATTGCTATTGTTGCAACTGAAATGCTTGAAACAATGATGGAAAACTCTAGACCAAAAAGAGCTGAAACAGCAGATATTGCCAATGCAGTATTTGATGGAACTGATGCAGTTATGTTATCAGGTGAAACTACAATAGGTAAAAATCCAATTGAAACTGTTAGAGCTATGGCTAATATTTGTGCTACTGCTGAAAAATATAGTGATTTTGATTATATTACTAACACTAATAAGAAAATGGATATTCCAACATCTATTGCTGAATCAGTTGTTAGTAGTGCAAATAGATTAGAAGCTAATTTAATATGTGCTACAACTATGAGTGGTTCTACTGCTAGAATGATTAGTAACTTAAAACCAAAAGCTACAATACTTGCTTTAACAACAGATGAAAAAGTTGGTAGAAGACTTGCTCTTAACTGGGGTATATATCCAGCTGTTCTTAAAGTATGTAATTCAACAGATGAAATATTAACTGAAAGTTTAAATAAAGCAAAAGAAGTTATGAATCTGCAAACAGGTGACATAGTAGTTACTACTGGAAACTTCCCTAACACTAAGGAAATTAAACCTACTAACTTGATGAAAATTGAAGTTATAAGTGAATAAAATTGATTGAAAAATCAATTTTTTTATTGTATACTTTTATAAGTAAAGAGGATTATTATGGCTTATTATTTTGGTGTTAATAGTGAAAGTAGTTTACAATTTTTTGGTGTAATACATGTATTATGTATTTTACTTACGATATTAAGTGTTTTTTTAGTATATAAATTTAGAAATAAATTAAAGAAAAATAATTTTATACCTAATATAATAGTAGGTGTATTACTTATTAATATTCTTGTTTACGTAATAGGTGGTATATTAGGTGGTGAATTTGATAAAAATTTTCATATACCACTTCAATACTGTTATATCACTGGTTTTTTCTTCATTTATTCATTATTGTTTAAAAAAGAAAAAATATTTAATTTTTTGTATTATGCAATCTTTTTTTGCACAACGTCAGTAATAATATTTATGGATCCGGGAGTTTCATATGACAGATATCATTTTGTACTTTTAATAGTATCGCATCATTTTTTACTTGTTTCTAGTTTTTATGCGTTATATGTTTTGAAATACAATGTTAACAAAAAAGGAATATTATATTTTTTTATATATTCATCAATAGTATATACAGTTGTATATATAATAAATTATATATTTGATACTACTTATATATTTAAAGAATCGTTACCATTATTTATGTATGAATATTTTCCTTTTATTAATAATATACCTACGATAGTATTATTTTTAGTTTTTAGTGTTCCTACAATGATAGGTGGCTATTATTTAACAAAGTTAAATAATAAAGGTGGAAAATAATATGAAAAAAGTAGCAATTGTTGCTCATGAGGATTTGTTTGTTGAACATTTTTTGCTTCCTTATGTAAAGATGTATAAGGATAATGGTTATGAGGTGCATATAATAACTAACGGTAATAATGATTTTAAAAATTGTGATAAGAAAATTAAAGTGCCTATGGTAAGAAATCCTTATAATATAAAAAATATAAAGGCTTATTTTCAATTAAAAAAAAATTTTAATACAGAAAAATATGATGTTGTGAATTCTCATACTCCAATAGGTGGTGTACTTGCTAGATTGGCTGCTAAAAAAATAAAAAAAAATGGATCTAAAATAATCTATACTGTTCATGGTTTTCATTTTTTTAAAGGTGCACCAACTTATAACAATATATTTTATTTTGCAGTAGAGAAAATCTTATCTAAATATACTAATGATATTGTCACAATGAATAAAGAAGATTATAATCTAGCTAAAGAAAAATTTAAAACTAATGTACATCATAGCTTTGGGATTGGGATTAATTCTAGTAATTTTGATGCTGAAATATCAAATAAAGATAAAAACGATTTAAGAAAAAAACTTGGTTTAAAAACAACTGATATTATATTAGTTTATGTGGCTGAATTATCAATAAGAAAGAATCAAGGTATGCTTTTGCAAGTAATAAAGAAATTAAATGAAGAAAATAATAAATATAAATTATTACTTATAGGGGAAGATAGTTTAAATGGATATTATCAAAAATTATCTTTGGAGTTAGGTATTCAAAATAATGTAATATTCCTTGGATACAAAAAAAATATCAATAAGTATCTTAAAATATCAAATATATTTGTTTCAACATCTACTCAAGAAGGTTTACCTATGTGTATACTTGAAGCTATGGCATCAAAACTTCCTGTAGTAGCAACTAATTGTAGAGGTAATAGAGATTTATTAAATAAAAAACATAGTCTTGTTAAACTTGGAGCTGTTGAGGATATGGTAATTAAAATCAAAAATAACACTTATTGTCAAAAATTAAATAAAAATTATTGTATAGAAAATGTAATGAAAAAATTAGAAAAAATATATTTAAAATAATTAATATGATAATATGTAGTATGAAAAGGGAAATAAAAGTAATGAAAAAAATTGTAAGTAAGTTTAAAGATATAAATAATATAATATATATATATTTAGTAAGTTTAATTTTGGGATTATCATTGGGTAGTTTTTTAATGGTTCATCGCATTTTTTCTTATTCATTTTATTCATATATATTATATTTTTTTGGCGCGGTTGCTGCACTTTTATATATACTTTTTTTGATTTTAAAAAAAATAAGAATAAATATATTTGATATATTTATATATTTACTTATTATATTTGCAGTTATTAGTACTGTTTATGCATACAATGTTAGACTTTCTTTATTCGGTTTGTCTGGATGGAATGAAGGTTTGTTTTCAGTAGTTAGCTATTATTCAATATTTTTATTGACAAAAAATCTCGGAAAT
>CAYJNH010000005.1:0-27324 GCA_964371705.1 uncultured Muribaculaceae bacterium
ATAGTAAATTCCATATCTTGCATATCTTTATAATGTTTTTCTAAAATATCACATATTTTTACAAATTCATCATAGCACTTAGGCATAACATCTTTAAGTGTATCAATTGTTTGAGGTGTTCTTATACCTGCAACAACATCTTCACCTTGTGCATTTATCAAATATTCACCATATAGTTTTTTCTCACCTGTTGCTGGATTTCTAGTAAATGCAACTCCAGTTCCAGATGTATCCCCAGTATTACCATAAACCATTTCTTGAACATTAACTGCAGTTCCCCATGAAGAAGGAATATCATTTAATCTTCTATAAGTAATCGCTCTTTCATTATTCCATGATCTAAATACAGCTTTGATTGCTTCTAACATTTGATCCTTTGGTTCTTGAGGGAAATCTTTTTTAGCATGTTTTTTATATTCTGCTTTGTAAACATTTACCACTTCTTTTAGATCTTCAGCAGTTAAATCAGTATCTAATTCAACATTTTTTTCTTCTTTTATTTTATCAAATAATCTTTCAAATGAAGATTTAGGAAATCCCATAACCACATCAGAAAACATTTGGATAAATCTTCTATAAGAATCATATACAAATCTTTCATTACCTGTAGTTACACTAAAAGATTTAGCTACTTCATCATTTAAACCTAAATTAAGTACAGTATCCATCATACCAGGCATACTAGCTCTAGCACCACTTCTTACTGAAACTAACAAAGGTTTTTCTTTATCACCAAATTTCTTACCAGTAATTTCTTCTAATTCTGACAACTTATCATTAATTTGATTTATTACTTCATCAGTTAATTTTTCTTTATCAGTATAGTATTTATTACAAGCTTCAGTTGTAACAGTAAAACCTTGTGGAACCGGTAAACCTATACTAGTCATTTCGGCTAGATTTGCGCCTTTTCCACCTAAGATATTTTTCATATCTCTATTTCCTTCTTTAAAGGAATATACATATTTTTCCATAATAGCCTCCATGATTTAATTCTAAATCAAAAAAAAAACAAATGCAAGCATTTATTTTAATTTTCTTTTGATTTTTCATTTGGTTTATATAAAGATGCAATAAACTTTTCAGCTTCTTCCTGAATGTTATATAAGTCATAAATAAAAGTGGAATTTCCAGTACAAAAAAGTTTCTCTGCTATTAATCCATTATATTCATTATTTAAAGCAGTAGCTACCTTATTAGCTTCTTCATAACTATCATACACGACATCTACAAGAGTTGAATTTGAACAAGCACTAGTATCGCTAGTATACTTAGGTTTAACCTCAGCATTAAAATCATAACTTTTACGAACAGGAACTACTTCTTCTTTAATTATAACACTATCATTTTTATAAAAAAATTTTTGTCCTATATAATATATTGGCATTGGTACATATCCAGCAAATTCTTTATTTTGAGTAAAAGGCATTGCTATATATTTTATAAAAAAATCATTTATATCTATTGAAACTCTCTCACCTATTTCTTCATTAATTCTATTACTATTTAATTCATCAACAACCTTTTTAGCAACGTTATAGTCTTCATAAATAGTATCAACTAAATTAGAATTTCTACATGAAAGTGAATTATCACAATATTTAGGATATTTTTCTTCTGCCATATTATATATTCTTTTTGAATAAACAATTTCATATTTTACACTAATTTTATTTTTTCGATGATATTCTATTTTGCTTATTAAATAACTAGGCATAACTACAAATTCATCTCTGTAGACAACTGGTACATATATCATTTTAAATTTATTTTCCATTCTTTACCTCCCTGGGATGTGTTTTTAAATACACATCTTTAATTCTATCATTAGATACATGAGTATATATTTCTGTGGTACCTAAACTTTCATGACCTAAAAGTTCCTGTACTGTTTTTATATCAGCTCCATTATTAAGCATATGAGTAGCAAAAGTATGCCTAAGTGTATGTGGACTGATATTATGTTTTAAAGATATTTCCTTAGCGCTATTTTTGACTATTTTTTCTATCATACTTTTAGATAATTGATTACCAAATTTATTAACAAATAAATAATCACTGTGATTTTTCTTCAAAAGCAAGTTTCTTGCTTCCTTTAAATATATTTTTAGATACTTTAAAGTATACTCACCAAAAACAACAAATCGATCTTTAGATCCTTTACCAAATATTTTTATAACTTTATCTTCATAATTAATATCATTTAATTTTATATTAACAGCTTCATTTAAACGTATTCCAGTTGAATAAATGATTTCTAAAATAAGTCTATTACGAATACCATAAATATTATCTAGTGATATTCCATTTAATAAATTTTCTGTTTCTTCATAATTTAAATAATTAGGCAATTTTTTAGTAACTTTCGGATTACTTATAAAATTAAATGAATTTTGATTCAAAACTTTTTCATCACACAAATAATTATAAAACATTCTTAAACTACTAAGTTTCCTTGAAATACTTTTATTACTTAGTTTTTTTGTATGCAACATTTTTAAATAATTTCTAATATCTGTTTTTTGAATTTTTAAGTAATTTAGTTTTTTTTCGATTATATAATTACTAAATTCAGTTATATCGAACTTATAACTTTTAATAGTTTCATTTGAATAATTAAGCTCTTTTTCTAAATATACTATATAATTATCTATGAATTTGTTCATAGTAATCTCCAGAAAAAATATATTTTATTTGCTGAAAATATAATCCTTGTCTATCATCAAATATTTTACTTTTTAATTTATTAGTTAAATTAATTTCTTGCTTTTCTTTTAAACTTAATTCAAAATCAACACTATCGGACAATAATTTAAATTTATTGTATTCAATATATAAAGTATTAATAACAGCCTGTTTTTTTTCTTCTGAAAAATTATTATAATGGCCCCCATATTTTCTAATTAAATCTGGTAAGTAATTATATTTATATAATTCATTAATACTTTCTATTTTTTTAGTTTTACTTAATATTTCATTTTGTATATCATTTTCAACTGATTCATATTGAAAGCTATTTTTATTAGGAAAGTCATTTAATACTTCATTACAAGAAATAACATAATACTCTAAAGCTTCATTAAGTACATATAAATAAATTTGTTTTTTCATATCAGAAGTACATGTTTTTAATTTTATTTCTACTATTGCATACAAATCATCTATATCTTTATGATTATTTTCAAACATTTCCTTCATAACATCACCATTTTTATTGTAACAAAGAGAATATTGTTTGTAAATAAAAAAAGGATATTTCTATCCTTCCATTCTGTCTTCAAAAAAATCTTGAGCTTCATTCATTTTCATATTCATTAAATGCATAGCTTTATTTCTAGCTTTTTTATTCATCATGAAATATGCAGTAGCTCCACCTATAACTCCTAAAGTTACGCCGCCTATAATTAAATTCTTTTTCATTTTAACACCTCAGTAATATTATTTACTAATTATTTAAAATTATACTAATTAAGTTATCTTTTAAACTAGTATTTCTATTATCAGCTCTATTATTTCTTACTCCTGTAGCAAATATCTGTGGATCACCTAATAATATTAATGATTTTTTGGCTCTAGATACACCAGTATAAAGAAGTTTATTGTACATCATCATAAAATAATCTTTACTAATGGGCATTATAACATGATCAAATTCACTTCCCTGACTTTTATGTATAGATATAGCGTAAGCCTGTTTTATTTGATTTAACTTTTTACGCTCATATTCAACTATGTTACCTTCAAAATCTATTTCAACTCTAATTTTAGGTGATTTAATAATTTTTTTTATATATCCTATATCTCCATTAAATATATTATTATCCGGATCATTTACAAGTTGTAAAATTTTGTCTCCTTCTCTATATAAAATATCATTAACTAGGATTTCATTTTTTCTCTCAGATGCTTCGTTATAAATATCTCTAATAACCACATTAAGCCTGTCTATACCATTAATACCTTTATATGTAGGAACTAATACTTGCATATTCTCTGGAGTTAAACCTTTATTTTTAGCATTAATCAAAACTTTCTTTATATATATTTCCATTTCATTATTACTACAATTAATAAAATTATAATCATCTTTTTTACTTAAAAATTCTTCATCTAATTCTTGAGATTTTATACTTTTAGCTAAATACGGAATAAATGAATTATCACTTTGTCTATAAATATTTGTTAAAGATATATAATTAAATAAATCACTTTCAATTAAATTATTTAAAACAAGACCAGCTCCAACTGATGGAAGCTGAAATGAATCTCCCACTAACAATATTTTTGTATCATGTTTTAAAGCTTTTAACAAAGAAGAAAAGAGTTTAACATCTATCATAGAGGCTTCATCTATAACTACAAATTTATGAGTTGTTTTATTAAATTCATCATATTCAAATGAATCGCTTTCTTTATGCCATTTTAAATATCTGTGGATAGTAGTAGCATATAGACCAGTAGATTCACACATTCTTTTACTAGCCCTTCCTGTAGGGGCTAATAATGCTATATTTTCAATAATTTCTACCGGAGATAATTTATTTTCATTAATATACATTCTTACTATACCATTTAATATTGTAGTTTTACCTGTACCAGGACCTCCTGATATTATAGTAACATTATTAATTAAAGCTGTTTTTATAGCATTTTCTTGAATATTATCATAATTAATATTTAATCTTTCTTCTAATAATTTGACTTTTTCATCAAATTTAGGAATATTTTTAACTTCAGTTTCAGACATACGTTTAAGCGAGGCTGCTATATATACTTCAGCTTCAATATAATCTTTTAAATATATTTTATTGTCTATAATATTAACTACATCATCTTCTTGCAATACTAAAATAACATTTTCATATTCTTCTTCACCTATATTAAGATTGTAAAAATGACTTAAATATTTTTTTATTATTTCATTATCATAATACGTGTGTCCTTCTGAATTACTTATTTTATTCATAGACTCAATCATACAGTGATATAATCTATTAAAAGAATAGGCATCATTATTATTTAAATATAATCTATCAAGTTTATCAAATTCTATTAATTCTTTTAATTGATAAAAATCATTTTCAATTATTTTTTCTGTTTTGTCCTTATATTTATTCAATATTTTAGACGCTTCATCCACTGTAAAACCTAATTCTTCTAATTTAATTATAATTGCACTACTTTTATCATAATTAAGAATAGATTTATGAATTTTTAAAGCTTTACTTTCAGTCATTCCTTTAACTTTCATAATATTATCTAAATTTTTAATATCTTCTAAAGTATTTTCTTTGTAAAGTTCAACTAATCTTTCAGCAGTTGTTTTTCCACAACCATTTATCAAAGAACTAGTTAAAAATTCTATTATTTTATCATTTGTAGTAGGTAATAATAAATTATATTTTGAAACATTAAATTGATATCTATTATATTTTGAATTTAAACTATATTCTCCAAAAAGTTCCATTAACACATCATATTTTAAATCATAAAAAGAACCAACTATTTGAACTGTTGTATTGGCTAGTTTATCTATATTACTTTCTTTTACTCTTAGTAGCGCTACTGTATATCCATTTTCTTCATTTTGATATATGATGTTTTTGATTTTTCCAGTTATATAATTCATACGATGTCCTCCATTTTGATTATAACAAAATTAACAAAAATAAAAAAGCGAACATCGCTTTATTTATTTAATTTTTCTTTTATCAATTTACTAACAAATGACATATCAGCATTTTTAATATTTTCAGATGCATATTTCATACATTTTCCCATATCTTTTATACCTTCAGGATTTAACTCTAAAAACATTTTGTCAACTAATTTAATAGTATCTTCTTGACTTAATTCTTCAGGTAAATAATCGCTTAATATGACAAGTTCTTTTTCTAAATTAGAAGCATCATCATATTTTTCATATTTCAAAAATTCTTCCTTAGATTCTTTTCTCATTTTAACTTGCTTTTTTAAAACCGCCATTACTTCTTCTTCATCTAATTCTTTTTTCTTATTAATTGATTCATTTTGTAAAGCACTTTTAACCATTCTTAGCACAGATAATTTAAATTTATCGCCAGCTTTCAAAGCAACAATTAAATCTTCGTTTATTTTATTAAACATACTATCACTTCCTAATCACGATTTCTTTTATTTTTTTTAGAATTTTTTATTCCTTCTTTTTTCTCGTTACGTCTTTTCACTCCTGGTTTTTCATAGTGTTTTTTCTTTTTTAATTCAGAAAGGACGCCGCTTTTTGCAACTTTAGCACTAAACTTTTTCCAAGCTCCGTCTACATTGCCATCTTTAACTACAACCTTTGTCATTTTCGCCCTCCCTTCGTTTTTACGATTACTATTATATCACTTTAAATTTAATCTAGCAATAGAAAAATACCTAAATATAGGCATTTTTTAATTTTTTAACACAAGTTTTTAGAATATATTCTTCTAATAGATGAACCAACAGACTTTCCTATAGTAAAAACTGTAGTAAATAACCTAGATATTCCCTCTACCATTGAAGCACTTAAACTACTACCACCATTAACATCATATAAAATATTATTTTCTAATTTCATATCACCTATCACATTTTTGTGGGTTTACTATACCATCTAAAATTCCTGCTACAAATACAACTGCTGCAGTTATTATAATTCCTAAAGACAAACTAAATCCTCCGCCATTAATATTATATAGACTGCTATTTTCTAACTTCACATTATCCTTTCTAAAAAATTAGTTTATATATTTTAAATAAAATAGACTCATAATCATAATAAAAATACAAATTTAAAACTTCTTTGTCAAAAAAAGTGTAATCAACTAATATTTTATAAGAATAGTAATATTCACCATTTATGAATAATTCATCAACTGATTCTATAGAAAAAGAATAACTATTACCTTTAATTACTAAAAATTCGCTTCTATTTATTGTATCAGAGTTAGTAATTGGCAAATTTACTAGCAAATAATCATCTTTTATTATTCCCTTAGTTTCAAATACAGAGTATGAATATTTCGCATAACTTATGCTTAAAAAGACTGTCAATATTACTAAAAAAATTATTTCTACAACATACTTTTTGTATTTTATATTAAGTATCATTTGATAATCAATCAAAATTAATCACCTTCTTAAAATGTTTTTTTAAATCTTTATGACTTATATATATAAGTATTTTATTTTTAAAATATTTTTCTAAATTTTTTATTATTTTTATTTCTGTTTTAACATCAACTTCGCTCAAAGCTTCATCAATTATTAATACATTAAAGTCATTTAATAAAGATCTTGCTAAAACTAATTTTTGTTTTTCACCTCCAGACAAACAAGAATAATCACTAGTCAACAAAGTTTCATATCTAAGTATTTTTTTAGATATAACATTATCTAATTCACAAATTTTAGAAACTTTTTCTAAATCACTAAAATCAACATCTCTTAAAAATTCTATATTTTCTTTAATTGTTCCAGTAAATATTTTTTCATTTTGAGTTACGTATAAAATATTTTTTCTAATAGTGCACAATGACAAATCTTTTATATTATGATTTCCTAAATAAATATTTCCATTATAATTAGTTTCTTCTTTTAAGAGTAATTTACATATAGTACTTTTACCACATCCACTAGTTCCAGAAAATAGAACAAAAGAATTTTCACCAATTTCTATGTTTTTATTTTTTAGCACAAAATCAAAATCATTATATCCAAAATTTAAATTCTCTATTTTAATACTATAATCATCAATGTTTTGAACATGTCCTACATTTTCTTCTTTTATAGCCATAAATTCATTTAGTCTAAACAATGACGCTTTAATATAATTATATTTAGGTATATTGTTTAGCAAATTCTTTATTGGTTCAAAAATCAACATAACGAAGGAGTTAAATATTATTAATTCAGAAATTGTAATATTTTTATTTATTATCTCTAAAATACCAATAGCATTTATAAGAAATAAACCCAGTTCATTAACAAAATATTTGATAGATACATGATAATTATTAATTTTTTCAAGAATAAAATTATCATATAAGAATAAAGAAAGTTTTCGATTTATTTTATATAAAATTTCATTTGACTTATTTAAATTCTTAATATTTCTATATAGTAAAATATTTTCTGTAAAAACTGTACTAAATTCTGTTTCATATTCTTTGTTTTGAATTATTTTATTAAAAATAATTCTGGAAAATAAAAGTCCTATAATTAAATATAATACTAACGTTACAAAAAAAATAATAAACAATTTAAAATTATACATTATTAATATCGGAACAATACAAAGCATTAAGAGAAAATCTAAAAAAAATGAAACGATCACATCTATTAATACAGTTTTGATCGAAGTTAAATCATTAAATCTAGTGATTAATTCTCCTACTGGTTTAATTGAAATAATTTTTGAAGGAAGATTAAATAAATGATTAAAAAAATCTTGATAAAAATATACATTCACATTTTTATTTAAATATATTTCATAATAATTTTTTATATAATACAAACTACTTTTAAATATCAATATTATAAAAAATAATATAACAGAGTATTTTATTATAGCAATATCACTATTAATATTATCTATACTAATTTTTAAATAATAATTAGAAATAATTGATGCAATTATTAGTGCTAAACCAGATATAAAAAGTTTAAAAAATATTTTTCTTTCTTTTACAAAAACATTGCAAACTATATCAAATATTTTATTTTCTGAATTTATAATTAAAATATTTGATTTAGGATATAATTCCAATATTAATCCAGACCATATTTCAAAAAATTCATTTATAGAGATTGTTTTCTTACCATATGCTGGATCCATTATTATTGCATTTGATTTATCTATTTTGTATATAACTATAAAATGTTTTAATCCTCTAACAATAATTTGACATATAGCAGGAAATATTCTATTATCACTATAAATTTTTTCTTTACTCAGTTCATAGCCACAACCATCAAAACCATATCTATTAGCGGCTTTTAATATATCATAGAAGTTTGTTCCCTCATTACTGATTTTACAATCCAATTTAACTGTTTCAAGTGGAACGTGACCACCATAATATTTAATAATTGATAATAAGCATGCTGGACCACAATCCTTTTCGCTTGATTGCTTGATAATTACAATGTTTTTCCTCATTTATCTCCCTTCAATATTATTATTAGAAAAATAAACAAGATTTCCTCTTTTTGTACTATTTTTTTTATTATTTAATAAAATTTAATATAAATTGGAGGAACAATTATGATAAATAAACAAAATTTATGGTTTGCTACACTTTTTTCATTAATATTAGTATTAGGTATTTATTACGTAACCATTGCTGATGAATCATTACAATTAGAAAATGTTGTAGACAACTCTGAACCGGTAATTAATATTGAAGAAACAAATAGTTTAACAGCACTTAGGGTAGCAGATGATGAAGAAATGATAAAAGAAATAACTATGTACGAGCAAATATTATTAGATGAAGCTGCAACTTTACAAGAAAAAAATGATGCTTATGACAATCTGCAAGTAATAACAGATATTAAAAGTAAAAAAATAGAATTAGAAAAAATAATAAAAGAAAAGTATTCTTTAGAGTCATTTGTGAAAATAAACGGAGATCAAATCAATATAACTATTTCGGGAAATGAACACGATTCAACACTAGCAAACAATATAATTAGAACAATTCAAGAAAATTATGATACTCAAATGTATATTACTATCAAGTTTCAAGGGGCATAATACCTTCACAAGAACTTTCTTTAATCATAAAATACTATGAACGTATTAAAGAAAGTGAGGATTATGAATAAAAGATTATTAACTTCTAGAGAAAAAGAAGTATTTGATATATTAATACAAAATAAAACTACCAAAGAAATAGCAACTGAATTGAACATAAGCGAAAAAACTGTTCGAAACCATATATCAAATACAATGCAAAAACTAGAAGTAAAAGGCAGAAGTCAAGCCATAATTGAATTATTAAAAATTGGTGAAATACAATTATAAAAACCATTACGTAAGTAATAGTTTTTTTTTATAATAATATAATTAAATGAGGTGCTCTTTATGATAAAAAACAATGCTTTAAGAAGAATATTAATATCAACTCTTGCTCTATTCATATTTATTTTTCTTTATTTATTTCCTGTTCCAAATATTGATAAAAATATAGAAACACAAATAAGTTATATACAAGCTATAGAAACACCAGTATATTTAATAGATAATAACAATTACGTTTCTAGGATAAATATTATTAATAAATCAACAGATATAAATTCATCAATTGAATATATAATTAAATATTTAACTAAAAACAGTAATGAATCTTATTATTTACCTTCAGGATTTCATTCAATTATTCCGGTTAATACGAAACTTCTTTCTTACAATTTAACTAATAAAATATTAAAACTAGATTTTTCTAAAGAGTTTTTAAATATATCTACCGAAGAAGAAATAAAATTAATAGAATCTATTGTTTTTTCTCTATGTGAATTTAAAGAAATAGATTCAATAATGATATTTGTTGAAGGGGAAAAATTAAATATTTTACCAAAAAATAATATACAACTACCAAATACATTAAATAAAAATTTTGGAATTAACAAAGTATACGATATAACCTCTATAAAACAAATAAACCATACGATTAATTACTACATTTCTAAAATTAACGATTATACTTACTATATACCAATAAGTAAATATGAAAATACCTCAAAAGAAAAAATAGAAGTAATAATTAAAAATTTACAAACTACCCCATACAATCAAACAAATCTTATTTCTTATCTAAAAGCATCAGCTACCTTAGAAAACTATCAAATACTTGAAGAATCAGTAAGTATAAGTTTTAACAATGAACTTATCGCAGATTTATCCAGCACCAACATAATTGAAGAAGTAAAATACTCTATTTTTTTATCAATTAGGGATACATATGATATAAAATCTGTTGTTTTTGACATTCAAAACGAACAAAAAGTAACAGTTTTACTTGATTAATTGCAAAAAAAGTTATATAATTATGTCTAGTTGATGTTCCCGTAGCTCAGCTGGATAGAGCATACGCCTTCTAAGCGTACGGTCAAAGGTTCGAATCCTTTCGGGAACGCCATTTAAAAATTTAAGTCTTCGGACTTTTTTTTATTTTCACGACTTCTTCATAATTTCAACATATTAATATATTATACTTATCTTGTAAGTAACAAACTTACACATAAAACTTTTCTCTCTAACACACAAAAAGTTATCTATTTAGATAACTTTTTTTATCGGTATAAACCTACTGCTTTACGAACTTCTTTATATTTTTTCTTAGCTATTTTTTTTGTAATATCTTTACCATCATCTAATATATCATCTAATTCTTCACTATCTATTAATTCATTATACCTTTTTTGAATTTTATTTAATGTATCTACAACTACATCAGCTACATATTTCTTAAATTCACCGTAATTTTTACCAATAAATTTATTTTCAATATCTTCTATTGAATCCTCACTAAATTCTGAAGCAATACACATTAAATTAGATATACCAGGCTTATTATCAATATCATATTTAACGATACATTCATTGTCTGTAGTTGCACTCATTATTTTTTTTCTAACTACATCTTCTGGATCCAACATACTAATAAACGTTTTTGGATTATCACTAGATTTACTCATTTTTTTATCTGGATTAACTAAATCCATTATTTTAGCTCCACTTTTTGATATCAAAGCATCAGGAACTTTAAATGTATCCCCATATTTTTTGTTAAATTTTTCTGCTATATTTCTAGTTAATTCAACATGTTGTTTTTGATCGATTCCTACTGGAACATAATCAACATCATATATTAATATATCAGCAGCCATAAGTATAGGATAAGTTAAAAGTCCTGATGAAAAACTTTCACTTTTAGAAGATTTATCTTTAAATTGAGTCATTCTAGAAAGTTCACCATATGGAGTATTACATTCCAAAATCCAAGAAACACACGAATGGTATGGGTTATCTGATTGAACAAATATAGTATTTTTTTTAGGATCTATTCCACAAGCAATATAAAGAGCCACAAGTTCTTTTATTTTTTTTGGCAAATAATTTTTATCTTGAGGAACAGTTATAGCGTGCAAATCAGCAATAAATATTGTACTATCATATTCATTTTGTAATTTTACCATTTGTTTAATTGATCCTATATAATTACCTATAGTAATTGTTCCAGACGGTTGTAATCCTGTTAATATTTTTTTCATTTAATACCTCCAAATATATAAAAAGTTTATCATACTCTTTATTTAGTGTCAAATCACAAAAAAAAGTTGCTTATCTGCAACTTTAAAGCCATACACCATATGTTATAGCTATCATAGCTAATATTAATCCCACTACGTAAAATAATTTTATAATATCAGATTCATCCCAATTTATTTCTTCAAAATGATGATGTAACGGTGCTTTCTTAAATATTTTTTTCTTAAAGCGCCTTATAGATATTATTTGAATTAAACTAGATACAGTTTCTATAACAAAAACACCACCAATTAATATTAATGAAAATTCATGTTTAGTAATAATAGCAATAGTAGCAAGTGCTCCACCAAGCGCTAAGGACCCTAAATCACCCATAAACACTTTGGCTGGATGTGAATTAAATACTAAAAAGCCCATTAAAGAACCTACTAATATAAAACAAAATATAGCTATTTCTTCATATCCATCTAACCAACCACAATTCCAAGCTATAATACCATAAGCTAAAAATGATATCAAACTCAAACCACCAGCTAATCCATCTAATCCATCAGTTATATTAACAGCATTAGCAGTTCCTACTAACATTATTAATATAAATATACCAAATGCCCACTCCAAAGGGACAGCTAAATTTAAAAATGAAATAGTAAGTACTGGATTTCCTCCACCTTTTAAATACAGATAGAAAAATATTAAAGCTATTATCATTTGAATTAAAAATTTAGTAACTAAAGAAAGACCATTGTTATTTTTCTTATAAACTTTTAAATAATCATCAACAAAACCTAATGCGCCATAAGCTATAAATACAAATATCAATATCCATAAATTATAACTCATTTCCATACTACCCCGAGCAACTAGAAGTATTATAGATAATATAACTGGGATAATAAAGATAAATCCCCCTAAAGTTGGTGTACCTTGTTTTTCTTGATGCCTTAAATGTATTAAATTACTAACGTACTGTCCTATTTTTTTCTTTCTTAATAGTGGAATTATAATTATTCCACAAATAATTGCTAATATGAATCCAAGCATCATTGCCATCGCAGCCTTTGCAAGTATTAACATATGTTTCCCACCTCTTTCATTTTAATTATACTATACTACTTATATTTTCAGCTTAAAATTGATAAAAAACGTCAATTTTTACATTAATTTAACTTAAATCTAAACCAAAAAAATGTTAAATAAGTTGGTAAACTACCTTTAATTATAAAACTATTTTCTTTTTCTTTAAGAATATAAAAGTTATCATTTTCATTAAATATATCATTTTCAAAATTTAATCTTATTGGTGATCCATCTTCTTTACCTGGATAGTTATAATATATAGATTGACTTTGAATTTTATCATTTATATTGGTTATACCTATTAAAGAATTATAATATTTAATGTCATCTTCTATAGAAAATTCAATATCATATTTATTTTGATTAATATCTTCAAATTCTAATTCAAAATTCAAATATTTTTTTAATTCCATTTCTTTTTTTCCATACCATGAATTTTCTATATTTATTTTATTTATTTTTAAATTTACATTATACATATCTTCATTTGCATAGGTAAAAATATAATCTGTTACTTTTAATTTTATTTCTTCCATAATCATATTATATCATGAATTTAGTTGTAATAAAACAGTACTTTTTTCTTCTGCATAAGTACCACATTTCGGACTTTGATAAAATACTTTATCCCCATTTCCTGAAAATTCAATATTAAAATCTTTAAGCAAAGTACTAGCTTCTTCAATAGTTTCTCCTTCAACACATGGAACTTCTAAATATTTAGTATCAAGCCAAGTATATTCTTTTGGTATCACATCTTCACTAGGCTTTATATCATAAATATCTATAGCAGATAAAAATACATTACGTGCTAGAGGAGCAGCAACAGTTCCTCCATATTGGACCACCCCTTTTGGACTGTCTACTGCAACATATAGTACTATTTCAGGGTCATCAGCGGGCATAAATCCTATAAAAGATAATATATATTCACTATCCGAATATTTACCGTCTATTACTTTTTGAGCAGTACCTGTTTTACCACCTATCCTATAATTTTCTATATAAGCATTTCTTCCAGTTCCGTTAGCTACAACACTTTCAAGAGAATATTTAACTAAATCACTAGTTTCTTGTGATATTACTTCTTTTTTTAAAATTGGTTCATTATTTTGAATTAAAGTATTTGTATTTATATCTAAAAAAGATTTTACTATATAAGGAGTATATAAATTTCCACCATTAACAGTTGCAGATACAGCATTAACTTGCTGAATTGGGGTAACAGAAACTCCTTGTCCAAAAGCAGTAGTAGCAGTTTCAACTGGACCCATATTTTCTATATCAAACAATATTCCACTAGATTCACCATTTAAATCAATTCCTGTTTTTTCGCCAAATCCGAATAAATCAATATAATTCATTAAATTTACTGTTCCTAATTTTTGCCCTAAAGTTACAAAACCAGTATTACATGAATTTTCTACAACTTCCAAATAAGTTTGTAAACCATGCCCTCCAGCTTTCCAACAATGAAGTGTTGCTCCTTCTACATTTATACTACCAGTATCATTATGAGTATCTTCAAATAAATTAACAACTTTTTCCTCCAAAGCTGCAGCTAAAGTAACTATTTTAAATGTAGAACCAGGTTCGAAATTAGCCCATATAGGTAAATTTCTATTTATTACTTCACTATTATATTCTTGATAATTATTAGAATCAAAATCTGGTCTAGAAGCCATTGCTAATATTTCACCAGTGTTTGGATCCATAGCTAGTATCATTGCTGATTTAGCATCATACATACTCATAACATTATCCAATTCATTTTCAACAGCTAATTGTAAATTCAAATCTATTGTTAACTGAATAGTAACACCTGATACAGGTTGTTCGTATATTTCAGCAAGTTCTAATTTATTACCTTTTCCATCTGAAAAATACTTAATAGATCCATTTTGACCAGTTAAATAATCATCATAATAAAGTTCTAAACCAGAAAGTCCCTGATTATCTATACCAACATATCCAAGTACATGAGATAATAAATTATCATATGGATAATATCTTTTAGATTCTTTTAATAAATATACACCATCTATATTCAAGTTTTCTATTTTATCAGCTATTTCATAATCAAGTCTTCTTCCCTCTGGATGAATTCTTTCTATAGACACATTTTTGTTCAAATGAGCTAAAATTTCTTCATATTCAACATTTAAAATATCACTTATTTTTTTAGCAGTATCTTCTTTATTTTCAATTTGATTAGGAACAACCACTAAACTAGTTGTAGTAATACTTGTAGCAAGAACTTCTCCATTTCTGTCTACTATTTGTCCCCTATCAGCTTCAACGGGTAGATTACGACTCCATAAATCTTCAGCTAAAGTATTTAATTTATCATACGAAAAAACCTGTATATAAAAAACTCTAACTATTACTATTATTAAACATAAAATAATTACAACAAAGAAAAATCTCATTCTAGTATGTATATTATTCATAAACATATATTATCACCTATATAAATATATTAAGAAAATCTAAAAATAAATCATTTTAATTTTTATCTATTATTTTATTACAATTAACAACAGTACTACTACTAGGAATATTAGTTAAAACAATAGCATTAGCACCAACTTTTACATTATCTCCTAATTTAATAGGACCAAGAATTTTAGCACCAGCACCTATTAGTACATTATTGCCTATATTGGGATGCCTTTTCCCTACATCCTTACCGGTCCCTCCAAGTGTTACCCCATGATATATAGTACAGTCATCACCTATTTCAGCAGTTTCACCAATAACAACTCCAATACCGTGATCAATAAATAAATTTTTTCCGATTTTAGCACCAGGATGTATTTCAATACCTGTTAAAAATCTAGCTATCTGAGATAAAATTCTCGCTATTAATTTAAGTTTTAATTGATAAATAAAATGAAATATTTTATATAATACTATAATATGAAATCCAGGATATAATAAAATAACATAAATTATATTTTTACATGCAGGATCTTTCTTTTTTATATTAGCTGCACAATCATACAAATATTTAAAAAACATATTATCACCTACAGTATAATATGTTTTGTTATTTTATTGTACATAATATATTAATTATTTTTTATTTAATATGACCACACATTCAACATGAGAAGTATAACTAAACATATCAAAAACAGAAACATAATCAAACTCATAATTATTAAGTAACTTTAAATCTCTAATTAAAGTTTGAGGATTACAAGATATATATATAATTTTTTTAGGTTTAACTTCTTCTATTTTTTTTATTACTAATTTATCCAATCCACTTCTTGGAGGATCAACTATAAAAGTATTAATATTATCTTTGATATTAACAATTTTAGATAGATCACCTACCAAAAATTCAGGATTCTTTATATTGTTAATAATTTTATTGTTTTTAGCATTAATAATAGCTTCTTTGACAATTTCAATACCATACACTTTTTTAGCTTTTAAAGCCGCTGCTAATGATATTGTACCTACTCCACAATATAAATCTAAGACTACATCTTCGTTATTTAAATTCTGTTTTACCAAAGATAAAATTTTTTCAGTTATATATGGGTTAACTTGGAAAAATGAATTATATGATATTTCATATTCCAAATTTAAAAGCTTATCAACTAAATATTTATCTTTATATATACATTTATCGTTTAATATTACACCAATTACATCTTCTAAATTCATGCTATTTATGTCAATTAAATCTTTTGTTTTTATAGCAATAAGGACTTCATTTTTATAATTAGATCTTATTACTACAGTACCATTTTTAATATTAAGTTTTTCAATTTGGTTTATATATTTGTTAATAATGTTGCTTGCTAATAAACATTTTTTTATATTAACTATCTTATTAGTTCCTTTTTCATAATATCCTACTATTCCATTTACTATTTTAAGAGATATTTTATTTCTATAACCCAATATTACATCATTTTCATTAAATATAATGTTTTGATTGAATCCATTCCTTTCAAAACTATTTTTAATATTATTTAATTTAAACTCAACAGATTTTTCATAACTAACATTCAAAAATTGACAGCCCCCACATTCATTAAAATAAGGACATTTAGATTCAATTTTATCACTACAATTATTTATATAATTTAATACAGTACCTTCACTATATTTTTTCTTATCTATCAAAAGTTTTATTTCTACTAAATCACCTGGTAAAGTATTTGGAACAAAAACAATTTTACCATTAATATAACCAATACCTCTTCCGTTATCATCTATTCTTACTATTTCTACTTGCATAACATACCTCTTTATCTATTTTACCATAAAAAAAGGTTTAAATAAATTTAAACACTTCTATTACTTCTTATTCTTTCAATTAAACTCTCTTGATAATCATTATATAAATTCATCGTTACATCAAAAATTTTAGAGTTTAAAAGCAATTTATTATAATCTTCAATCATTTTTAATTTTCCTTCATCACTGTTTTTTATAATAGTATATATATCTTCTTCTGAAATAGCCATTTTAGTTGGTATAATAATTTCTTGACTATTAAAATATTTAAAATAGTCTGCTGGATAAAGTAAAGATATTGGAATATAAGTACTTTTATTTTCGTCTATTGTTTGAAGTATTCTCATTATATAATATGGTAAATTGTTATCATGAGATGGGAAATAAAAATATTTACAAGTACTCTTTTCATTTTTATCGTTGTATGAACCAGTTTTTATATGATTTTTATCATTACTTTTTATGTTTATACAACCAAACTCCATATCTTTTATATGTGATATTTGATCAAAAAACTTTAACTTTACATCCATTTTATAAAAATTTAAAGCACGTTTCATATTTGAAGTTGAATCATTTAAAAAATTAGATTCATATTCCACTACTCTATCCATATTATTAAGTAAAGATTCTATAAGAGTTAGTGAGTCTATAGTTTCATTACCTAATTCAAGTATATCATGTTTAAATTTATTAGTTCCTGGTTCGCTTAATATATATTTTGTATCTATACCAAATAAATGAGCTAAACATCTTTCCATTATACAAAATGACATTTCTTGTCCATTTGAAAAGTACAAATCAAAATTTTTATTTTTCAAATATTTATCATATAATGCTAAACTGTTTTGCATATTTAAAAGTATATTTTTAGCATTTTCTTGACCTATAAATGGTATATGACTTGGATCCATAGACAAATATTTTTCAACTTGTTTTAACATATAATCCCCCTAGATGAATATATAGTAACATATTTATTACAAAAAGTAAAGATTATGATCTTTCTCTTGAGTTATTATCTAGTTTTGGTTTAAATAAATTTTCAATATATATATACTTATCATATAAATTATGACCTTTATTTATGCTAAATTTTCTTTTAACTTTTCTCAAGAACTTCAAACTATAATAAATAACATTATCCTGATTTGAAAGCTTATACTCCAGTTTAGTTAAATAATTGAATAAAAAGGACTCACTGTTTAATATTTCATCAGGTATTACATTAATAACTGAATTAAAATTATAATTAATATACATAGTGTGTTTTTCAATATTTAATCTTAATAATAAATCTACATAATCTTCTTCAGTCAATTTTAAATATTTTTCATCTATATATAATATATTTTTATAATCTTTTTCAAAAGCTAAATTAATTACATCTACATCATTTTTTACTTCTTCATTAACATATTTATATAAAGATGGATAATATTTTAAGATAAATAAAACCATATTTTTTTCTTCAATATTTGCATGTCTTAATAATCTAATAAACTTATCTTCTTCTTTTTCTTTAACTTTTTTATTAATATCAGTCCTAATGTAATTTGGTTTAAATGGATTATGTGTATCCACTACATACGAATTATTTTTGTATTTATTATATGTATCAAGTATATCTTCGTCATTTGTTAATTCTTTATTTAAATAAATATAAAGTTTTGGCTTATATTTCAAAATAAATATTATCATATTTTTGTCTTCTATAGATGCAGTTTTAAATAATCTGATAAATTTTTCTTCTTCTGTTTCTCTTTTTTTCATATTGTACCTCTTATGTAAAATATATTATACATTATATCTGAAAAAAAACAATGTTATTTTAACATTGTTAATGACACTTTCTTTTTTTCTAAATCTATTTTTTCTACATAACAAGTAATAATTTGTCCAATAGATAAAATTTCAGAAGGATGTTTTATATATTCTTTAGTAATTTTTGATATATGAACCAAACCATCATTTTTTAGACCAATATCAACAAATGCCCCAAAATCTATAACATTTCTAATTGTACCTTCAAGCTCTTCTCCGACTTTTAAATCTTCAAGTTTTAATATATTGCTTTTAAGTATAGGTTTATCAAAATTATCTCTAGGATCCCTTTTAGGTTTTTTAAATGAAGATATTATATCTTCAAAAGTATAATCATCTATATTATAATTATTCGTAAAATTAATAGTTTCTATTTTATTTGTACCTATATCACTTAGCGATAAATTATTGTCACTTAACATATTTAAAGCTACATTATAACTTTCTGGATGAACTTCAGTTTCATCAAGTAAATTACTACCATCATTAATTCTTAAAAATCCTATAGCTTGCTCATATACTTTTGGTGTAAGAATTTTTTTCAATTCTTCTCTAGACATAATTTTTTTTACTTTTTCCCTATAATCTATTAATTTATCAGCCATTTTACTAGTAACACCAGAAACATACTTAAATAAAGCCACTGACGCAGTATTTACATCTACACCAACATTATTAACTGAAGATAATACAACAAAATCTAATGATTCTTTTAATAATTTATTAGCAACATCATGTTGATATAATCCTACACCTATTGATTCTGGATCAATTTTCACAAGTTCTGAAAGCGGATCTTGTAATCTTCTTCCTATTGAAACAGCACTTCTTTGTTCAACAGAATAATCAGGAAACTCTGATATAGCAAGTTTAGATGCAGAATACACTGATGCTCCGGCTTCATTTACTATTATATATTGAACACTTAAATTAGCACTGGCAATGAGAGATGCTATGAACTCTTCACTTTCTCTTGAAGCCGTTCCATTACCTATTGCAATAATATCAACCTTATATTTACTAACTAGTTCCATTATTTTTTTCATAGAACCAACTTTATCATTTTTAGGTTCATGAGGATATATTACATCTATATCTAATACTTTACCATTACGATCTAAAACAGCAAGCTTACATCCCGTTCTAAAAGCAGGATCAAATCCAAGTACAATTTTTTCTTTAATAGGCGGTTGCATTAATAAATTTTTTAAATTATCACTGAAATTTTCAATAGCTTTTTCATCAGCATATTCTTTAAGTTGACTTCTGATTTCTCTTTCAACTGATGGATAAATAAGCCTTTTAAACGAATCTAAAATAGCACTTTTTACTTCTTCAACTACAAAACTATTTTTATTTTTAATTATTTTACTTTCTAAAAATTCTAATATTCTATTTTTATCAAAATCAAGTGAAACAGATATTATTTTTTCATTCTCTGCTCTATTTAAAGCAAGAATTCTATGAGCTTTTGCATATGCTATTTTTTCATTAAATTCATAGTACATCTCATAAGTTTTATTTTCATCTACTGCATCCTTTTTCTTTTTAGATATCAAACTACCATATTTAAAAATATTATCTCTGATATATTTTCTGTAAAATGCATTATCGCTGATCCACTCTGCTATAATATATTTTGCTCCAGCTACAGCTTCATCGATAGTACTAACTTTATCAGTTATGTACTTACTAGCTAAATCATTTAAAGAACCATTAATTGGAAATGACATTATCATTTTTGCAAGAGGCTCTAAACCATTATTAATAGCATCTGTTGCCTTAGTTTTCTTTTTTTCTTTGAAAGGTCTATATATATCTTCAAGTTCAACTAATTTAATGCATTTATTAATATTTTTTACTAATTCATCAGTTAATAGTCCTTTTTCATCTATAAGCCTTTTAATATCTTCTTTTTTCTTTTCTAAATTAACTGTATATTCATATCTTAAGCTAATTTCTCTGATTTGCTCTTCATCAAGTCCATTTGTTGCTTCTTTTCTATATCTAGCTATAAATGGAACTGTATTACCTTCTGCAAGTAAATTAAGAACAGTTGCACAGTCTTTTTCATTTATATTAAGTTCAATACTTACTATTTTTATTAATTCGTTATTCATTATTACCAACTTTCCTTAAATATTATAACTTAATTATGACAATAAAAAAAGTACATTTAAGTACTTTTAATTATAAATTATACATTAAATAATTTGTTGTTTTTTCTAGTAACCATATATACACCAATACCTGCTACTGCAGCAAGTCCAAGTATAATGTATGGTAGTTCAATTCCAGTTTCTGGATTTGGTTCTGGTTCTACTGTAACAGTAACATCATTTAAAGTAATAATTACAGAACAATCTTCAGTAGTTCTATTTTCTTCATTTTCAAATGTCCATTCAATAGTTCCAATATATTCTTCACCAGTTACTGTATGTTCAGCTTCTTTTGTAACTAATGTAGCTTCATTATCAGCTAAGTCACCAGTTATTGCAAAATCAAAGTTATCACCAGTTTTAGAAATTCTAACAGATTTAACTAATCTACCTTCTTTAACTGTACCTTTAATATCCATATTATCAGTAAAATCTAATGATTCTCCATTATTAGGAACCATATAAAAATCTGCTGTTCCAGTACAAATATTACTTTCTTCATCACATACTATATTATTTTCTTTTGCAACTAGTGATGCTGAAAAAGCATTTACTCCTATCGGCACAACTACAGCTGTCATAACAACTAACATAAATATAAATTTTTTCACTATACACCTCTCCTATCTTTAGTATGTCCTAATTATAACACATAAATTCTAAAAAAAACATAATATACATATATTTTTTTTAATATACACCAATTTTACAATATAAATTTTTAGTTTAAAAATCAAGAAAAATATGATACTATTATAATAGGAGTAGATATCATGAAAATATTAGTACAATTAAAAAAAGATACCTTGTATTTTAAAATTAAAAAAAACCTAAATGAAAATCAAAAAAATATTTTAGATACAAATATAATAACAGATAATGAACTAACATTTTCAGTTGAATACATAAACAAAAACAAAAAAATAGTTTCTTCCTTTTTAAATGAACTTATAAAAGACCATAATTTAACAACTTGTGTTATATATAATAATGAAATAACACTAACAATTTTAAATGTATTAAAAAGCAGTACTAACCTAAATTATCTTGTGTTAAAAGATGATATTAGAGTCACATTTAAAGTATGTGATACAATTAGCAAGTTTAAAAATCTTCATGCTGTAAGCTGTATTAATATGCCCGACTTTATGATTGAAATATTAGATAAAAAAAATATAGTAGTTGAAATGAGAGATGAAATATTTTTTACCAGCAAATTTATTATCAGTAATGATTTAAATAAATATTCTTCATTATTTTACAAAAAAAATATTCATTTAGAATTCCCATTTACTGAAGATGATCATGATGATTTTATATCTTTTTTAAATATTAATAAATATTTAAAAATAATTCATATAAACAAAACAATTAAAAGTGATTTAGAAGCTATCATAAATAAATTACACGAACACAATTACACTAATATAAAAATAATTATTCATGAAAATATAAATGATATTGAAATAATTGAATATATAAAAAAAATAAATGCTATTACAAAAAAGAAAAATAATATAAGAATATCTATATCATACTCAGATAAATATATTAAAAAGAACTTATTGCCTCAAGCTAATATCAGTATATTAAAATTATGCTTACTAATCGTTTTTATTATTATCATAGGAAGCTTTGGTTATGCTTTTACTAATAATTATGTATCAGTTCAAAAGGATTTAAACATAAAAGAAGATATAAAAGAAATAATTAATGCAAATGAAAACACTGAAGAGTTAAATGAAATAATTAATACACTTGAAACTGAATCAAAAAAAGAAGTAGAAAATGATTATGTTGCTAGTTTACTTACCTTAAATCAAGATACTATTGGATGGTTAAAAGTAAATAATACAACAATAGATTATCCGATATTACAAGGCCCAGACAATGTATATTATCTTGATCATAACATAAAAAAAGAATATGATTTTAATGGCTGGATATATATGGATTATAGAAATAATAAAGATTTAAATGATGACAATACAATTATATATGGGCATACTAATTACAATGCAGCTGTTATGTTTGGTAGTTTAAAAAATACACTAAACAAAGAATGGCAAAACAATAAAGATAATTTAATAATACCAATAGACACAATATATGAATCCAAAAAATATCAAGTTTTTTCTACTTATACAATAAATAATACTGATGATTATTTAGTAACTAATTTTTCTAGTATTTTAGATAAATATTCATTTTTTCAAAAGTTACAAAATAGAAGTAACTATGATTACAATGTTACACTTGATCATGATGATAAAATACTAACATTATCAACATGTGCAGACGGTGGCATAAAAAGATTAGTAGTACATGCAGTACTTATAGATTAACGATTTTTTAATCGTTTTTTTCTTGGAAATAATACTTTAAACATTAATAATATCAATATTAAAACGAATATTATCATCAAAGGAATAACATAATCAGGAAGTTTTTCCATTTGACTTGATGAGGGATTAACTTCTGGAGTTAACACTACTTCATTAAATACAGTACTAACTTCTTCTTTATTTACTAAAAGAATATATTGTTCGACTATTTCATCATTTTCTAAAACATTTATATTTATTATATTTTCACCCACTAACAAATTTTTATTGTTAATAACATTAACTGTATATTTTTCATCTACAAAGTATTTCATTTCTAATTCTTGTACATCACTATCTACATTAACTGTATATAAAGTATTGTATTCATGATAACTAGGACTAAGTTCTCCATTTAATATATCTAAATAAGTAAGCATATCTTCACCTAATAATATTATTTACAAAAAAAAATATAATAATCTCTTATTATATTAATTTAACTAAAATCTCATTCATTAGGTATATTTTTTTAGGATTAACATATAACATTTTATCATTTAATATTAACATTTTATTTTTAATGAATTCTTCTACATTATATATTTCCATTAAATTTTCTTCATATTTTTTTAAAAATTCTTCTACATTAATACCATTTATTTTTCTTAAACCCAACATTAATTCATAATCCATACGTTCTTTTTTAGATACTATTTCTTGACTTTTAGTATAATCATTATTTAAATACAACTTTAAACTGTTATTATTTTCATATCTTACACCTTCATAATACCCTGATGAACTTAATCCAAATCCATAATATTCTTCATTATTCCAATAAACCAAATTATGTTTAGATTCATATCCACTTTTACAAAAATTACTTACTTCATAATGATTATATTTTTTCTTTTTCAATATTTTTCTTATAACATTATACATCTTACTATCAAGTTTATCTGATATATATTTAACGCCATTTTGTTTTAAAATAGTATTATCTTCAATAATTAAACTATACGTACTTATATGTTCAACATTTAATTTAATAATTTTTTTTAAATCACTTTTTAAATCTCTTATACTTTCTCCAGTTATACCATACATAAGATCAACATTTATATTATTAAATCCCATTTTCTTGCATAATTCAATTTTATTTTTAGTATCTTTATATTCTGCTTCTCTACCTAATACTTCTAATTTATTTTTATTAAATGATTCAACACCAATTGATAATCTATTTACATTATTGCTTTTTAAAATTTCAAGTAACTCGATTCTAATATCATCTAAATTACATTCAAAAGTAAATTCTTCTAAACAAGTTAAATCAAGTAACTTAATTATATTAAAAAATTTTTTAAGTGATGGTATTGACAATGCTGAAGGAGTACCTCCACCTACATATAAAGTTCTTATTTTTTCTTTTTGATATTTTTCTATTATTTCTTTTTCAAGTGCAATTAAATAATTAAGAACAAATTCCTCATTATAAATTAAGTGACAAAAATCACAGTAAGTACAAATTTTTTTACAAAAAGGAATATGTATATACACACTAGTCACATCTTTATTCATTTTTTAAAACCTCTAAAAACACTTCTGAAGGTACTTCAACATTACCAACCATTTTCATTTTTTTCTTACCTTCTTTTTGTTTTTCTAAAAGTTTTCTTTTTCTAGAAACGTCTCCACCATAACATTTGGCTAAAACATTTTTTCTCATAGCACTAATATTTTCTCTTGCTATAACTTTTGAACCAATTGAAGCTTGAATCGGAATTTGAAACATTTGTCTAGGTATTAATTTTTGTAATTTTTCTGTAATTAATCTTCCTTTATAGTACGCTTGATCCTTATGCACTATAACTGATAGTGCATCAACAACTTTTGCATTTAATAAAATATCCATTTTTACTAAATCACTTTCTTTATAACCACATAAATCATAATCAAATGATGCGTAACCTTTAGTATAACTTTTAAGTTTATCATAAAAATCATATACTATTTCAGATAATGGAACCTCATAGTGAACATTAACTCTTTCACTATCTATATATTCAGTATTCTTAAATATACCTCTTTTTTCTTGACATAATTCCATTATAGAACCTATATAACTAGCTGGCGCTATAATATTAGTATAAATATAAGGTTCCTTAATGTATTCAATTAATTGTTTGTCAGGCATTTTAGTAGGAGAATCTATATATAGTACTTCTCCATCAGATTTATACACTTCATATATAACACTAGGACTAGTAGCAATTACATTTAAATCAAATTCTCTTTCTAATCTAGTTACTATTATATCCATATGTAAAAGACCTAAAAATCCCATTCTAAATCCAAAACCTAATGCTTCACTAGTTTCAGGTTCAAATGTAAGAGACGAATCACTTAATTTCAGTTTTTCTAAAGCTTCTTTTAAATCAGTATATTTATTAAGTTCAGTAGGAAATATTCCTGAAAAAACCATAGGTTTCATTTCTTTATAACCAGGTAAACTTTCTTTAGATTCATTTTGTTTAGTAGTTACTGTATCCCCAACAGACACTTCTCTAATATCTTTTATTGCAGCTACTACATACCCAACTGAACCACTTTCTAAAGTTTTAACACTAATATCTTTAGGAGTTCTATATCCTAATTCAGTAATATTAAATTCACTTTTCATATTAATAAGTTTAATTGTATCACCAACATTAAATTTTCCATCTACAACTTTAATTAAAAGAACTACTCCTTTATATGGATCAAAATAAGAATCAAATATTAAACCTCTACTAGATGAATCATTATTAATTTTTGGTGCAGGGATTCTTTTTGCTATTTCATCTAAAAGCTCTTTAACACCTACCCCAGTTTTTCCACTAACTAATAATATATCTTCTTTTTTAAAACCTAGAACATGAACTAATTCATTAGTAACTTTCTCTATATTTGCATTAGGTAAGTCTATTTTATTAATAACAGGTATAATTGCTAAATCATTTTCCATTGCTAAATACAAATTAGCTAAAGTTTGAGCTTCAATACCTTGAGCTGCATCCACGACTAAAATAGCACCGTCACATGCAGCAAGTGATCTAGATACTTCATAAGTAAAATCTACATGACCAGGAGTATCAATTAAATTATATACATATTCTTCATTTTCATATTTATAATTTAATCTAACTGCATTAAGTTTAATAGTAATTCCTCTTTCTCTTTCAAGTTCCATACTATCTAATAACTGATCTTTCATTTCTCTGTCTGACACAGCATGGGTAATTTCAAGTATTCTATCTGCTAAAGTACTTTTTCCATGATCAATGTGAGCAATAATCGAAAAATTTCTATAATTTGTTTGTTTCATAAATAACACCGATATTATTATACTATAAAA
>CAYJNH010000006.1:0-1161 GCA_964371705.1 uncultured Muribaculaceae bacterium
AAAGTACTAAAATTTTTTGTCTATACGGGATTGCTTTATATTGCTTATGCCTTTTTACAAGTGTTCGATTTTGAATTTTTATATCAAACAGAATATAATATTGGTAGTTGCTTTACTAGTTGTAATTATTTCTCTTCTTTTTGTGTATTATTAGCCGGTTTTTCTATAGGTTTATATGTTGTATATAATGAAAAAAAATATTTTATAATTTCGTTATTTTATATTTTTGGGATACTGGTTAGTAATACTACTAGTGGAATTCTAGCTTTAGGAATTATTTTTATTTTTTTATTAATCAAAAAAAAATGGAAGGCTTTTTTCTTTTATTATTTATGCTCAATTATAATATTTTTAATAATAGGTTTTTTTATAGATGTAAATATGTTTATTGAAGTAGGTGGATTATTATTAGATGTTAATTTATTAGCTGAAAGTACTAATAATATTACTAGAGTAGGTAATCATAGAGGTTATATTTATTCTGTTGTTATGGATAATTTGAATGATAACTTATTAAATGGTATAGGCCTTGATAATGTTGTTTATGTAGATAATGGAAACCCTATATTAATGTATAATCCTCTAGTGATGGCATCAAAAGTTCACAGTGAACCATTACAAATTTTAATTACACAAGGAATATTTGCTTTTGTAGTTTATGTTATCTTCTACTTATATACTCTAATTAAAAGTTTCTTTATGAAAAATAGTACTATTAATATCATATTATTGGGTATTATTCCATATATTTTTCAAGGTTTCTTTAATATTAGTGTATTGCAAGTTTTTCCGTTTTTTATATTGTTTTTTGCTTTTTTAACTAAAAGTAAGTAGTTATTTAATTGACACAATTGAATCTAAACATAAAATTACTCAATATTGATCTATTAATTTGAAATTTAAATCAATCTGTTAATGAATCTATGAAACTTTGTGAAATTTAAGTAAATATATTTTAATATATTTATTTTTTTTTGCTATTATGATATACTTTTTATGATAGTGAGGTATTATTATGGAAAATAATGTTGATGAAAAGGAAGTTGTTTTGGAAGAAAATATAACTGAAACTGAAGAAAATATAACTGAAACTGAAGAAAATGTATATGAAAATTCTTCTAAAAAAAAGAAAGAAAAAGTAAAAATAAAAAAAGATAATTT
>CAYJNH010000006.1:1171-26971 GCA_964371705.1 uncultured Muribaculaceae bacterium
GTAAAAATCAGAAAATTATTTTTGTAAGCTCTATAATATTTGTTATTCTAGTCATTGCTTGTGTAGTTTTATATTTTGTCTTGTTTAAGGATGATGATCAAAAAGTAAATAATGCAGATACTGACATTATTATAGAAATGAATAACTATAGATATGAAAATGGAACTTTAGTATTTTTAGATAAAAATGATAAAGAATTGGGTAGTTATGATTGCGTTAATAAAGATGAAACAAAATGTATGATAGGTTACTATACTCAGGATGATAGATTAAATAATGCGAAATATTATAATGAAGAGGAAAAATTAATAGAATTTAATATACCTACATATGTAGATAATTATGTTTTTATTAGTGATTATGAAACTGAAGAAAATAAGACTTTACTTTTATATGATATTACAAAGCAAGAAGTAGTAGGAACATATATTGATGCTAAAAAATATTCTGATGAAGGTTTAATTTTAATAAATGAAGATAATATGTTTGGAGTAATAACTTTTGATGAAAGTGGAATGGTAGAAAAAATACCTTTTGAATATGCCTATCTTGGTAAAATAGATGGTAATAAGAATACTTCTTTTGAAAAAGATGGTAAGTTTGGATTATTGTCTGAATCAAATGAAATTCTGGTATCGGATTTAAGTGATAAAATAACTGATTATAATGATACTAATTTAATTGTTACTAATAATAGTGCATATAATGCGGTTAATTATAAAAAAGAAGCTGTTATTCCTAATTCTCATGTTTATATGGAAGTGTTTGATAATTATATAATATATGTAAATGAAAATAAACTTTATGCAGTAAATGAATCTGGATCTAAATTAAATGAAATAGGTATAGAGTTAGATAATGAATTTTATATTAAAACAGTAATTATGGATAATAAATATAATCCACTTGAAACAAATGAAGCTTATGAACTTGAATTAGAAACTGATGGTCTATTAAATATTAATATTGATGATAATATTACTTCTTTAAATCCTTTTGTAGCAAAATTAAATGCTGAAAATGAATATGTTAATTATTTAGATGAAATTATATATGTATATAAAGATAGCGAAAAAACAGAAATTTTAGGATCGTATGAATGTGAAAATAAAAACAATATAAATAAAGATTCTACTAGTTTTAATAACTGTTTTATAGCAACTGAAAGTAAGTTATTAAATAGAACTAATTCTAAAGATACATTAGGTTATATTCCGATATATAATAATAAATATGTATTTATTAATGATATAGATTCATCAGATGCAGTAAACAATATTGTTTTATATGATTTGATTAATAATAAATCTATGAATCCAGTTGGTTATAACAAAGTTGATGTAGGCTATTATAATGCAGAAAATAAAATAGTATCAGCTAATACAAATGAACTACTTATAGTAGCGCAAAATAATAAAACTAAATTAAATGGTATTATGAAGTTATCTGATACAATCGAAGGATTTATCCCATTTGACTTTGAAAGCATTGAAATATTAAACGATGGATATTTAGGTAAAAATGAATCAAATGAATATAAAATATTCGATTCAAATGGAACTGAATTAACTGGAGAAAATACAAGTATTAAGAATGAAGTAATAGACTTTGTTGGTGATACTGCTGGTGGATTTATAAAAGTTAAATCTAGTGACGGGAAGTATTTAGTTTATAGTATGGAAGGTAAAGTTATAT
The DNA here is from genome assembly GCA_964371705.1 of uncultured Muribaculaceae bacterium. Taxonomy (GTDB): domain Bacteria; phylum Bacillota_I; class Bacilli_A; order RF39; family UBA660; genus CAKOSP01. The sequence goes on from CAYJNH010000006.1 coordinate 2,867, forward strand.
CTAATCCTTCGACTCAAATTATATTAGGTAAAAGTGTTTTCTTAGCAGCTGATGGAAATATATTAAAAGTTTATAATTATTCAGATGGTAAAACTAATATTTTAGATACAGAAGTTAAAGTTACTACTGATGATTTTGAATTCGTAGATAATGGAGCTAGTGGTTTTGATATCAATCTTTTATCCGAGGATGGAAAAGTTATTACTTCTTATAGTTTTGATGCAAATGGCAAGAGCGTATGATAAAAACTGATAATAAAGTAATATATTATATTATAATAGTTTTATTAATTATATTTAGTATATTAACTATCTATGGTGCTTATTTATTAATTTTTAATGTAAGTACTGTAGATAATCCTGATAAAAGTTTAGTATATGAAGGAAAGTTATATTTTTATAATAATGAAGAACTACTAGGTACATATACATGTAAAAGTGGAAACTGTGAATATCCATATGACTTAGAAAACAATATTTTAATTTATGGAAATTATACTTTTATAAAAGATGGAGATGTATATTATTTAGTAGATATATTAAGTGGAAATACTATTACTACATTAGATGACATAAAATATTATGGTGAAAATAAATCTGAAAATTATTTAATAGCTCAAAACAACGATAAATATGGTGTTTTTGATTTAAGTGTTATGAAGGTTGTTATTCCCTTTGAGTATGATGATATAGACTTAAATAACACAAATAATTTTAAAGTTTTAAAATCTGATGAATATTATATAATAGATAATTTAAATGAAACATTAAGTGATAATTATGATAACATTTATATGTATGATAATAGTTATATAATTACATTAGAGGATGAATATTATAAAATATATGATTATGATGGATTAGAATATTTATGGTCATATGATATATCTAATATATATGTAACTTCGAAGTACTATGTAATATTAGATGATAACGATGATTTATATGTATATGAAAATATTGAAGAAAGATATATTATGAAAGAAAATATAGATGATGAAATTGTTACTATTAAGGACGATAAAATATATTTGGATGATATATTACTTGAAATAAATTAAATAATTTGGTAAAATAATTTTATTAAACGAAGACGTTTGAGGAGTAAATTATTAATATTTAAAGAGAGTTAGTGTTTGGTGTAAACTAATAATAAATATAATTGAAGGTTGCAAGCTGAGTTAAACCGCATTAGATAGCGTTAAAATTGTTAAAGAAAAAAAGTAAGGTGGTACCGCGTTTTATACGCCCTTTGGTACGATCTTTTTTTATTTTAGAAAGGATATATATGTTAGAAACAAAATATAATCATACTTTAGTTGAAGAAGGTAAGTATGATTTTTGGCTTAAAAATAATTATTTTGAAGCTGATAAAAAAGATAAGGAGCCATATTCTATTGTTATTCCTCCTCCTAATGTTACAGGGAAACTCCACTTAGGACATGCTTGGGATACTTCTTTACAAGATATACTAATTAGATTTAAAAGAATGCAAGGCTATGACGCTATGTGGCTTGCTGGTATGGATCATGCTGGAATTGCAACTCAAGCTAAAGTTGATGCAAAACTTAAATCTGAAGGAATAAATCCTAGAAGTATGGATAGAGAAGAATGGATGAAAGTAGCTTGGAATTGGAAAGAAGAGTATTCATTAAATATACGTAAACAGTGGGCTAAAATGGGACTTTCTTTATGTTATTCTAAAGAAAAATTTACACTTGATGAAGATTTATCAAAGAATGTAAGTGATGTATTTATTAGACTTTATAATGAAGGTTTAATTTATAGAGGAGAAAGAATAATAAACTGGGATCCTGAAGCTATGACTGCTTTATCTAATGAAGAAGTTATATATAAAGATATTAAAGGAGCATTTTATCATTTAAAATATATGATTGATGGATCTGAAGATTTTTTAGAAGTTGCTACTACAAGACCTGAAACATTATTTGGTGATACTGCAGTTGCTGTTAATCCGAAAGATGAAAGATATAAGAACTTAATTGGTAAGCATGTAATTCTTCCTATAAGTGGTAAAAAAATACCTATAGTAGGAGATATGCATGCTGATCCTGAATTTGGTACAGGAGTTGTAAAAATTACACCTGCTCATGATCCAAATGATTATGAAGTAGGTAATAGACATAATTTAGAAAGAGTTAAATGTATTAACCCCAATGGAACTATGAATGATAATGCTTTAGAATTTAGTGGATTAGATAGATTTGAAGCAAGAAAAAAATTAATAGAAGAATTAAAAAAACTGGATTTACTTATTAAAATAGAGGAAATGACTCATAATGTAGGTCATTCTGAAAGAACTAATGCAATTGTTGAACCTTATTTATCAAAACAGTGGTTCGTTAAAATGAGACCTTTAGCTGATAGAGTTTTAGAAAATCAAAAAAATAAAGATAACAAAGTTAATTTTGTTCCTAATAGATTTGAAAAAATTATGAATCATTGGATGGAAATACCTTATGATTGGTGTATTTCTAGACAATTGAGGTGGGGGCATAGAGTTCCTGCTTGGTATAAAGATGACGATGTATATGTAGGTGTTAATACACCTAAGGAAGATGGTTGGGTTCAAGATCCAGATGTTCTAGATACATGGTTTTCATCTGCTTTATGGCCTTTTAATACTTTAGGTTGGCCTAATGAAACAGATGATTATAAAAGATACTATCCTAATAATGTATTAGTAACAGGATATGATATTATTCCATTTTGGGTTAACAGAATGACTTTTCAAGGATTGCATTTAACTAATCAAAGACCATTTAAAGATTGTTTAATTCATGGACTTATTAGAGATAAAGATGGAAGAAAAATGTCTAAAAGTTTAGGTAATGGAGTAGATCCTATGGACGTTATTAAAGAATATGGAACAGATGCATTAAGATTATTTTTAACAACTAATTCTGCAACTGGGCTTGATTTAAGATATGATACTGATAAAGTAGCTTCATCATGGAATTTTTTAAATAAATTATGGAATGCATCTAGATATGTACTTATGAATACTGAAAATGTAAAAGAAATAAATTTAGAAAATTTAGAAAATAAAGATAAGTGGATTTTAACCAAATTGAATAAAATCATTAAAGAAGTAACAAAAAATATGGAAAAATATGATTTTAATTTAGTTGGTAATAGTTTATATAACTTTGTATGGTCTGATTTTTGTGATAATTATATTGAAATGAGTAAATTTAGTTTAGATAAAGAATCTACTAAAAGTACACTTTTATATACACTGGATAAAATAATTAAATTATTACACCCATTTACGCCATTTATTACTGAAGAAATTTATAGTATGCTTCCTTTTAAAAAAGAAAATTCTATTATGATAGATGAATATCCTGTTTATAATAAGAATTTAATATTTGAAAATGAGCAGCAAAATATAGATGAAATAATATTATTTGTTAAATCTTTTAGAAATATTAAGTTAGAAAATAAAATTACTAATGATTTAAAAGTTTATGTTACTAAAGATAATGACTATTCTTTAATCAATAAATTATTAAAATTGGAAGATAAAATAATAAATGACACCTTAAACATTAATTCATTTGATGTATTTACTAAGGAATATGGTATGAAAATATATTTTGAAAAAGAAGAAACAGAAGAAGATAAACTTCTTAAAGAAAAACAAATACAATCTTTAGAAAATAGTATAGCTAGAAGAAAAGGTTTACTTGCTAATGAAAATTATATAGCAAAAGCTCCGAAAGAGTTAGTTGATAAAGAAAAAGAATCTTTGGAAAAAGAAATAAAAGAATTAGAGGCATTAAAATAAATTTAATGCTTTTTGATTGCTACGAATAGAATTATATATGATATTTACTCATATTATTAATATGGTGAAGAATGTGAATATAATTAATAATATTAAAGAATTCTTATATGATAAAAATTATTTTATTTCGTTATTTGATAATAATGTTCATCTTTTTAATTATGAAAAAATTACGAAATTATCAAAAAAATTTATGAGTTTTTCTTTTACTAATTTTAACATTATCATTGATGGGAATGAATTAATCGTTGATAAATTATTAAATAAAGAAATAGTAATAAGTGGTAATATAAAAAATATTGGTATTTCTTATGAATAATAAAGTACTTATTAAAGTGAGTAATTATAATTATTATAAATTAATTAACAAATTAAATAATTTAAACGTATTTATTTATAATACAAATAAGCATAATAAATATGTGTTTTTTGAAGTTAGTAAATCTGATTATTTATTGATAAAAAAATATGCAAGGAATTATAAATTTAAAATAATGAAAGAAAAAGGCTTACATAGTATTGTAAATGCCTTAAAAAAAAATAAGTCTGTTGTTTTTATTATATTTTTTTCTGTTCTTATTTTAGTGTTATGTAATAATGTAATAGTTGATGTTTCTATTATTCACGAAAATAAAGAATTAATTAATATTATAAATATGGAATTAAAAGATCATAATATAAAAATGTTATCTATAAAAAAAAATTATCATGAACTTTCTTTAATAAAAAATGATATATTAGAAAAATATAAAAATGAATTAGAATGGCTTGAAATTGATACTATAGGAATGAAATATGTAATTAAATTTGAAGAAAGAATAATTAAAATAGAAGAAGAAAAAGAAGAGTACTGTGATGTATATGCAAAAGAAAGTGGACTGATTACTAGTATTAGTGTAAAAAAAGGTGTTCCGACTGTTAAAATAGGAGATTATGTTAATGAAGGTGACTTACTTATCACTGGACAAATTATATATAATGAAGATATTAAAAATGAAGTTTGTGCTGAAGGGGTAGTTATGGCCGAAAGATGGTATGAAACAAGTGTTGTTGTTCCATATGAATATGAAACTTTTACTAGAACTGGTTTGATGAGATTTAATTTATTATTTGAACATGAAAATTTTAATAAAAAAATACTAAATGATAGAATCAATGAGTATGAAAGTGAATATGTGGAAATATTTAATTTATTTGGTTATAAGTTATCATTAGAAAAGCAATATGAAATAGAAACAAACATTGTGAAATATACTGAAAAAGAGGCTTTAAATCAAGCATTATTTTTAGCAGAAGAAAAAATGAATCTTAAACTTGACGAAGTAGAAGAAATAATAGAAAAAAAAGTTTTGAAAAATTATGAAAATAATAGTACAATAGAGGTAGATATATTTATAGTAACGCGAGAAATTATAAATTAAGAAAAGAGGTTGTGATAGTGTTTCAAAATTTTTTAGACAATACTATTATTAGTAGTTGGCCCCTTATAGTGATGGTTGTTATCACTCTTTCAATTATTAGATACTTATATTTTAAAAATTCTAGACAGAAAATGCATTTACACAAAGAACTTATGAATCTTATATTTTTGATTTATATCTTTTTATTGTTTTCTTTTTTAAGTCAAACTGATGTTAACTCTTTAAAAGGCTTTAATTTGATTCCTTTTAGGGAAATGTTAAGATATGATCTTGGATCTAATTTATTTAATTTTAATATAATAGGTAATATTATTGTTTTTGTTCCGTTAGGATTTTTTATTGGTTATTATGCTAAAACAAAAAAGATAATTTCAACTGTTATAGCAACGTTTTTAATTAGTTTATCCGTTGAATTTATTCAATATTTTATAGGTAGAACATTTGATGTAGATGATATTATATTAAATGTAGTAGGGTCTTTTATAGGATATATATTTTATTTAGTACTTTATGGATTTAATAAAACATTGCCAGGTTTTTTGCAAAAAGATGGACTTTATGCACTTTTGTGTATTATAATAATAGGGAGTTTATTATTTTATAGCTTAAATGTATTAGGAGTATTAAATATTTTATGAGTAGTTACGATATTATAGATGAATTTGGATATGAACATCCACAAATTTTAGATGAGGTTATTAGTAAGACTTTAGAACTTGAAAAAGTTAATAATGCAGTTTTTTCGATTATTTTTGTCGATAATGACAAAATATTAGACTTAAATAGTAAGTATCGTAACATATTTAAAGTAACAGATGTAATTAGTTTTGCATTTGAGGATAATGGGAATTTAAATTTAGATATAAGGGTATTAGGAGATATATTTATTAGTATACCTAAAATGAAAGAACAAGCAAAAGATTATGGTCATAGTGAAATAAGAGAAATTAGTTTTTTATGTGTACATGGCATATTACATTTACTAGGTTATGATCATATGAATGAAGAAGATGAAAAAATAATGATAGAAAAACAGGAGTTGGTATTAAATGAGTTCAAAGAAACAAAAAGAAAAAAAAGTTCATAAGAAATTTAGTATTAAAAGAATATTTGATAGTATGAAGTACTCTTTTGAAGGTATTGCATATGCTTATACTAATGAGCAAAGTACATATACTCACGCAGTGGGAACAGTATTAACTATAATAGTAGGTTTATTTTTACAAATTAGTTTTATGCAGTGGTGTATAATATTTTTAGCTAATATGTTTATTTTAGCAATAGAACTTATTAATACTGCGATAGAAGCAACTGTGGATATGGTTACTAAAGAATTTAATCCATATGCTAAAATTGCTAAAGATTGTGGTTCAGCAGCGGCGATGGTAGCCTCTATAGCTTACATAGGTATATGTGGTTTTATATTTATAGAAAAAATAATAGAAATGTGGTTTTAAATGAAAAGTGGATTTGTAAGTTTAATTGGAAGACCTAATACAGGTAAAAGTACTTTAATAAATGCTATAATTACTGAAAAAGTAGCTATAACATCTGATAAAGCAGGGACAACTAGAAATATAATACAAGGTATATATAACGAAGATGATTGTCAAATTGTATTTGTAGATACTCCTGGAATTGGTAAACCAATAAGTAGATTAGGTAAAGTTCTTAATAAAGAAGCAGTAGCTTTAACTAAAGATGTAGATGTTATTTTATTTGTTGTTGATATAGCATCTGGTTTTGGTAAAGGTGATATGTTTATTTTAGATATGATAAAAGATAATGATATCCCTGTAATACTTGTTCTAAATAAAATAGATAAAATTAAAAAGGACGAATTATTAAATAAAATTAATGAAGTAAAAGATTTACATAATTTTTCAGAAGTTGTTCCTTTGTCAGCTCTTAATAAAGATAATATAAATAGATTAATAGATGTAACAAAAAAATATTTAACTGATGATGTTATGTATTTTAGTAAAGACGAGTTTACTAGTAATTCATCAAATTTTATGGCTTCAGAACTTGTTAGAGAAAAGATTTTACAAACTACTGAAGATGAAGTGCCACATGGGATTACTTGTTATACTACTAGATTTGAAAACAAAAAGGATATACTTAATATATATGTAGATATAATAGTAGATAGAGATTCAATTAAAAAAATTATTATTGGAAAAGGTGGAAGTAAATTAAAATCTATCGGTTCAGATGCTAGAAAAGATCTAGAAAAATTATTTGGAAAAAAAGTTTATTTGGAAACTTATGTTAAAACAATTGAGAATTGGAAAGATAAAGAAAGATATTTATCTGAATTAGGTTTTACAAATTATGAATAAAAAAAATATATATTACCATAACTAATATAGGAAGGTGATATATATGAATAAAAATGATGCTTGGAAAAAATTTGCTAAAACTGGAAAAGTTGCAGATTATTTAGAGTATAAAAAAATATCTAAGAAAGGTTAGTTAATGGATTTAAGTGTAGAAGGTTTTATTGTTAGTGAAACATTATATGGAGAAACTAGTAAGATAATAAATGTTTTTACTAAAGAATATGGAATCATAGGTATTATGGCAAAAGGTGTATTATCTATGAAATCCAAAAATAGAAGTTCTACATTAAAACTTAGTTATTCTAATTTTAATATAAAATATAAAGAAAATAAAATGTCTACATTAGTATCTGCGGAAATAATTAATCCTCTTAAAAATATAAAAAGTGATCTAACTTTAATAAGTTATTTAAGTTATATAACTGATTTAACATATCAAGTATATAAAGAATCTAATAGTAAAGAATTATATCAAATGTTTATTGATATAGTTTTAAAACTAGAAAGTGGTTTAGATCCTGTGATACTTACTAATATATTAGAAATTAAGTATTTAGATTATTTAGGCGTAGGTATTAATTTAAATGAATGCTCCTTATGTGGAAATCAAAAAGATATATTAACTGTAGATGCATCTTATGGTGGATTAATATGTAAAAATTGTTTTAATTATACTTCTAAGATAGTCGATTTAAAAATAATTAAATTACTTAGAATGTATTATTTAGTTGATATAAAAAGTATTAGTAATATAAAAATAGATAATCATTTAAAAGAAGAAATTAATATATTTGTTAAATCTTATTATGATTCTTATACAGGTTTGTATTTATATAGTAAAGACTTTTTAAATAAAATTATAAATATTTAAAAGTCTTTTTTTATGCCTTGATAAAAACCTATGTTTGTAGTAAACTTATAATAGAGGTAATATAATATGAAAAACATTTTATATAATATAAAACTTAACAAAAAGAAAATTACAATTATAGCAAGTATAATTGTTTTAGTATTAATTACTACTTTTGGTCTTACTTATGCTTATTTTGGTCTTAATATAGATGCATCACAAGTAACTGATATTAATGCAGTAGTAGGTGATGTTGAGCAGTTTACATTTGCTTCAGGTGATGAACTTACTTTATCAAGTGTATCAGTAGGTCAAAGTGGAACAACGAATCCAAGTGCAACACTTATTTCAGGTGTAACTGGGCAAACTATTGATTCTACTTATGATATGTATATTGATATTAATACAAATAGTTTTGTGTATACTGAGGATGGCGAGGCTAAACCTGAACTTCTTTTAAAAGTAGTAGATTCTGATGGCAATGAAATAACTGAAGCTGATGGTTTAACATATGTAAATATTGAAGGTAATACGGGATTTGACGTCACAAATATAACTGGTTTTTTTCCACTTGTAATAAATCACCCAATATCTACATCTGATAATGTAAATGGAACTACTCAAACCTGGGATGTTACACTTACTTTTGCTGATCTTACAATTGATCAGTCTCATAATAATGGTAAATCATTTACTGGATCTATTATACTTAAAAATGGTATGATTAAAACATTACCAGAATTAATATTTGAAGACAATGGTGGCAAAGAAGTTATAGAAGCTAAACCAACCCCAGATTTTAGCCAAGTAACTACTTCTGATGAAGGCATGTTTGCAACTCCTGATGATTATGGTACATCTTACTATTATAGAGGAGCAGTTGATAACAACTGGGTAGAATTTGCTGGTTTTTACTGGAGAATAATCCGTATAAATGGGGATGGTAGTGTTAGAATGATTTATTCTGGTGAGACAAAGCCAACGGAATCTGAAGCTGTGGTAATGACTGGAGAAGGAACAACTATAGGAACTAGTGTATTTAATGAGTCTTCAAATTTGGCGGAATATTCTGGTTATATGTATCAAGTTGGTCAGCAGCATGGTTATGTTTCAAGTAGTACTGCTAAAGTTGCAGTAGATAATTGGTATTTAGAAAATATATTTAATAATAATTTTCATAGTTATATATCTGACACACTTTTTTGTGCAGATAGAACGGCTTATACTGATAAAGCCGGAACAACTGTGGCAAGTGGAATAGGAACAGGAACGCAATACTTTGAAAGTTATATAAATAATATAACTAATAAAACTCCTAGTTTAGAATGTATAGTTAAAGAGGATGCTTTTACTGTTAATGATGAGGTAAATGGAAATGCAAACTTAGGATTTCCTGTTGCTTTAATTTCTGTTGATGAAGCTGTCTATTCAGGTATGACTGAATGGGAAGGATCCGATTATTTATATAACAAACACTATTTATATAATAGTGTAGATACAATAACTATGTCGCCTAGTTATAAAGATTCTCGTTTTGCTACGCTAATTCGTTTATATAATGGAGAAACTTTAAATTCGAATGGTTCTGTTTCTGAAACATATTATCTTCGTCCTGTGTTGTCAATTAAATCTGATGCTCTAGCAGGTGGATCAGGTACATGGAATGATCCATATGTAGTTTTATAACTTTACTATAAAATAGTAAAGTTTTTTTATAGTAAAGAGTTTAAAAAAAGATGAATTATTCTTGAAAAGAATATTTAATTTTGATACACTAGATATAGTGTAGGAGTTGGAAGTATGAAAAAAGAAAAGAAAGAAAAAAAAGTTAAAAAAGATAGAGTGAAACTTGGCAAGAAAGAGAAGATATTTAATATAGTAAGTGTAGTTATACTAGGTGGTCTTGCTATATATTTTGGTTCTAGAGCTGTGTACTATGCTTTAGAAGAACATAAAGCTAGACAAAATTATGATAAGTCACTTGCTCAAGCTATTATAAATGTTAATCCACTTGCTCAATCTGGTGATGGATTATACAAAGATCCAGATGGGTATTTTTTTAAAGGAAATATAGAAAACAATTATGTTAGTTTTAATAATATTGAATTTAGAATAATGGGAATGACTAATAATAATGAACTTATATTAGTTTCTGAAGATAATGTTAGTAGTTTTATGTGGGGTAATGATTTAAATTATGAAGATGGTAATATAAATAATTGGCTTGATAAAACTGATAAAGAACACAGTGGAGTTTTTTATAATTTACTACCAATTGATGGAAAATATTTATTAGATCAAAATTATACAGTTAGTCAATTAGATGGTAATGAATTAACTGATACAGATGAATCAGGAAGTGGCCTTGTTACTTTACTTAGTGCTGAAGATTACATTAAAGCAGGTGGAGATAATAGTTATATTAATAATGAAACATATTACTGGTTAATGGGTGTAGATGAAGATGGCAATAATTTATATGTAGATGAGGATGGCAAAATTGATGCTGATACTACTTATGGTTCTTATGGTGTAAGAGCTGTAATTACACTTGAAAAAGATGTTATTTTACTTAGAGGAAAAGGAGAAGAAGATAATCCTTATATAATTCAAGTGGAAGGTGAACCTAGTTATATAAATACATATGTAAAATTAGGTGAAAACACATTTAAAGTAATAGATGAAACTGATGGAACACTTAAGGTTGCTTCTTTGGAAGCACTAAGTGAAACTAAGTCATTTAGTAATAGTAATACCAAATATAATCCTGGTGATAAAAATAATATAGGATATTATTTAAATAATGATTATTATAATAATTTAGTATATAAAGATAAATTAGTTGATTGTACATTTAATACAGGGTTGGTAAATGATGATAGTAATAATGATTTTACAAAAATATATGGTGAAGTTAACACTTATAAAGTAGGAATGCTTAATATATTTGATTATACTAATACAAGTGCTGAAGATTATTTTTATTTAACATATAATGGTCATGTAAGTGATGTTGCATATGTTAATAGTGGTCTTGGATATTTACAAAAAGTTCAAGTAACAGAAAGTAAAAATATAGTACCAGTTGTATGTATAGATAAATCATCAATTACTGATGGTGTTGGGGCAGAATATAGCCCATACGTTGTAGAGTAGGAGAAGTAAATGAAAAAATTAAAATGGTATACATGGTTATTTGTAGTATTTGATTTAATAGCTATTGCTGGTTTGATTACTATAAATGTTCCAGTTTTTAAAGAGTTTTGGATTACTACTGCGATGACTACAATGACTCATAAATATTTTGCGGATACTTTTTATAGTAAAGAAACTATTAATGAAATTATGAATCAAAACTATATAGTATCTATTGATGAGGACGTTAACTTAGATGATATAGTAATAGGTGATAATGGAGAAAAAACTCATTATGAATCAATATATGAAGAAGAAATTTATACTAGAGATGAAAATAATGATGTATATAAAATAATAGATATTAAAGGTGATGATTACGTTGGATGGCTTGTTGCCATATATGATCCATCTGATGTTGAAGTTGCAGTTTCTTCTAGACTTGGTAGTTATGGCGAATATACTACTTCAATGACTAAAAATAATGGTGGTCTAGTAGGAATAAATGGTGGCGGATTTGAAGATTTAGATGGCTGGGGAAGCGGAGAAACTCCATATGGAAGTATTATTCAAAATGGAGAACTTATTTGGTCATATCCTGGTGGCTCGGGTGAACTAATTGGTTTTACTGAAGATCACAAATTATATTTAACTGGAGATTCACCAGAAGTAGCTATTGAAAATGGAATGGAAGAAGCTATAGAATTTGGTCCTAATTTAATAGTTAATGGTAAAGTTGCAGAGCTTGCTGGTAATGGAGGTTGGGGTATTGCTCCAAGAACTGTTATTGCTCAAAGAAAAGATGGTATTGTATTATTTTTAGTAATAGATGGAAGACAACCTGGATATTCAATCGGTGCATCTATGAATGAAGTAATTGAAATATTAGTTAGATATGGAGCGTATAATGCTGCTAATTTAGATGGTGGTGGTTCAACTACTCTAGCGGTAAATGGTGAACTTTATAATACACCAAGTACTACTGGTCATGTTGAAAGATATGTGTCTAATGCATTTATAGTAACTAATAAACAAGGTAAAAAAGTACCATAAGGAGAAAATATGAAAAAGAAAATATTAATTATATTTTTAATTGTTATGATTATTGGTGTAATTATGTCTTCTTTTTTTATTTTTCAAGAAAACGATATAGTAAAAAAAGAAGATAATTCTAAATATATAACTGGATTTTATAGTGAATTTGTTAAAGTTAATAGCAAATCACCTATTTTTAAAAAAATTGGTGATAAATACGAGAAAATAGGTATTTTAAATGAAGGATATGAACTTAGTTTAAATGAGATAAATATAACTAGTGATACTAAATATTTTGAATTTGAGATTGAGGATAGTGTTTATTATATAGAATATGAAAATGTTACAAAAATAGAGACTTTGTCTCAATTTGAGGATAGATATAAAAGTTATTTGCCGTTTAATGAAAATATTAATGTAAAAGATGTAAAATTATATGAAGAAAATGAATTATTAGTTGAACTAGAAATAAATATTAACAAACCTATTATAATGAAAGATGGTAATAAATTATATATTGAATTTGATAATAGGCTTATGTATGTTTTAAGTGAAGAAGTAGAAGTAGTTCAAAATACAAATACTTCTGAAGTTTATGCTAGTGATGTACCAGTAGTGGCATATCATTTTGTATATCTAGATGGAGACACAACTTGTAATCAAATTATATGCCACTCTGAAAGTCAAATAAGAAGTCATTTTAGTTATATAAAAGATAATAATTATGTAACTATTAATACTACTGAAATGGGTATGTTTATAGATGGTAAAATAAATTTACCAGAAGAAAGTATATTAATCACAGTAGATGATGGTTGGTATGCAGAATTTTTATACCCTATAGTAGATGAATATGAAATTGATATAACATTATTTTTAGTAACTAGTTGGTATGATAAAGAACAGTTTTATAGTCCATACATAGAGTTTGCATCTCATGGGCATGATTTACATAATGTAGGTGAATGTCCTGGAGGCCAAGGTGGAGCAATTAAGTGCTGGGATTATGATAAACTAATGGAAGATTTAAAATTAAGCAGAGATGAACTTGATAATACACTTGCTTTTTGTTATCCTTTTTATGAATATAATGATTACTCTATAAGTGTTTTAAAAGATGCTGGGTTTGAAATGGCGTTTATGGGTGGTGGATATAATGCTAAAATAGGTATAGATAAGTATAAAATACCTAGACATACAATACTTAGTTACACTACTTTAGAACAATTTAAGCAAATAATTAAATAAAAATATGGAAGTATTTTTATTTTTTTAGTATAATAACTTTAAGGAGTGGTTTTTTTGAAAGCAACAATGGAAGATATAGTTAATTATTGTAAAAATTACGGATTTATATTTCAAGGTAGTGAAATATATGGAGGGCTTGCTAATTCTTGGGATTACGGACCTTTAGGAACAAATTTAAAAGAAAATATACGTAGTGTATGGAAAAAGAAATTTATTATGGAAAATCCATATAATTTTGGTTTAGATTCTGCGATTATAACAAATCCTGAAGTATGGGTAGCATCTGGTCATGTTTCATCATTTGCAGACCCTATGATAGATTGCAAAAAATGTAAAGCTAGACATAGAGCGGATAAGTTAGTAGAAGATTTTACTGAAGGTAAGGAAACTGGAGACGGTTGGGATAATGAAAAATTAGAAAATTTTATTAAAGATAATAATGTAGTTTGTCCAAAATGTGGTAATTTAGAGTATACTGATATAAGAAAATTTAATTTATTATTTGAAACTAGTATAGGTGTTACTGAGGGAAATAAAAATATAGCTTATTTAAGAGGAGAAACAGCTCAAGGTATATTTTTGAATTTTAAAAATATTGAAAGATCTATGAGAGCTAAAATACCTTTTGGTGTTGGGCAAACAGGAAAATCTTTTAGAAATGAAATAACTCCTGGTAACTTTATTTTTAGAACTAGAGAATTTGAACAAATGGAACTTGAATTCTTTTGTAAACCAGGTACTGATTTAGAATGGTTTGGATATTGGAAAAATTATTGTATGGATTTTTTAAAAACTATTGGTATTAAATCAAGTAGTTTAAGATTTAGAGATCATGCAAAAGAAGAATTATCTTTTTATTCAAAAGCAACAACTGATATAGAATTTTTATTCCCAATGGGTTGGGGAGAACTTTGGGGTATTGCTGATAGAACTGATTATGATTTAAATGTACATATGAAATATACTGGACAAGATCTTAGAACTATTGATTTAGAAACTAACGAAAAATATATACCTTATGTTGTAGAGCCAGCGTTAGGACTTGATAGATTAATACTTGCAGTTTTAACTAGTGCATATGAAAAAGAAATTTTAGAATCTGGAGATGAAAGAGAAGTTTTAAAAATACACCCAGCATTGGCGCCTTATAAACTTAGTATATTACCGCTTGTAAAAAAATATCATAGTGAAAAAGCTAACGATATTTACGCTAGACTTTGTAAGCATTTTGCGTGTAGTTATGATGAAACAGGATCAATTGGTAAAAGATATAGAAGAAGTGATGCGATTGGTACACCTTTTGCAATTACGATTGATGAGGAAACTTTAGAACATGATATAGTAACTATTAGATCTAGGGATACTATGGAACAAATTAAACTTAGTGTAGATGAAATTGCTGGTTATGTTCAAAGAAATTTAGAAATTTAAGAAAGAGGTAAATTATGTGGACTATAATATTAATAGTTGTTATTATTTTGATAACATCAATAAGACAAATAAATCAATATGAAAGAGGAGTAAAATTTTCTTTTGGTAAATTTAAATCTATAATGGAACCTGGATGGAGATTAGTGCTTCCAATTATACATCATTATAGAAAAGTAGATGTAAGAACTAAGGCAGTAGATGTTCCAGAGCAAGAAGCTATTACTAAAGATAATGTATCTATTAGAATAAATGCAGTTATATACTTTAAAGTATTTGATGCAAGTAAAAGTATATTAGCAGTAGAAAATTATTTATATGCAGTGTCACAACTTGCACAAACTACAATGAGAAATGCTGTAGGATCTGTTAGTTTAGATGAATTATTAAGTGAAAGAGAAAAAATATCATCTGAAATATGTACAGTTATTGATAAAGCTACTGATCCATGGGGAATAAAAGTAGAAAATGTAGAATTAAAAGATGTAGCATTACCTGAAGAAATGAAAAGAGTAATTGCTAAAGTAGCAGAGGCTGAAAGAGAAAAGGCAGCGATTATTACAAAGGCTAAAGGTGAAGTCGAAGCTTCTGAGAATTTAGCTCAAGCAGCTGGCATTATGTCTTCATCTCCTGGTGCTCTTCATTTAAGAACTTTATCTACATTAAATGATTTATCATCTGATCAATCTAATACAGTAATTTTTGCTATACCATTAGAAGTGCTTAGAGCTTTTGAAGGTAATAAAGAAATGGCTACTAAAGTAGTTGATAAAATTACTAAAAGTAAGTAGAAAAATTACATTAATTTGTAATTTTTTTATTAATTATACTAAATTAAGTTGAAACTTTGTATAATATTTGTTATGATATTATAGTAAGAATAGATAGGAGAATTTTATAATGGCCTTAAAGAAATTAAAAAGCTTATTTAAAGAAGATGAAGATGATAATTTAGTTGGTACTGAAGATGAATATTACAACATGAGTGAAGCTGACGCAGTTAAAGAAGCTAATAAAACAGGAAATAAAATGATTTTGCTTGAACCTAGAGCTTTTTCTGAAGCTCAACAAATAGCAGATCATTTAAAAAATAGAAATAGTGTGGTGGTAAATCTTAAAAGAGTTACTTCGGATCAAGCAAAAAGAATTATAGATTTTTTAAGTGGATGTATATATTCAATAGGTGGATCGATGCAAAAAATAGGTGTAGGCATATATGTTTGCGCACCTAAAAATGTTAGTGTTCAAGGTAAAATTACTGAGGATTCTGAAAAAGGAAATAAAAATAATAGTTCATCGGATGAACTAAATTGGTAATCTAAGAAGAAGGAGAGTTTATGAAGAAGTTTAATACATCTTTTTCTGGCTATTCTAAAAAAGAGGTTAATGATTTTTTAGCTGAAGTTATTAGAGAATATGAAGAACTTTTAAATAAACTTAAAGCTAGTGATCAAAGGTGTCTTGAATTAGAAAAAGAGTCTGTTAAATATAAAAGTTTAGAAGCAACATTTAATAGAGCAATATTAATAGCGGAAGAATCTACTAGTAATATACGTAGAGCCGCATTTGATGAATCTAAATTAATAGTTGAAGATGCTAAAAAAAATGCTTCTAGGATAGTTAATAATGCTTTACTTAGAGCTGAAAAAATTGAAGAAGAATCTGAAAGTTTAAGACGTAAAGTATTTGTATTTAAGAAAAGATTTAGAAATATGGTTGAAGAACATTTAGATGAAATAGAAAGATTTGATGATAGAGTCTAGTCTATCTCATTTTTTTTAGTAAGGTGGTTTTATGAAACAAAGAGTAATAAGTGCGATAGTAGCACTTATAATAGCGGTCCCTATAATTATTTTAGGTGGTAGTGTGTACTTATTTGCAGTAGGTGTAATAGCTATGTTTGCTTATAAAGAAATAACTGAATT
This sequence comes from uncultured Muribaculaceae bacterium, assembly GCA_964371705.1. Classification (GTDB taxonomy): domain Bacteria; phylum Bacillota_I; class Bacilli_A; order RF39; family UBA660; genus CAKOSP01. The sequence continues at coordinate 20,061 of CAYJNH010000006.1, forward strand.
AAAGTGTTTTAAACAAAATATACCTATGTCTATTAAAATAATTGGAGTATTTGTGTATTTATATTTCATAATGAAAAATAATATATATATACCGCACTTTAATATTAATTATTTAGATATATTATTTGGTATAGTATGCTTATTAACTCCAACATTATTTATGAAAAATAATAAATATACTTTTGAAAAAGCTTTAATGTTTTTTGGTACATTATTATTTTTAGGATATAGTTTTAGTGGTTTGATAGCAATTAGATCATCATTATACATATTTATATATTTAGTGTCGATATGTATATTTAGTGATATGTTTGCAATGTTTACTGGAGCTTTAATTGGCAAACATAAATTGTTACCTGACATAAGCCCTAAAAAAACAATTGAAGGATCGATTGGTGGTTTATTGATTGGAGTTTCAGTTCCATTAGTTTTATATGCAAACTTAGTTGGTGAACTAAGTGTAATGATAGTTGTTACTACAATAATATTAGCTATTGCTTGTCAAATAGGGGATTTATTGTTTAGTAAATTAAAAAGAGATAATGATGTTAAAGATTTTTCTAATATAATGCCAGGTCATGGTGGAATATTAGATAGACTTGATAGTTTATTATTTGTATCATTAATTTATTTAGTGGTTTGGATATTTATTTAAGGAGGAATAATGGTTTCAATAATTTTATTAATATTAATTCTTGGATTAATTATATTTATTCATGAATTAGGACACTTTTTTTGGGCTAAAAAATTTGGAGTTCATATATATGAATTTTCACTAGGAATGGGGCCAGTATTATATTCTAAAAAAGGAAAAGATGGCATTGCATATAATTTAAGAGCTATACCTATTGGTGGTTTTGTTGCAATGGCTGGTGAAGTATACGAAGATGATGATCAAAATGAAATACCAAAAGAAAAATTTATGTGTAATAAAAAATGGTATCAAAGAATTATTATCTTAGTAGCAGGTGTATTTAATAATTTCTTAAGTGCTTTTATTATACTATTTTTTGTATCATTAATATGGGGTGGTACAATATTAATGCCTACTATTGATAAAGTAGAAGAAGGCTTACCGATGGCGCAGGCAGGTATAAAAAAAGGCGACGTTATAAAAGAAATAAATGGATATAATGTCAATACATGGGATACTGCTCAAATAGTTCTTTATATGGAAGATGCAGATGGTATTTATGAATTTGTTATTGAGGATGCAGACGGTAAAGAAAAAACATACGATATAGAACCTGCGGTTGTTAAAGATGACAATGGTGTTGAAAGTAAAGTATTTGGTATTCATGTTACTGCTGAAGTAGCAGAGAATGTATTTGATAGCATTAAATATGCACTTGTTAAATTTGGATCTATTGTAGAAAGTATGGTACTTACTATATCTGGTTTATTTACTGGTAAGATAGGACTTGACTCTTTATCTGGACCTATTGGTATGTATGAAGTAGTAGAAGTATCAGCAGCAGCTGGACTTCCTAATATAATATATTTAATAGCGTTTTTATCTATTAATGTAGGATTTTTAAATATACTTCCAATACCAGCATTCGACGGTGGAAGAGTATTGTTCCTAATTATCGAAAAAATTAAAGGATCACCAATAAATTCTAAAATTGAAAATATATTTCATTTAATTGGATTTGGATTATTAATGCTTTTAACTATATATGTAGCAATTTCAGACATAATTAAATTATTTTAAGTCACTAAGTGACTTTTTTTATTTGTGTAATTTATAATGAAATATTTACTCTGTATATTTTTTGTGATATATTTATATCAGAGTAGGAGTAAGTTATGTTTGTAGTAAAAAATGTTGAAGAAATTATTAATGAGAAAAGTTTTTCAGAGTTCAAATCAAAAATTTTGCAAAGTAATCCATATTATTACATTAATTTTTTGTATAATCTGTATACTAATAATATTAATACTGTTTTATCATTATTAAATAATGATGAACTAGATCAAGATCAAGTATTTTATGGAAATTGCAATGGAGTAGATGAATATTCTACAATTAAACCTGTTCATACTGGCGAATCATATTATGATAAATTATATAATTATTATATTGAAGGTAAGTATGATTTTAACGACAGGAAATTAATTGTAGGAAATGATGTCGATCTCCATTTTTTAATGCAATCAGATAAATATTTTATGACTACTAATGTTTTTGGAGAAGAAATATATGTAGTTCGTAATATGATTCAACTTCCTGAAAGTTTATATTTAATGCATGAAAATGTAAGTGATCAAAGAAAAAGAGTTAGTGGTTTAATCCTCTAACTCTTTTTCGAAATCTTTAATAGGTTTAGTGCTGTTATCGTATTTATACACAACTTCTCCAGTAATTAATTCATATAAAGCCGCAGCTCTTATTTCATATTTATATATTTTTGAAAATTTGTCTGTTCCATTTGATATAAACATTCTTTTTTTATTTAAACTTAAATATTTTTGTCCAACTTTATTAAAACCTAATACATGCAAATATTTTAACTTTTCTTTTTTTACATCTTCTTTGGTAATTCCTAATAAAATATGAGTAATCATTCTATTTAATCTTGTGTATGTATATTTTTTGTTTTTAGCTTTTTCAATAAACTCATTATAATTATTTGAACTTAATGCAGTCCTTACAAGTTTCATATTCATACCATTGTCTACATCTAAATATTGCATTAAATTACCATCTGTTATTATTTTTAATTTTAATATTGCAAATAATGTGTCATAATTGATTTTATTTATATATTTTTTTACGCCATCTGGAATATATTTGTCTATTGATTCATTATCATTTATTCTTTTTCTTATATTTGAAGCTGATACTATATCTTCGTCTAATATATTATCATGAAAACTATTTGTTCTTTGTATAGTTTCATAAGTAATTCTGTAATTATTTTTTTTAATAGCTTTTATATAACAAATACCTAGTATATCATTTGGATTATACTCAAAATTACTTGTTTCACATGCTTTAGCTACTGCGGTAGGATAGTTGTCTCCTTTTTTTAAATTAACCTTAATTAAATTATCAAAATCTGGATCATTAAGCTGTTTATCCGCGATATTTTCAAGAATTACTTTATCATTACATTCACTACCAAATACTAAAGTATCTACATACATACTTTCAAGAAGTTTAACTGCAGATTCAGCAAATGTATCAGCGCTTTGAGTTCCAAAAAATACTGGTTGTTCTAAAACTAAATCAACACCATATTTTAAAGATAACCTCACTCTGTTTTCTTTACTAATTATAGACGCTTCTCCTCTTTGTAAAAAATAGCTGTTTAAAACTAAAACAACTGCTCGATCTGGATAAATTTCTTTTACTTTATTTATAAAATAAATATGACCGTTGTGTAGTGGATTAAATTCACAAATAATTCCTACTGCTTTCTTTCTCATTGTATTTCACCACTTTTAATATACTATATTTCTTTATCGTTTGTCAATTTCCGAATAATAGGTTATAATAATTTTAGGTGATTTTTGTATGATTATTGTAATTGTTGGGCCAACTGGTGTAGGTAAGACTAAACTAAGTGTGGAACTTGCTAAAAAATATAACGCTATAATTTTAAATGCAGATGCTGTTCAGGTCTACAAAGAATTAAATATTGGTAGTGCTAAACCAAGTGATGAAGAAAAATGTGGTATAAAGCATATTTTGTTTGATATTAAAAGTATAAATGAAAATTATACTGTTGCTGATTATCAAATTGATTTAAGACAAAAATTAAAAGAATATGAAAATAAAAATGTCATTTTAGTAGGGGGAACTGGATTATATGTTAATGCTGGTCTATTTGATTATACATTTGATGCAGATGTAACTGATGACGAATATTCTGATTTAACAGTTAATGAGCTTTATAAACTAGCATTGCAAAAAGATAAAAATGCTGAGTTAGATAAAAATAATAAACATAGGCTTATTAGATTTTTAAAAAAAGGAAATACTATAAAAAATGGTGATGTAATGCTATACGATGCATTATTTATAGGTCTTAAAACAGATAGAGAAGTACTATATAATAATATTAATAAACGTGTAGATAATATGATTGAAAATGGATTAATTGATGAAGTTAAACAATTATATGATAGCCATAAAGATAGTAGAGTACTTAATAGTGCGATTGGTTATAAAGAATTAATTAGTTATTTCAAAGGAAATATTACTTTGGAAGAATCTATTGATTTAATTAAAAAAAATTCCAGAAGGTATGCAAAAAGACAATTTACGTGGTTTAATAATAAATTAAATACTACTTGGTTTAATGTAAATTATGATGATTTTTTATTAACTGTATCTGAAGTAGAAAATTATATCAATAAAAAAATGAACAATTAGTTCATTTTTATTTTAATTCATAATATACAGTAGTGCTGAAATGATGTTCTTCAAGTACTGGAGCATCTTTATCTCTTTCATCAGCTTCATTCATTTCATCTGTCGTAACTAAAAAGTAATCGTGATATAAATAACTTTTTGTTGGATCTTCTTCATTAAGTGGGTCATCCCATGTAACATCTATGTGAAGCCATCTATCATCTAATTTTACTATATTCCATATGTGACCAGTATTTGCATAGCTAATTTGATCTGGTGTAGTAGCAACTTTCAAGTTTTCATATCCCATTTCTGTTAAGAAGATACCCATTAAATCTGTATATCCATTACATATGGCTACGCCTTCGAATAGTGGGCCATACGCAGTAGAAGAATCATATATTGTTTCTTCATTTTTGTTTACTGCTGTGTCATAATGTGCATTATCTATTATATAATCATGTATTGTTTTAATTTTTTCTTCATCAGTATCATCTTCATCTATTAAATCTGTTATAATTTTTTTTACTTCGTTATCTATAACTTCAATTTTATCATCTTCATATAAATAATCAATTTTAAAATTTATTTCTCCAGAATCTGCTATAATCATTTTAATACTGGTGAAACTATTATAAGGATGTACAAAATTGTTAATATGTGTCAGTATATCTGAACTTTCACTTAAAACTTCTATGTCATTTAAGCAGTTTGTATATTCACTTGGACAATAAAATGTAAAGTTTGTCCATTTATTGTTTATAGTTGTATAAATTATATTCATTAAATCTTGATTAGAATATGGGATAAAGCTGTCTGTATTAGATACATATGATAAACTATAATTTTTTTTATTTTCGCTTATTTTTTCAGTTATTTCTGGTTCATTTAATGTAATAAATGAACTAATCGTGTCTGTTATATACTTTAAATTTAATAAGACTATACTTATTATCCCTAAACATATTACTATTGGTATTATTTTTTTCATTTTCATCTCCATATTCATTTTAACAAAAAAAAAAGAAGTAATCAATTATTACTTCATGTTTTTAACTTTTGCGTTTAATCTAGATTTTTGACGAGCTGCAGTATTTTTAGGTACAAAACCTTTAGCTGCTGCTTTGTCTATATATTTTTGTAAGTCTTTTAATAGACTATTAGCTTTTTCAGTGTCATTTGCTTCAATTGCTTTTTCTAAATTTTTAATTAAATTTTGAACTCTAGCTTTTGCTTCATGATTATTTTGAGTTTTTTTAGCGATAACTTTAATAGCTTTTTTACTACTTTTAATATTAGCCATATAGATCTCCTTCCTTTGTGCCATTTAATTTTATCAAAAAAATACATATTTTTCAAGATATAACTATAAAAATGACATATTTTTCGCTATAAATAGTATAAAATAACATAAAAGAGGGTATATGAGAGCTAAATTTAAGTTAAAAAAACGTATAAAGTTTAAATTAAAGAAAATTATATTTATTATATTTATAATCTATATAATGAATATTTCATTGTCATATTTAACTCAATTGTTAGTGCCTAAGTTAGAAAATGAAAAAATTGTAGATATTATTTTACAAAAAAATGAATCGGTTTTTGATGCTGAAAATCTTAATACACCAGAATTCATATTCAGTTATGCATTTGGTATGGATTTAATTTATAGTGAACCTGTGATTAAAACAGATAATATTAAAGAAATTCCTATGGATCCAACGGTGTATATTTATAACGCCCATCCAACAGAAAAATATTCTTACGAATCATATGAAGCATTTAATATAAATCCAACTGTAGTTACTGCTTCATATATATTAAGTGAATATTTGTACGATTATAATATTGTTTCTTTAGTCGAAACAAATGACGTTGTTGAAGTATTAAACTCTAATTCTTGGTCTTATTCAAAAAGTTATGATGCAGCGCGTATTTTGATGGAAGATACCACTTCTAAGTATGAAACAATTAATTACTTTATTGATATTCATAGAGATTCAAGTTCTTATGATATAACTACTATTGATATAAATGGTAAAGCATGTGCAAGATTTTTATTTGTTATAGGTTTAGATAATCCTAATTATGAACTAAACTTAACTTTAGTTACTGATTTAAATAATGTTTTAAATGAAATAAATCCATCATTTACTAGAGGTATTATGAAAAAACAGGGTGCTGGAATAAACGGCGTTTATAATCAAGACTTTCATAAAAATACAATATTAATTGAAGTAGGTGGACAATATAATAGTATAGATGAGGTAAATTGTTCGTTAATTTATTTAGCAGAAAGTTTGAAAAAGGTGATTGATAGTGGAAAATACTAAAAAACCAAATTATTTTTTAAGAATTACATTTGTAATTTTTCTTATTTTTATTGTTATATACGTTATAGGTCAATCAGGATATTATGAGGCTAGTTTACAAAAAGATATTATTTTAACTGATGATAAAATAAAAGAATTTGAAGAAGATGTATTAAATAACGAAGTAATTGATCTAAAAGATTATACTATTAAAGAAGATAAAAATTATTCAAATGTAT
>CAYJNH010000007.1:0-25754 GCA_964371705.1 uncultured Muribaculaceae bacterium
CTTTGTATATAGTTAGATTCATCTTCTTTTAACTTTAATAATGATTCATTTACTTTTGCTCGGTCTAAACTATATTTTTGTCTTTCAATAGTTATTTGTTTTTCACTAGAAAGTTTAGATATTTCTTCATTAATTAAAATAATTTTATTATTTATATCTGATATTTTTTCATCTTTTTTTATTATTTCTAATTTGAGTTTTTCTATTTTTGCACTTGATAAATCATTAGAAAATTCTGATATTTTTTTATTAATGCTTTCTTTTTTCTTGAGTTTCTTCATATACATGTTTGCTATTTTCAATATCGCTAGACAAAAGAGCTATTTCTATATTTGAACATTCTTCTTTTAATTTTAAATATTTTTTCGCATCTTCACTTTGTTTTTTTAAAGGAAGAACTGTTCTTTTTAACTCATCAATTACTAATTTTATACTTGCAAGATTATCTTTAGTTTTTTCCAATTTATTTAATGCTTCAGTTTTTCTTTTTTTGTATTTTAATACACCTGCTGCTGATTCGAATATTATTCTTCTGTCAAGCGGCTTAGAATTAACTATTTCCGTGATGTTACCTTGACTTATTATATTAAATGCTCCATTTCCTGCGCCTGTATCTAAAAATAAATCATGTACGTCTTTAAGTCTTACTCTAGTGTTATTTATAAAATAGTCACTTTCTCCAGTTTTATAAACTTCTCTTTTTATTTCAAGTTCATCAAATTCACTTTTAAGGTAGTGATCTTTATTATCAAATGTAAGTATAACACTAGCTTTTTTCATAGAGTCTCTAGATGCTGAACCACTAAAAATAACGTCACTCATTACAGCATTACCTCTAAGTTGTTTAACAGATTGTTCTCCAAGTACCCATCTAATAGCATCTACTATGTTACTTTTACCTGAACCATTTGGACCTACTACCGCAGTTATATCTGAGTTAAAATCAATCACTGTTTTATCAGCAAATGATTTAAAACCTACTGCTTTTATGTTTTTTAAGTACATTAGAACCTACTTCACACTCTTGTTATATGCATCTTTAGCTGCATTTTGTTCTGCTTCTTTTTTATTTCTACCAGAACCTCTACCATATATTATATTATCTATTCTTACTTCTGTTTTAAATTCTTTATTATGAGCTACACCGTTTTCTTCAACAATTATATATTCAATAGATTTTTTTGTTGTTTGAACCATTTCCTGCAATAAAGTTTTATAGTCATTAAAAAAATTATTATCTGCTTGTATTTCTGGCGCAATAATGTCGTAAATAAATTTTTGTACTACGTCAAAACCACAATCTAAATATATTGCTCCTACTACTGCTTCAAAAACATCTGCTACTATTGTTTCATTTATATTATCTTCTTGACCATGTCCGACTTTAATATAATCTATTAAATTCAATTTTGACGCATAAAAATTAAGAGCTGCTTCACATACAAATGATGCTCTTTTTTTTGTCATTTCTCCTTCTTTAAATTCAGTATGTTTATAAAAATATTCACTGGTTACTAATTCTAAAACTGCATCACCTAAAAATTCTAATCTTTCATAATTAGTACAATCTTTATTTTCATTAGAATAACTTGAATGAGTTACCGCACTTTCAAACAATTTTTCATTTGTTATATTTATATTATATTTTTGCAAAAATTCCATATATCATCACTTTCACTTTCTTATATATTATACCATGTATGGAGCATTATAGCAAAATATTTACCTTATTTATTAATATTTTTTAGTGCTGCACTCAAAAAAAAACTCTATTGTTCTAGAGTCTTAATATTATTTTTGATTACATAATTTATATGTGCGTTACATCAATCTATAATGATGTTATATTCTATTTGGATTAACATCTATTTCTATGTAAGTACTATTATTAGTTGCATATTTTATATCAATTTCTTTTAAGATTTTAAATAAATTTTCATCTTTTTTATATTTTATTATTATTTGGAATCTGTAATTATTGTTAAATTTTAATATAGATGCCGTAGTTGGACCCAAAACTAATGTGTTATTTTGCACTTTTTGTTTTAAATATTTGACAATATTTTTTGATTCATCTAAAGCCTTGTTATAATCTTTTGAAATTACTTTAATACCTATTAAAAAATAGTATGGAGGGTATTTTAATTTTTCTCTAATTGTCATTTCATATGCATAAAATGATTTATAATCACTATTTTTAACACATTTAAGTATGTAGTTATCTGGATTGAAAGTTTGAATTATAACTAATCCTTTCTTATCACTTCTACCAGCTCTACCAGCTACTTGTGATAATAAACTAAATGTACTTTCACTTGCTTTATAATCTGGAATGTTTAAAGTTGTGTCTGCATTTATTACACCAACTAATGTTACATCACTAAAGTCTAATCCTTTACTAATCATTTGCGTACCTAGCAATATATTATATTCTTTATTTCTAAAACTTTCTATAATTTTATCATGAGATCCTTTTCTAGTAGTAGTATCTTGGTCCATTCTTATAACTTTTGCCTCTGGTATTTCTTTATTTATATATTCTTCTAATTTTTGGGTTCCCAGTCCTAAATAATTTAATCCATCTTCCCTACATTCTGGACAGTTGTTTTCTTTTTTTGTTAAATATCCACAGTAGTGGCATACTAAATTATTTGTTGTTTTATGGTATGTTAAGGATATGTCACAACTAGGACATTTATATACAAAACCACATGCAGAGCAGTTAATAAAGGTAGAAAAACCTCTTCTGTTTAAAAGAAGTATTACTTGTTCATTTTTCATTATTTTTTTAATTATTTCTTCTTTTAATTTTTCAGAAAATATAGAATTTCCTTTTTTCATTTCTTCAGCCATATCAACAATTTCAATTTTAGGAAGTACAGCTTTACCAACTCTTTTTGTTAATGATAGAAGTTCATAAATATTTTTTTTGCTTCGCGCTGCACTTTCTAAAACAGGAGTAGCTGAACCTAATACTAGTGGAATATTATGATACTCACATCTAAACTTTGCCATATCTTTAGCGTTATATCTAGGATTATTATCTTGTTTGTATGTATCTGAATGTTCTTCATCTATAATAATTATCCCTAGATTTTTAAGAGGCGCAAATATTGCTGATCTTGTTCCTACTACTACTTTTACATCCCCATTTATTATCTTTAAATATTCATCATGTTTTTCTCCATCAGATAACGCACTATGAAAAACCGCTACCTGATCTTTAAACTTTTCATAAAACCTCTTTACTATTTGCATTGTTAAACTAATTTCACTAACAAGCATGATTGCTGATTTTCCACTTTTTATAACATCTTCAATCCATTTTAAATATATTTCTGTTTTACCTGATCCAGTTATTCCATAAAGTAAATAAGTTTGATATTTATTGTAATTTATTTTTTTATATACATTATCTTGATCTTCGGTTAATGTTACAGATTTATCATTTAAGTTATTATTAGATAATCTGTATTTTAATACTTTTTTTTGCTTTATTAAATTTTTTTCTAATAATATTTTTAATGCAGGATGATTAATTTGACTCTTATTTATTTCTTTATTTTCTATAAGCAACTTTAGAATTTCATTTTGTTTTTTACCTTTTTTATTTATATCTATAAATTCTTTTGTATATTCTATAGAGTTATTTAAACTTATAAATATTTCATATTTTTCATAATTTGATTTTGCATTTTTTATTTTAAAACCTGTTGGTAGCATTACTTGATATGAAGATATCATAGTGCATAAATATTTATAGCTCATGTATTTTCCTAATGCCAGTAATTCTTCACTTAAAATTAATTTTTCGTCGACTATTTTTGTTATTTCTTTTATTTTATAAGAAGAATTTTTTTCTTTTGTGATATTTAATACGAACCCATTAACTTCTTTATTTCCAAACGGCACTAAAACTTTCATACCCACTTTTAAAACACCTATTATGTCATTAGGTATTAAGTAACTAAATGTCTTATCAAGTGATTTTACTGGGTATTCGATTATAACTTCTGCTATCATTTAAACTCCTATATGTATTTTACTATAATTATTTAGATAAAAAAAGAACTATCTATTTAGTTCTTCAAATAATTTAACATCATCTTGTGATGGTTTTACTTCAAACTCTATTTTTTGAACAAATTCTTTAAAATTTCCATGGACATCAGTTACTATATATTGAATCCAGTACTGAGGCACGTTTGAATCTTTTGGGAATTCTTCAAAATATACTTCATGAACTATTTCATAATCAGAATCTTCTTCTACAGTTATATGATCATAGTTTATAGTATTAATATCATATGTTTGATATAAAGTATCTTCTACACTAAGTATAGGTCTTTTATAATCTATTACTTCGTATTCAACACTTTCTCCTTCTTCGCGATGAGGATTATTGATTTCTTTAACGTATGGTACTTCTCTTGCGGATGCTATCCATCCTATTTTATCTTTATCATATTCTATTTTATACCAAACAAATTTTAAATCATCTTCATATATTTCTATAACATTATGAATTTCACCTAAGTAAACTTTTTTTCCACCTGGATTAAAAGAAGTTGCATCTGGTTCATCTCTTACAACAATTGTTTCGCTTATTATTTCTACTTTCCATGCATCTTTATCTTCTAAATATTGGTTAACAAAGTAATATATTCCATACCCTACACCAGCTAAGATTAATAAAGCTATTATTTTTTTTATCACATTACACCTACCACTTCATAATTTTATCATATCAATTAATTTTATTCAATAATATTGTTATTATTATCAAATGGCACTTCTAAAAATTTTCTTGATGCTAAATAGTCACACATGTGTACAAAGTTTTGAAATTTATTTTTAGGTTTTGGTAAATCGTATGAATTAAATCTATCACAATTCCACTGTCCCATATGAGTAGATATACAAGATGATATAAAGTTAACTTCTTCTTCAGTAAATGTGGTTTTGCCTTTATTTTTTTCGATAAATTCTGCGGCAATTAAAGGGTGATCAAATCTAGTATGATATTCATTTGTTTCTCCCTTTTTTAATAAATCATGAAACATAATTGCGATAATAATTAAATCTTTTTCATTTGATGTATATTTACCGCTGATGTTTTCTATATTAAATAATTCATTTGCTATTTTTATAGCGGCTTTAGTATGTCTTAACAATCCACCACTTCCTAGTGCATAACTGGGGTGGTACTTTCCACTTGTTGATGCTGGCATATCAAAAAAATAATCTGGCACAAGCTCTAGTAAAGTTTCTACATTTTTTATATATTCTATATTTTTTATATATTGAATTTCATTTTCAAATTTTTCTTTTTTCATAATTACCTCGTTTAAATTATATCATATTTTAATTAAAATAAAAACTTGGTTTAACCAAGTCTTTAAGGTATATGATTAACAACTGAATCATACATTGTTATAGTAAATCTAGATGAGTGATGTGCATCAGATTGTCCATTAAAGAGTGTATAAGAGAATATTCCATTTGCATCTGTATTTGAGAAAAATAAACTTCCTCCTCTATATACCCAGTGATATAAATAATAATTTGTTGATGAAAATCTAGGATCTCCTAAATATCTATCACTGTAATAATAAAGCGTTTCAGTAAGACCGTCTCCCTTAATTGGCGAGACATCTCCTTGTGTATATGTTCCATATGGATATATATTTATATATCTACCTTCCGGCAGTTCAGTAAATCCTGAAAAATCTGGAACAAAATTACCATTTTGATCTAATATAATTCCCATAACTCTGTCAAATGTTCCACCTACCATGTCATAAACTCCATAAATATTACCTGTGGTTGAAGCTCCCATTCCATAGTATGTATCATATGTATTAGTATAGCATGTTGCAGTAGTACTACCTTGGTGAGGCGTTGAGCCACCTATTCCAGTTATGTATGTAGTACAATTATTTATATATATTTCTTTATTTGCCCCAGTGTAATCTGCATTACCATATTTACCATATTTAGATTGTGATAAATATGATATAGCTCCCCATTCACTATTTTTTATAAGATGAGCATCTACGAAACCAACGTAACCATAATTATCATATCCATTTACTCCATTCATCAAATTTTGTACATAGTAAAATGTATCGGCTATTGTATGATATGTCATAGGTTTTGTATTTGGTTTAGAATATAAAATATTGTTTACTCTAGATGCTTCAAATTTAGCTACCCAAAAACCTTTTGTTTCAGTGTTTTCTTCATTATTTCTAGTAGCTGGATCATCACATGAGTTACCCCAGCAAAATGCTGATGATGTATAGTATTCACTTGGATATTGTCCAGTGTATGTTCCACTTCCAGTATCTGTTGTTTCTGCTCCCACAAATTTTATATCAAATGCTCCAGGAGTTGTAATATCAAGTGAACTACCACCATATCCTTGATATCCAAGATCATCTTTTCTTGTGTATGAATATCTTGGTATCCACACTAACATACTTGTTATATCAGCCATTTCTACAACTGTTCCTGGATCTGATTCAACATAATAATTTCTTTTAGATGTTACTACACTTGCTGCATTTGCCCATTTTATAGTACTATAATCATACCATTTTCCATTTACAACATCTGCTTTTTCCCAATTTCCAGTTGACTCATTATATACAATAGGTATAAGACCATCTATTATTTCTGGAGTTGAACCATTTAATGTTTCATCTTCGTATAATTTTCCTTCTTCATAAATATATTGAAGGTTTAATATTAACTCTCTACCTTGTATTACGCTATCTCCATTATATTCAATATAAAACGTGGATATAGTTCCAGGATCGAATTTGTGATATAAACTCATACCTGTTGGTATTACTTTAATATTTAATGTATTTGATAACTGTTCTAAATTTTTTAAATAGTAGTGGTTTGGTGTTGTATTTTCTATTGTTACTCTATAAGAAAACGTTGCACTTGCATCTGGTAACTCTATATGAATATTAGTTTGGTTATCGGTAAATGTCGCCGGAGTTAAATCTACTACACCAGCTGAACTTTCTACTAATTCTATAGATGTAACTCTAATTGCTTCTACTTCTGGTTTTTCTACTAGTATGAAATCCTCTACACTAATTGTATCCGATGGATTTGTTTTATAATATGTAAATGTTAAAATTTCATTTTTTTCAACTTTAAATTCTATTTCATTTATAAATCCTGATGTATCTATACTTTCATTAGTATAATCACCTTTAGTTATTTTTACTTTATCTGGGTTCCAGCGCAAGAAAAATTCTCTAGCTCTATATGAAAAATTACTTATTATTATCTTTTCATAATCTGAAAATGATTGATGCTCTATTATTAGATCATCTAGTGCACCTTCTCCTTTAGATAAATGAAATTCTCCAGTTAGAGTTTTTGAATAAGGTTCAGTTGCCTTAGCTTCAATTTTTACTTTAACATTGTCTATTTCAGTATTTGGATCAGTGCTTTCAATTTCAAAATATTGATTTAAACTACTATTTCCAGCGACCCATGTATAACCTCTGTTATTACAAGTTTCTTCATTTAAACTACTTGTATCTACACTATCACCTGTATCGTTTCTACATACTTCGATTTTTTGAAGAGTTCCACTATATTCATCTAAATTTGTTCCGTTCAAATTACATGTCAAATTTCCTGTTGGATTATTTAAAATAGTACATTTTATTTCATAATTTATTTCATGTGCTGAAACTTCATCTGATTCGTTAAAGTTACTAAGTTCAAATGCAACTGCTCCGCCATTCCAGTAATTATCAAGAGTTACTGTTCCATCTAAATGAGCAGATGTAAAATAAAATTTTTGTGAGTCCAAATAATAATTCCAAATATTTTCAGTTATGTATTTTGCATATGAAAAAACACTTGCACCTACAAGTAGTATTGCAATTATTAATATTGTTAAAATTCCTAATTTTCTACGATTTATACTATATTTTTTCATACTATTCTATCTTCTGCCAACTTTCTATTTCAATGTCTATATAATCTACTAAATTTGCATAACTTGAATCATTATATACTGAAGGAAAAGATATATTTAATTGGTAATTATCATCTTTTGAGGTAGTATGACTCATTTGAATTACAGGTGTTTTACACTCTAGTAGACCTTCTTCATTTCTTTCATTGGTTTCATTACATGTAATGATAGTTTGTGGAACACCATTAACATTAATTAGTTCATAAGTAAGTGGTATAGAATGCACAGTTTTTAATGTTATTTGATATTCTACTGTAACTTCACTTACAACTGATTCAAGATTATTAGATACTTTAAATGTGTGACTCACTAAATCTCCAGGACTTAATGTATCAAGAGGAATTTCTATGGCATCTGTTTTATTTGAATTAAATACAAATTGAGCTATTCCTACTTCTGTTGAAGCCATGTCTATATCTGATGTATATATTGAATATGTGACCCCTATAATTAAAACTAAAGAAAGAGCTATTATTTCTATAATAAACAATTTCTTTTTGTTAATTTTTTTCATAACTCCTCCTTTATTTTATTATAAAACTCTTTTCTATTGATGAAATTTTTTCATCATTACTATAACTTTCAATTACTAATTTATATGCTTGTTTATCTAACAGTGATAAATTAAGATCGAAATTATAGTTTGAACTATCAACTAAATATTTATTTGCTTCTGAAGTTGAAGTTAATATACTTTCTGTGTAATCATCTAAGTTAATCATTGTATATCCTTGATCAACTGCGTTTTGTTCATTTTTTTTGTATAATGATATTCTTATATTAGGATTTTCTAAACCAGATAATAGTGATGTAATATTTATTGTTTGTAGCCCACTATCTTTTGATAAAATAGCATCATTAGTCATGTCTGCTTTAAATACCATGTTACTGCTTTCAGCAGTATGTGTAACTGTAAATGGTATTTCTTTTACTGCGTAATAGTCAGTTTCATGTTCGTTATAAGATATATAACTTACCATTTCTAGTTTATACCTTCCTTCTGCTAAGAAAGTATCACCTTTATATGCATATATTTCCATTGTTTTATTAATTTGTTGTATTCCTGTTTTTAGACTTACTATAAACTCGCCATCTTCGTTTGGATAATATTCTTTGTCATCTATTTTTATCATTAAATTTGTTAACTGATTTCTAGGAACTGTTTCATCAAAATCATCATATAATTTAAATCTCATAACTATATTTTGTTCTTCAATATACGTATCATATATATTTTTATTTCCATACATTGCATAATTTATACCCGTGTTTATATTAACATTATATATTGAATCAGCATTATGTTTAATATATATACTAGATGTTGTACTATTAAAATATAACTGCGCATCACTTCTATCAAAAATATTAAAATTTGTAATAGATGATGCATTTGTTTCTCTTACCGTTGTGTTGCTGTCATCTCTTAATTCTATCCATGCTGCTAGATATGAAAAATCACCAGTTACTATAGCATTTTCAAAATTAAATGTTATAGTAAAGTTTTCCGCTATATTTGTTCCGTTATCATAATCTCTTTCAGTATAATAACTATCTAATGTACCTATTAAGTTAAATGATTCAAATGGTATTGATCTAACATTGTTTGCATCTATTTCATAATCATATTTTTGTCCAGTAATATTATCTGATATAATTATCACTGTTCCTTGTGGGAAAAATTTGTTAAACACTAGGTGATGTTTTGCAGCAGGAACTGCTTGTGATGGAATATTATATATATAGTTTAATACTACTGATGAGTGAGCTGTTATATTAAGTGTACCGGTTGTATCAAATAAATCATTTCTTCCAGCTTTTATTGAGTTCAGAAAATATCCATCAAATGTTATAATATCACTATTTAAAAATGATATATTACCACTGTTATCTATTGCTCTAGCGTAAAGAATATTATTTCCAACTGGAGTTATACTAAATTCACTATTATAAGTTGTCCAGTTAGCGTCATTAAGTTTTTTTAGTTCTTCTTCACTAATAAGTTCGTTACTTAAGTAATATGATACTTCTTTTATTCCTGTTTCTCCATCTGAAGCATTTATTTTAAACAAATCATTTTCTTCCATATAAACTTCTTTTACATCTTTTCTATATGAATCCCATATTTTATCACTAAACTGCATTGAAATTTCTGGATTACTAGTATCAATATTTATAACATCTGTATTCATATGCTTAACTTTTCCGTCATATGAAGTTAATTTAACATATACTATATATTTTCCTTCTTCTGTTAGTTTTATTCCGCCGTTATATTCTGACCACTCAACAGTTTCTAATTCTTCTTTTTCAAATGGTGTATCACCTATTTTTACAAAGTATTCCACTTTTTCAAGTGAATAAACATATGCACTTGAAGTTACTGCTACAGTAAGTTCATCTGTGCTATAAAATACATTATTGCTAGCTAAAGATAATTTGTTCCAAGAATTTTCTCCCACTCTTATATCTATTAAATTAATTTCATTAATAAAAAATAATTCTGGTAAAATGTATTCATTGTATATCCAAATATCATCTTCAGTAGCTTCATCTTTATTATAATCACCCAAAGTTAAGGTATCAAACATTTCTTTAGAAGTCGGATCGTTTATTAATTGAATATTTTCTTCTTCTGTAGTGTTATATACATTATCAAGTATTGTATTTTTAGATTTATCAGTTGCAATTATCAATCCGTTTGTATTATTAAAACTGTTTTTTATATTAACTACACTGTTTTTACTAATTGTGTTTATCATTGAGGAACTATTATTTAACTGCCCATCATTATATACTTTATCTATATTTATTGTTGCTTCGTTTGAAATATCAATAAAGCTATTTGAATTAACTAAACCATTAATTAAGCCTAGGTTATATGAATTAGTAACATTTATATTACCTATTGCATTTGAAATAAAACCATTTGAATTAATTTGATTGTGAACAAATACATCAGTCACTACTGAATTTACATTAACATTATTAGCGTTATTTATCAAAGCACTTGAAGTAGAACTTTTGTATACAACTTCGTATTTTAAATTAATTAATGAAATATTTCTTTCTGTTGCATCTTCACTAATCTCAATCATCACTTCATCAAGAGGAACATTTTCTAAATCAATATCTATTTTACCAAGATCTACAATGTTATTATTTATTTTAAGTTCATAAGATATATCAGTTTCATCACTAACTACATAATCTCCAGTTAATCTTGATGATATAATTTCATAATTTTCTAAAATGTTCTTTGAGATACCAAAACTTTTTCCTGTTAAATTAGTTGTGAAGTTTACATCATCTAGTTCAATTGTTTGAGAAACTTCTTCTAATTCTCCATATGTAGATACTGAACCATTAATATAAATATTTTCTAAAGATAAATCATCAGCATTTAATGCTAGGCCAGCTACATTATCTTTACCTGTTACTATTATATTTTCTATGAATAAATTTTTAATATTACCAGAGAGATTATCAAAAATAGCTGTTTGTTTTTCTTCTGTAATATATAAACCATATATTGAATTGAAAGATCCGTTTAATTCACCAGCAAATTTATCAAAGTTATCAAATATATTTACTTTAACATCACTTAAAATAGTCATTTGTGAGTCTTCATATACTTCATTCGTATTATTTTTTATGTAATAAGTTATTTCGTTTAAAGTGTACTGAACCATATCATCTTTATATGTAAAATATCCTTCATTTAATATGATATCATTGTCTAACTTAAAATAAATATCTTTGTAATCGGTATCTTTTAATTGTGTACTAAAATATGCAAGTTGTGCTCCTGAATCTATTAGGTAAGGATCTTCTTTTGAACCCGTTCCTGAAGAATAACTACTGGCAACACTTCCGTCCCAAACTGGCAAATTACTTGGTAATAAACCTAAATTTACAAATCTAGATAAAGTCGGTACTGCAAAAGACACTATGACTGCAAGTGCTATTATTGTAATTAGTATATTTTTTCTAGTTAATTTAAATTTCTTAGTTTTCACAAATCATATACTCCTATGTTACTTAAATTATATCATATAATTTTTATAAATAAAACACATTTTTCGACAAAAAAAGACACTTTGTGTCTACTTAGTGTCTTTAGATTTTTTCTATTGTTATTTTTAAATCGTATTCATTTAATTTTGTATCATAATTTACTTTTTTTTCTAAAATTAATTCGCTTGCTAATGTTTCTTTTTTTATGTACTCTTCAAAATCTGTCAAAGCCACTATAACATTATCTTCTGAATTATATTTTATATTAATTCTATCAGAAACATCTAAATCCATTTCTTTTCTTGTATTTTGTATTTTTGAAACAAATTCTCTAGCTATACCTTCATTTATTAAATCATTTGTTAAATTAGTATTTAGTACTACAAAATTATTATTTTCAGTCCCTACATTAAATCCTTCTTTTGCCGATACTCTTATTAAAGTCATTTCTGGAGTTACTGTTATAGTTTCTCCATCTAACTCAATTTCAATACATTCATTTTTATTTAGTGCTGTAATATTTTCTAAAGATAGGCTTTCTAACTCAGATTTAAATGAATTTATTTTACTTCCAAATAATTTTCCTACTTCTTTAAAATTAGGTTTAACTTCTAAATCCATATACTTAGTTAAATCCGTTACAAAATTCACTTCTTTAACATTTAATTCTTCTTCTATTAATGGTATTAAATCTTTAAGCAACTCATTATTTTTTGCATCCAATAACATTTCGCTTAAAGGTTGTCTAACTTTAATTTTATTTTCTTCACGTACTTTTCTACCTACTGATATTAAACTTCGAACTAAATCCATTTTATCTTCCAATTTATTATCTATATAATTATTGTTAGTTTCAGGGAATTTAGCTGTATGCACTGTTATATCATTAGTTAAATTTATATATATTTCATCTGAAATAAATGGTGCAATTGGAGCTACTAATTTAGAAATACCTACAAGCACTTCATATGTTGTTATATAAACTGACTTTTTAGAATCATCTAAAGTTGATGACCAAAATCTATTTCTATTACGTCTTATGTACCAATTAGATAAATCTTCTGATACGAAATCAGATAATACTTTTGTTACTTTATTTAAATCATATTCTTCATATGCTTCAGTTACTATTTTTATTACACTGTTATATCTAGAGATAATCCATTTGTCAATTTGTTCTCTTTTTGAAACATCTATGTCACACTTAGAGATATCAACTTTATCTGTATTTGCATATAAACTAAAGAAATTATATGTGTTTTTAAGCGGGTTAAAAAACTTTGAATATACTTCTTTAAATCCGTTTACATCGAATTTTTAAGGTGTCCAAACTGGAGATACATATGGAATATAATATCTAACAGTATCTGCTCCATATTCTTTCATAGTAGTAAATGGTTCAACTATATTACCTTTACTTTTACTCATTTTCTTACCACTTGCATCTAATAATAACTCGTTAACTAAAACATTTTTAAATGGAGACACTCCCTTAACAAATGTAGATATAACCAGCATCGTATAAAACCAACCTCTAGTTTGATCTATTCCTTCACAAATAAAATCTGCTGGAAATTGTGAATCAAATAATTCTTTGTTTTCAAATGGATAGTGATACTGTGCAAATGGCATAGAACCAGAGTCAAACCAACAATCAATTACATCACTACATCTATTCATTTCTTTACCGCATTTTTCACATTTAATTGTAATTTCATCTACAAATGGTCTATGTAGTTCAATGCTTGTATCGATATTTTGAGTAGCCATCTTCACAAGTTCTTCTTTAGATCCAATCATGTGATCATGACCACACTCACATCTCCAGTAAGGAAGTGGAGTCCCCCAGTATCTATTCCTACTAATAGCCCAGTCATTTAAATTTTCTAACCAATTACCGAATCTTTTTTCTCCAACAAATGATGGATACCAATTTATTTTTTTATTATTTTCTATTATTTTATCTTTGAATGCTGTAACTTTTAAATAATATGAAGGTTTAGAATAATAAATAAGTGGTGTGTTACATCTCCAACAATGAGGATAATTATGCACTACTTTTTGCTTTTTAAATAACTTATCATTTTCTTTTAAATACTTAATAATATCTAAATCAGCTTCAAATACTAATTTACCTTTCCAAGGTCCTTCAGTGTAACAACCATCTTCACCAACTGGATTAAAGAATGGTAAATCATAATTTTTACCAATACGTCCATCATCTTCACCGAATGCAGGTGCTATGTGAACTATTCCTGTACCATCATCCATTGTAACATAATTGTCACAAGTAACATAAAATGCTTTTTTATCACTTTTTAAAAATGGTAATAATTGTTCATATTCTTTATGTTCTAAATCAGTACCTTTATACTCTTCAAGAATTTCTACTTCATCACCTAATACTTTACTTACTAAAGCTTTAGCTAAAATGAAGTTATATCCCTCACTTTTTACTTTTACATATGTTTCTTTAGGGTTAACACAAATAGCAACATTACTTATTAATGTCCAAGGAGTTGTTGTCCATACTAAAAAATATGTATCTTCATTTTTTAATTTCATTGGAACTGTTACTGTATCTACAGTTACTTCTTTATATCCTTGAGCTACTTCATGTGATGCAAGACCTGTACCACATCTTGGACAATACGGAACTATTTTATGACCTTCATAAAATAAACCTTCATCATAGAATTTTTTTAATATCCACCACTCTGTTTCGATATAATTATCTTCATATGTAATATATGGTTTTTCTAGATCAACAAATTGTCCCATATCTGTAGTTAAATTTTCAAAAAGTTCTTTATTTTTTAAAACACTTTCTCTACACTTTGCATTAAATGGACCAATACCATATTTTTCAATATCATTTTTATTACTAAAACCAAGTTCTTTTTCTACTTGAAGCTCAACTGGCAGACCATGAGTATCCCAACCTATCTTTCTTAAAACATGATTACCTTTCATTGTTTGATATTTACAAAAGCTGTCCTTTAAAAATTTAGATACCATATGGTGAAGACCTGGATAACCATTTGCAGTTGCTGGACCGTCATAAAAAACAAATTTATTATTATCTTTAGTTTCATTTAATGTTTCTTGATAAATATTTAATTTATTCCATCTTTCTACTATTTCTTTTTCATTTTCGTAATTACTCTTCTTACTTAATTCTTTAAAATTTTTCATATTATTCCTTTCTTTAAAATAAAAAGACAATCCATCCCCAAAGGACGAATTATCTCGCGGTACCACCTTATATTTACTCAAAACCTATAACGTGGTTAACCGTATTTTTCTACTATTTTCAAAAAATCGCTCACAAGTGATATTTATTTTATATATTTATTAGTTCTCACCAAACACTAACTCTCTTAAAAATATTTTGAAATAAACTTGTCTTGCTCTTTGCTTTACAAAAATATTATACACTAAATATTTTGAAATTACAAATATTTTATCTTTTTACTTATATCTTTACTAAAGTAGAAATTAACATATAAATATGTTACAATACTTTTCAAAAGGAGACTTTATGAGATATGGTCCTATAAATCCTAATTTTGAGGATATGAAATATGATTATAATTCTAGAGAAATTCATTCTAGAATTATAACTTTTGACGAATATAAAAAATATGTTGAAGGATATCCTTACTCTGTTCCGCATATTAATTTAACAGTGGACACAACAATTGATAGATTAAATAATATTGCTTTATATGACGAAGAAAATAACAAGTATTTTTATTTAAATAAAGAAACAGGATACACTATACCAATTAATGATATAACACAACAATTAATAAGTTTTATGGTAATAGATTTAAATAATTATTCACTAAATTTTTCAAATACCCAAGGTAATGCAAAAATCAATTATGGAGAATTTTTAACTCCTACTGACGACACAATTGATATGTACGTTATCAACAATAAACTTGATAGAACATTTCACATAAACGACCCTAAATATAACTCCATAGAATTTGAGCAGCATAAATTCGGAATTGTTTTAGCAGAATCTGAAGCAAACAAATTTGTTAAAAATCATATCCATTATAACACTTTAACTAATGATAACGAATATATAATATGGGGAGTTGGTAATATACTGTGGATATATATAGAAGAAAAAAATATTCTAATTTCTAGTGATGCATATTTCACAGGGTTAAAATTTCCAGTAAAAAATGACAAACAGTACACAACTATAGTTAGTAGTGTATACCCAGTTAAATTAAAATATGAAACAAAAACCGAAGGTTTATATAATAAAGCAACTGCATTAGTTTCAAAAAAGAATGTTTTTGAAACCACTCAAATAAAGTATGTAAATAAATTATTTGATATAGATAATTATATAGATGAGTATTATGATTTTGGAGCAAATTCTTTAAAACAAATATATATAAATGATACCAATAAACACGGTTTTGACATTACATTTAGTGAATGTGATTTAAAAGTTAAAGTTAAACCTACTTGGTACAATAAATTATGTACTCTTTGTAAAGACCATTATCCTTTAAATGTAAATTTAGTAATTGATATAACTAAAAACACTGATACTAATATTATAACTACTATTCTCGATGAAAATTTAATTTATAACAAATGGGAATTACCAAGTAACTGCACAATAATATTAATATCAGAACACAAAAATTTAATAGAAAAGTGTTCAAACCAAAATTCTACTACTTTAAAATATACTAATACTAAATTTAGACCTATAAATAGTTTAGATGATGAAGGTTTATATTTATCAGTAAATCATTCTAGAAATAAAAAAGAAATTAACGAAGATATTAGAGATGATATTTTAACAAGTGATGATGAATATATAGTTCTTGTTGCTGGAAGAGAGTCTGTAAAAATAAAAAAAGAAATTAAACAAAGACCTGATATACCTTTAGAGTACTATGAAGAATTTTATTTAAAACCTCACAGAAGAAAAATAGATGAACATATTAGACAAAGAGTTAAATAACTCTTTTTTCATTGACTATAATTCATTATATGGTATCATATACAATACAAAAGGAGTTTATTATGATGAAAGATGTCAGAATGATTACAAAAGATACTCTGTATACTAGAGCCTCTACTTTAGAAGAATTAAAATCTGTTAATTTAATAGCTATGGAATATGATTATAATTCCATACTAAATACTGCATTTTTAGGTAATGAAAAGATTAAAAACCTTGGAATAACAGTTTTTGATGAAAATCATAATAAATATATTAGAGTAAATAATAAATACGAGTATATTGGAGAAATTGATCCAAACAGTCCTCAAATTATTTTTCCTGTCGTTGATTTAAGTAAAACAAAATTTGACGTTAAAAACATAAATACTAATGTATTATTTGGAAATACATTTCATAATCCATTTATTCATAAAACTAATATGTTTACTAACGAAAATTTTTTGAAGACAGTTACAGAAAAATGTTTAAGTAAATTCAAAATATATGATGGTATATACTGCTACGAATTAGATAAAAAAATAATTGATAACTGGAATAATCCAACATATTTAACTTATTATTATTTATCAAATAAGGAAATTAAAAACAATTTAAAAAAATACATTAATTATTACCCTAGTATATTAACAAATGATAAATATAACCATATGATTTGGATAAAAGAAATATTAAACTGGATACATTTACCTAAGTTTAACTCTTTTATATGTACTACATTTTTTACTACTGGTATAAAGTTAGAACTACACGAAGCAACTTATGGATTAAATAGATATGACTCTATTGAAATATCTTTAAATAATAATGAACCTATGGTATTAAAAAATGTTAATACAGATAATGAAATGGAAAAACTGTATATTAAGGCTTCTAAACTGATAGAAAAACAAAATTTTTATGATATGAAACCATCTGATAATATTGTATCTAAACTTTTAAATGAACAAAATTTTGAAAAAGGTCAATACTACTATTTTGAAGACAATAGTACTAAACAACTTATTTTAAATGAAAATGAAGAAATTACTTTTGAAGTAAATTTTAATCATTTTGATATTAGTGTAAAAGTTAAACCTGATTGGTTAGAAACTTTAAATGCTCTTTGTAGTAAAAGACGAGATAAGTATATTAATTTAGTAATTGATTATAATGAAGATATGCCTAGCAGTAGATTAAAAGAAATAGAAACTATTATTAAAACTCATACTGTTCAAAATATATGGAACTTGCCGGATAACTGCTCTATAATAGTTAAGACACATTCTAAAAATATTGCAGAATTTTTAAAAAATTCCAATAATTTAACATTTTCTTATGTGGATAATACTTTCAAAAAAAAATTTTCTGATATCGATGAATTATATGTATCTGTAGTATATCCTGATAAAAAAAGAGTTAAGATAACTGAAAATATTATTGACACTTTTAATGACACAAGAGATGACAAAGATTATATCATTTTGGAATATGGTAATGAAAAAATAAAAGGTCCTCTCAAGGAAAAAATAAATCGTTACAACACCTATACAGATGATTTTAAAAAAGTATTAATTGATATTGATAGAGATGAAACAGAAAAGTTAGTTAGACAAAGAATTACTAAAAAATAAAAAGAACATAATATTTTATGTTCTTTATTTTTGTCTTATCGGGCCATTTGATTGAGTATTTCCATTATTATATGCAGGTACAGGTTGATTAAAAATTGGTTCTCCATTTTCTGGAGTGTATATTGCATAATTTTGATTATTTTTTATTTCTTCATTTGTTGCATTTGGCTGTACTGGTTCAAATGGTGACAAAGGCATAACTGGTTCCTGTGGTAGCGATGCTTCAATTGGATTAACAGCACTTCCATAATTTATTGTATCAAGATTATTTGAATTAACTCCAGTAGTTACTGGTTCAAACGCTGGCAAAGGCATCACGGGTTCTTGGGGTAACGATATTTCAACTGGATTAACAGCAGTAATTTCATTATTTACATTTTCATTGTACTTTTCCATTGAGGCCACTGTTTCTGGGGATAGATTGTTATCTATTTTTTGAATATTATTTGCTTTAATTTCATTTTTTTCTAAACCTAATTTAGAATCTATATAACTAAGTATTTCTTTTTTTATTTCTTCATTGCTAACGCTTAAAATACTAGTTATACTAATATCTCCTTTAATGTCCAATCTTCTTTTCATTTCAGCAATTACTACTTCCATTACTTTTGGATCATAATCATTTGATAATTCTATTATAAATGAAATGTCTTCTTTTTCTATTTTTGTTTTTACTTCTGAATTTTTGATTCTTTCTATCTCTACTGAATCAGCTTTAATAGCATTTATTACACCAATAACATTTTCACCAAATAAATTTTTTAAAATTCCTAAATTTCCTTCATTCATTTTGCAACCTACTTTCTCTACAATAAAATATTATCATAATTGTACTTAGTAGTCAATAATATTAAAATAAAAAACACATTTTAAAAATGTGTTTATCTAGACAACGGTTTTTCTTGAGTAACTATTTTTTTGTATACAATAAAACCTAATTTTCTTAAATAATTTCTTGACTCTTCTTTTTCAAGATTTGAACAAGCTTCAATTATATCCCATTCAATTAATTCTATATCCGGAATATGTATTCCTGGATCTAGTACATCCCATTCAAAATTCTCAGCCATAAACTCTCCTTTTTATGGGTTATTTTATCATATTGATAATTATAAATCAACTACTTAAAATAAACTCATTTGTGCTGATTCAGCCATTCCTTCAAATACGTTTAAATCTCTAAGTTTTCCCATAGTAGTTTGATTGACTTTTCCTCTACCTGCAAAATCTTCTATACAATAAAATGGTTTTATTTCTCTTTCTTCTTCTATTTTATATGCAACGTTTTCCCCTAAACCATCAACAGCCATAAACGGCATAATAAGAGATTTATTTTCCTCATCTATTACAAAAGTTTTAGCTTTAGATTTTTCAATATTTATATTTTCAAATTTGAAACCTCTAGCAAGCATTTCAAGAGCCACATTTAGAGTATCTGCAACTGCTGTTTCTTTTGATGTTGCTCCAAAACCTTTTTCTCTTATTTCTGCTATTTTTCTTCTAATTATTTCTTTACCACCAATCATCGCAGTTACGTCGAAATCACTTCTTCTTATAGAGAAAAATGCTGAATAATAATAAAGAGGATAATAAACTTTAAAATATGCTACCCTATAAGCCATCATTACATATGCACATGCATGGGCTTTAGGAAACATGTATTTAATTCTTCTACAAGATTCTATAAACCATTCTGGTATTTCTAAAGATCTCATTGAATCTGAAAATGGTACCCATCCTTCAGGTTCTTTTGTTGGTCTACCTTTACGAACAAACTCTGATATCTTAAATGCTGCAGCAGGTTCCATTCCATAATTTATTAATGATACCATTATGTCATCACGACAGCCCACTACTTTATCAAAGGTAGCTACTTCATTTACTATAAGATCCCTAACATTTCCTTGCCATACATCTGTTCCGTGTGACAAACCAGATATTTTTACTAAATCTGAAAATCTCGTTGGTTTTATTTCTTGTAGCATTCTTATTACAAAATTCGTTCCAAATTCTGGTATACCAAGTGTACCTGTCGGACATAATATATCGTCTTCTTTAACTCCTAGGGCATCAGTTCCATTAAATAAAGATAATATTTTTTCATCATCAAATGTAATAGATGCAACATCTACTTTTGTTGTGTCACCTAAATACTTTAGCATAGTTGGATCATCGTGCCCTAGTATATCAAGTTTTAATACATTATCATGTATTGCATGAAAGTCAAAGTGAGTCGTATACCATGTTGAATCCGGTTCATCTGCAGGGTACTGAAATGCTGTAAAATCAAATACATCCATATTTTGAGGTATAACTATGATACCACCTGGATGTTGACCTGTTGTTCTTTTGACTCCAGTACATCCTTTTGATAATCTTTCAATTTCAACTGGATTAAGTATAATTCCTTTATCTTCGCAGTATGCTTTAACAAAGCCATATGCTGTTTTATCTGCAACTGTAGATATAGTTCCTGCTCTATAAGCATTTGCTTCACCAAATAATGTTTTAACATGATTGTGAGCTGCCGCTTGATTATCTCCAGAGAAGTTAAGATCTATATCTGGAACTTTTTCTGCTTTAAATCCCAAGAATGTTGCAAATGGCATATCTTGACCATCTTTTTTCATTAATGTTCCACATTCACAAATTTTATCTGGCATATCATATCCACTAGAAAATTTTTCTGCAAACATAACTCCATCTGCATCTTCAAATATAGACTTTTTACAACTAGGACATACATAATGTGCCTGAAGACCATTTACTTCAGTAATACCCATAAATGTTGCCACTATACTAGATCCAACTGAACCACGTGAACCTACAAAATATCCATCTGCATTACTTTTTTTAACTAATTTTTCTGCAATTAAGTATATAACGTCAAATCCTCCACCGATTATACCATCAAGTTCTGCTTCTACTCGATCTTCGATTATTTTAGGAAGTGGGTCACCATATATTTCCTTAGCCTTTTTATATACCATTTCTCTGGTTATATCCGCAGAATTATCTAAAAGAGGTGTATATAAATCTCTTTTTATTATTTCCAATACTTCAATATTTTCTGCAATTTTATTTGTATTAGTTATTACTATTTCTTTTCTTAATTGTTCATCTAAAAAACTAAATGAATCTAACATTTCTTTTGTTGTCAAAAAATATTGATTTGGTATTTCCATTCCTTTTCTATTAAGAGGATGTATTTTACCTCCGGTTTTTTGATTAACAATTATTTTTCTTGATATTAAGTTGTCTTTAGTTAAATTATGTACATCACCTGTTGCAACTACTACTTTATCTGCTTCTTTTGCCACTTTTATTATTCTTTTTATATATCCTTGATATTCTAATTCATTATGAAATAAACTATCTCTACCAATCAAATGAGTTACTACATTTATTGGATAAACTTCAATATAATCATAAAAAGACATCATATTACGAAGCTCTTCATCATCTAAACTAAAGCCTTTATCAAACACTTCCCCATTTATACAACCAGAACCTATTAATAAACCTTCTTTTAAAGCTACTAATTCTTCTCTTGGTATTTTAGGCTCTTTTCCTTTAAATAAATATTTTGTATTTGCTGTTGATACAATTTTAAATAAATTTTTAAGACCTACTGCATTTTTCGCTAATAAAGTAACATGAAATGGTCTTGCAAATTTAACAATATTTTCTCTATCTATCATTTTTTCAAATTCTGTTGTTTTGTTAATTTCTTCTTCTTCGACTTTTGCAAGCATTTTGTAAAAACAACTTGCAGTACCTTCTGAATCGTAATCTGCTCTGTGATGTTTATCTTCATCCCATTCAACATTTAAATTTCTAACTAAAGTTGATAATTTATGATTTCTCCAATCTGGAAATAATGTTCTTGCTAAAGCCATAGTATCTACAACAGTATTTTCAAATTTAGGTAAATTATATTTATTACATTTACTTTCCATAAATGATATATCAAATGCTGCATTATGAGCAACCATCGGAGTATCTTTTATATATTCTAAAAATCTTTTAAGTACATTTTCTTCTGTATCTTGACCTTTAAGCATCTCATCTGTAATTTCTGTTAACTTTACAATTATATCAGGAAGTTTTCTGTCACAAGATATAAGTTCATCGAACCTATCGATTATTTCTCCATTTTTAATTCTTACTGCACCTATTTCAATAAGTTGATCTTTTATAGGATTAAAACCAGTCGTTTCCGTATCAAACACTATATATTCTTGATCTTTAAATTCATAGTCTCTCATGTTGTATACTATTTTAGCTTCCGTATCAACAACATTCATTTCACAACCATATAATATTTTAAATTTATCTTTATCTTCTTTATCAGAATTTATTTTCCATAAAGAATTAAATAAATCAGGGTATGCTTGAAGTACATTATGATCTGTTACAGCAACTGCTTTATGACCAAGACTTGATGCAAATTTAACTAAAGATGTTGCATCTATTACTCCATCCATCGCACTCATCATAGTATGTGCATGAAGTTCCACTCTTTTTTCTTCTTCATCATCTTTAATTTTTATATCTTTTGTTGGTATTATTTCTATATTTCTTATGGTAAAAACTAATTGTTTTAAATATTGATCTAATTCTACATTTCCATGAAAACGGTACCATCCACCTTTTTTGATCTTTTTAACAATTTTATTAAAATCATCTTCATCAAATCTTACAAGTTTCGCTAAATAACTATCAGTATTATCACTCATTTTTATATTTAAAATATAGGCAGTTGCTTTTTGTCCTTTTCTAGCTACTGCTTCAAAATCAAAAATATATGTTTCTACAATAAGATTTTTAGTCTCTCCGAAAATATTATTAAGCTGTGTTACATTTCCTTCTTTATGTTGACCTAAAACAAGTGTTTCTTCCTTTTTTTCGTATTTAACTGTCTTACTTTCCATTATTACATCTGATAAACTTTTTATGTTCTCACTAGATACAAAAACTATTTGATACCCAGTAATATAATATTCATTTAAATATTCTTTTAAATGATTTTCTTCTTCTTTAGCTGATGCTTTTGAAATTGATCCCTCAAATATGATTTTAATTTCTTTATCTACTATTTCTAATTTATAATTTCTGATAATACTTAATGATGGTTTACTTTTTATTAAAATATCTAAATATTCATCTATATATATTTTTATATCTTCCGTTGTTAAATTAGTATACTCTAATTTTATCTTACATTTTTTACCTTTAATTCCATTTTTACTAGATTCATATAATCTGTCAATTTCATCTTTTAGTATTATTGTTTGTTTTTTTAAATAAACTTCAAAACTGTCATTTTTTTTATTTAATATAACTTTATCTACTTCACAATCATCGAAATTGATTGTTTCAAAAGATATAGCGTCAAAAAAACGTTTTAACTCCCCGCTCACTGTTACCTACTTCCTTTTAATATTATTTATTATTAAACTGATTTTGTCAAATGATTTTGACACTTTTGCATTAATTATTACTAAATCATGATATTTAATATTGTTTAAATAATCAATTGATTCTTTGAATGATACTGCATCATATTTTCCCGTCTCATCTGATATGCTTACAAACGCCATATCATCACCTTTTTTTGTTTTTATTTTTTTTATATTATCTATTGTTACAATTAAATCTATATTTTTAAATAAATATTTTTCTATATTCTTTATTTTAATTAATTTTTCATTTTGATACTTGCTTGCTGGATGATTACCTACATAATATCCATATAATTCAAGTTCTTTTCTTCTTAATATTCCTTCTTCGAATTCTTTTTCAAATATAATGATTGGCTTTTCTAACAACCCATCTAAATCTGCATAATTTTTAGCTAATTCATAATTACTTAAAACTGTATTTATATTTAATTTAAGAGATCTAAATGAACCTGCATATGCTAAAATTTCAATAGTTTTTTGATTTAAATTTTTGCATTTTAAGAAAAAATCAAAATAATCTGAATATGGTCTATTTTGAAGTATAATGTTTTCTGTTTCTTTATTTATTCCCTTAATACTATTAAGAGGCATTATTAAATTATTGTTTTTTATATAATAATCTGATGCACTAAAATTAATATCTGGCTTTATAATATTTATTCCTTTATTTTTTAGTTCTATGATATAATTTTCAGAAAATACACTTCCTTTTAAATCATTTAATAATTCTGATGCAAATAATGATTCATAATACACTTTTAAATATGCCATTTGATACCCAATAAGAGCATATGCTACTGAATGAGATTTATTAAACCCATAATCCGCAAACTTTACTAGCCTATCAAATATCATCTTGCTTATGTTTTTCTCATATCCATTATTATATGCACCAATTAAAAATTTTTCTTTTGCATTTTCTATTAAACTTATTTTTTTCTTGCTAATAGCCCTTCTTATAACATCTGCTTCAGACAATGAAAAATTTGCCACTTTTACAAATATTTTAATTATTTGTTCTTGATACAAAATTACTCCATTTGTACTTCTTAATATATCAGAAAGCCTATCATCTAAATATTTTATTTTTGATGGGTTATCTCTTCCGTATATATATTCATCTACGTAATCTGATGGACCAGGTCTAACTAAAGCAACTGCATCCACTAATTCTAAAAATGTTTTAGGTTTTAATTTTTCAAGAAGTTTTTTCATAGCATAAGTTTCATATTGGAAAATCCCATCTGTTTTTGCTTCAGTAAATAACTTAATTACTTTTTCGTCATTTAAATTTATATTTTTTAAAATATCTTCATCTATTTTTTTTAATAAATTTGCTATCATTGTTAAATTTTTCAGTCCTAAAAAATCCATTTTTAAAAGTCCTAAATCTTCAAGATAATCCATTGTGTATGCTGCTTGTAAATTTCCACTTGTTATATTAACAGGTATGACTTCATCTAATGGTCTATCACATATAACAATGCCTGCTGCGTGAGTTGAAATATTCTTTTTTAAATTTTCTAGATTTATACATATCTTATATAATTTATTTAATTTTTCATAACTATCTAAATATTTTTTTACCGAAATATTTTCTAAATTATTTTTCAAATCTTTATTTCTATCTATTTGTTTAATAAATTTAT
>CAYJNH010000008.1:0-13870 GCA_964371705.1 uncultured Muribaculaceae bacterium
CTGCCGCGTTTGGCCACTTCGCTATCTCTCCAACAAAATGGTGCCGACAGAGGGACTTGAACCCCCAACCTACTGATTACAAGTCAGTTGCGCTACCAATTACGCTATGTCGGCAAAATAAAATGGTGGGCGATACAGGACTCGAACCTGTGACCCCCTGCTTGTAAGGCAGGTGCTCTAACCAACTGAGCTAATCGCCCGTCAAATGAGATAAATCTCTTACGACAATTAAAATTATACTATAATATATTTGTATTTGCAATAAAAATATACTAAATTTTTAGTTTTTTTGTATTTTTTTGTCTTTTGTCCCTATTTTACTAGCATTTATAGTATATTAATCACTATGAAAACCAATGAAAATCAATGTAAAGTTATAAATTCTAATAAAAATTTAATGGTTCTAGCTAGTGCTGGATGTGGTAAAACATTTTGTATTGTTCAAAAAATAAGAAAATTAGAAATAAATATTAAACAAAATGATATTCTCATCATTTCATTTACTAATAAAACCGTAGACGATTTAAAACAAAAGTTACCTAATTATTCTAATATTTTCACTTTTCATAAATTAGCTATAAATATTTTGGATAATTCTAATTGCACCTATAAACTGTGTAGTGATTCTTTACTAAAATATATCATTAAAGAATATTTTTTTAACTTTATCACTTCTAAAGAAAAAACGAAATTGCTTTTATATTATTACACTTTTAATTATAACACTTTTTTAAAAAGTAATAATTTTAAAACTTTAATTAACTTAATTTACTCGTTTATTAAAATGATGCAATGTAATAATTTAAATAAAATATTTCTTAAAGATATATATTTAAAAACATCCCATAAATTTCTTGTTTCTATAATATTTAAAATCTATAATATTTATATTAATGAAAAATCTAGTCAAAATTTAATTGATTTAGACGATTTAATTATTAAAGCTGCTGATGTATCAAAAAATATTAAATTTAATTATAAGTATATTTTTCTTGATGAATTTCAAGATTCTTCTATGATAAGATTTAATTTAATTTATAATATTTTTATAAATTCAAATAGTATTATCAACTTTTTCGGAGATGATTTTCAGTCAATATATGCTTTTTCCGGTTGTAACTTAAATATTATGTTAAATATAAAAGACAAAATTAAAAATATTGAATTCATAACTTTAGATACTAATTATAGATCAGATAATAAATTAATAAGAACTGCAAATGAGTTTATAATGAGAAATAAAAAACAAATACCTAAAAACATACATAGTAATCAAAACATTATAAATTCTATTAATTTTGTATATTATAACTCATTACATACAAAGTTATATTCGCTCATTGATAGTATAAATTCAGAAGATATTATGGTTTTAGGTAGATATAATAGTGATATTATGAATATAGATAAGTCAATTAACTCTATGACTATACATCAATCTAAAGGTTTAGAAGCAGACTATGTAATAATTATTAATAATACTAGTGGTGTTTATGGTTTTCCGTCTAAAATTAAAAATAGTGAATTATTAAATTATTTTACTAATGAAGAAAATATATTGTATGCGGAAGAAAGACGATTATTTTATGTAGCTATTACTAGAGCAAGAAAAAAAGTTTTTTTACTTGTTCCTTATCATAATAAATCTGTTTTTATAAAAGAATATAAAAAAATAGTTCAAAATTATAATTGAACTATTTTTATTATGCATTTTTTTTACTTCTTGAATCCACTTTTTTTCTTGCATCAGTATTTAATATTTTTTTTCTAAGTCTTAAGCTATTAGGAGTAACTTCTAATAATTCATCATTATTTAAAAATTCTAAAGCTTCTTCCAAAGACAATATTCTAGGTCTTTTTAATACAACTGTTTTATCTGCGCTTGCTGCTCTTGTATTAGTCAATTGTTTACCCTTAACAATATTAACTGCTAAATCATTATCTTTATTACATTCTCCAATGATCATACCTTCGTATACATCAGTTCCTGGTTCAATAAATAAAATTCCTCTATCTTCTAGGGCGTTGGCTGCATATGCTGTTGCTTTACCATTTTCCATAGATACAAGCACACCTAATTTACGTTCTGCAAGTATACCCGTTACTAATTGCTTATATTCACTAAATGTATGATTTAGTATTCCATAACCTTTAGTAAGTGTCATGAACTCTGTATTAAACCCTATTAAACCTCTTGATGGGATAGAATATATTAATCTATTAGTTTCACCAACTTTAGATATACTTATTAGTTCTCCTCCACGAGTTCCTAAACTTTCAATAACAGATCCCATTGCGTCATCTGATACCTCTATTTGAACATCTTCAAATGGTTCACATTTTTTACCATCTATTTCTTTAATTATAACTTCTGGTTTTGATACTTGAAGTTCAAAACCTTCTCTACGCATATTTTCTAATAAAATAGATAAATGTAGTTCTCCTCTACCAGAAACTATAAATGAATCATTTCCTACTTTTTCTACATTTAACGATACATCTTTTTGAGTTTCTCTTACTAATCTTTCTTCTATCTTAGAAGCAGTAACTAATTTACCATCTCTACCTACAAATGGCGAATTATTAGTCATAAAAGTCATTTTAAGAGTTGGTTCATCAATTCTAAGTATTGGAAGAGGATTTTCTTTACCTGGTTTACATAAAGTTTCTCCTACTGAAATATCAGCAAGTCCTGCTACAGCTACTATTTCTCCAGCTTTCGCTTCTTCTATTTCAATTCTTTTAAGTCCAATGAATCCAAATAATTTTTGAACTCTAAATTCTTT
Organism: uncultured Muribaculaceae bacterium; assembly: GCA_964371705.1. Lineage (GTDB taxonomy): Bacteria > Bacillota_I > Bacilli_A > RF39 > UBA660 > CAKOSP01. The sequence goes on from CAYJNH010000008.1 coordinate 2,787, forward strand.
TTTACTTCCATCTAATCTTACACATGAAACCATTTCATTTACTTTAATAGTCCCAGATTTAATTCTTCCTATACCTATTCTACCTACAAAATCATTATAATCTAGTAATGCAGGTTGAAATTGTAAACTTTCGTCTACATTTACATCTGGTTCAGGTATTTCACTTAAAATCATATCAAAAAGCGGACTAAAGTCTTCATTTTGATCTTCTACTTTAGGTGATAAACTACATGTACCATTCATTGCTGATGCATATACAACTTTAAAATCAAGTTGATCATCAGTTGCATTAAGTTCCATAAATAATTCCAAAACATCATCAACTACGTGATTTACTCTAGCAGTTGGTTTATCTACTTTATTAATAACTACAATTGGTTTAATGTTAGCTTCAAGTGCTTTTTTTAATACAAATCTTGTTTGGGGCATAGGCCCTTCATAAGCATCAACTACTAATAAAACTCCATCAACCATATTCATAATTCTTTCAACTTCTCCACCAAAATCAGCATGACCTGGAGTATCTAGAATATTAATTCTATGATCTTTGTAGTTTAGTGCAGTTGTTTTAGCTAGAATTGTAATTCCTCTTTCTCTTTCTAAATCATTAGAATCCATAGCTCTTTCGCTAACATTTTCATTAGCTCTGAATGTTTCACTTTTCTTTAAAAATTGATCCACTAGTGTAGTTTTACCGTGGTCAACGTGCGCGATAATCGCAATATTTCTTATATTCATAACTTCCCTCTTTTTCACACGTAACTGATTATAGCACAAAAAAGGTAAATTACCAAGTAATTTACGCTATTTTAGTTACTTTCCCATTTAGTAGTAACACCACAAGGGAGTATCAAGTTCTTTGTTTTTATATTAAGTCCTATTTCATTTGTCACAAAAGTACCTTTATTTTTGATATTTAATTTCATTATATTTTCTATTACAGTTCCAGATACTCCTGCACTATATGAATTAACTATCATAAAAAGTGCGTCATCTGATAATAGTTTTGAAGTTAGGTTAATAAGTTCATTTATATTTTCTTCGAATGTCCAAACTTCACCATTAGCTCCTCTACCAAATGATGGAGGATCCATTATTATGGCATCATATTTATTTTCTCTTCTTATTTCTCTTTTTACGAATTTTAAACAATCATCTGTTAAATATCTTATTGGTCTATTTTCTAAATTATTTAAAATTACATTTTCTTTACACCATTCATTCATACCTTTAGATGAATCAACATGTACGACATGAGCTCCTGCTGATAAAGCTGCTATTGAAGCCCCTCCTGTGTAACCAAATAAATTTAGTACTTTTATTTCTCTATTAGAATTTTTAATTTTTTCTATTATATAGTCCCAATTTACTGCTTGCTCTGGAAATAATCCAGTATGTTTAAATCCCATTAATTTTAAATTAAATTTCAAGTTTTTATAATTTATTGTCCACCTATCAGGAATATTTTTTAAACTTTCCCATGAACCTCCACCTTTATTAGATCTATGGTATATTGCATCTATATTTCCTACATATATTTTTGATAAATCTCCTTTATCCCATATTATTTCTGGAGATGGTCTTAATAACGTTATATTACCCCATTTTTCTAACTTTAACCCATTTGAGGCATCTATTATTTCATAATCTTTCCAATCACTAGCTATTTTCATCTTTTCTTACCCTTCTTATATCATTATTTATATTATATCTAAATTTATAAGTTCCATCAATATTTTCTATTGATTCTATTTTAATTAAACAATTATTTATATTATAAAAAACATCAATTATTTCTAACATCAACTCATCTATAAAAGGCTCTATAAAACTTATGTTAAGTTTATTTTTTTCCGCTATATTAATAAGATTTTCATATACTGTTTCTGATATAATCAGTCTTGAATTTGTTAATTCTTGATATTTATAAAATGGTGATATGTTTGGATCTTTTATTATAAATTCAATATTTTCTTTTGTTAATTTTTTCATATTAATAATATAGTGAAAACTTTTAATAAATTCTGTATTTATATTACTATTTATTAAATCTTGTTTACTAATATTAGATCCATTATAATCAGTAAATCCTGTTCTTATTATTGCTTTTGAAAAATCTTCCATCAAAATAAAAGATAAATTATTATATACAGTTTCTCTTGAACTATATTCTCCTGATACTATTTTAGATAATTTAGAAGCTATATCAGGAAATTTTTTTAATAAATTTATTGTGTTTTTTAGTACTACGAAACCTACATATTCTAATGAAGCATTGTTTGTAGCTAATGCATATTTTTCTTTTATGAATTTTTCTAACATTTCACCTGTTAAATATTTTTGATCAATTAAATTATTTAAATCTATAACTACAAAAGGCATATCATATACTTGTGATAACGTAGAAAATATCTTTGTTGTATTAGTAATATTTTCTGTATTTACTATTATATTTAACCCAGAATTTTCTTCGTACATTAAATTTGTTATATTTGCTATATTTATAATTGCTTCCTCTTGAAATCTTGTTTGAAAGCTACATAAAGATTTTGCTATACTTAATTTATTTTCTTCTAATTTTATATCGTCTTTAGTTTCAACGAAATTCACTATTTCTCCTGTTCTTAAATCTAATTTAAACACAGAAGATTCTAATAACGATAATATGCTATCTATTTTTTCTTTGTCTATTACTTCAAAAAAACTATTAAATTTTCCTTCCAACGCTATTTTTTTTGATGGGTGATCTAATCCTTCTTCTGATAAAAAAACATTTCCAATCACTTTTCCTTTTACTTTTTTTACACTAGTTATTAAATTGTAATTTTCTGATTCTGCTTCTAATGTATATAATAATACTTCGTTTGTTTCCATATTGTTTTCTCCTGAATTTAGTGTATCACAAAAATATACAATAGCAAATAAAAAACTGATATATCAGTTTAATTTATTACATGGCGTCCTCAGAAAGATTCGAACTTTCGACCTACCCCTTAGGAGGGGGTTGCGCTATCCAGCTGTGCCATGAGGACATTACCTTGGATATATTGGTAGTGAAAGTAAATTTATTAAAAGTAGTGATAATGACCCTAACTGTAAAGGTGCTTTGTATCTAAGCATTTCGTATACAGCAACCATTTTATCTGAAATTGTTACAATCCATCCTTCTGTATATTTAGGAACTTTAGGTGCTGTTGGAAACATATGTGCTTCTATTGCATTTTTTTGTCTACCATTGATAGAAAAATATTTTACTGCGTTTTCTGCTGCCTTAGATGGATGTTTGAAAAATTTATGTTTACCATCTATTTCAAAATCATTAAATAAGTCATGTAATAAAGCTGCTCTCGTAACATCTGAACAACTACATTTTTTTAATTTCAATTTTTTAGAAATTCTGTAAGCTACTTTTGCTACGTTAAGTGAATGTTCTAATCTTGAAATACCATGATGGTCTTCATCTTTTAATGTTATAAATTTATCACTTTTAATTATATCTGCGATGATTTTATTGAATTCAATATCTTTTTTCATTTTCTTTTTATCCTCAAATCTAATACATTATATCACTTTTTTTTCAGTTTCAGCACTTTTTTCTTCTAAAATTCTCAAAATTTTTCTTTGATTTCTTTGAAGCTCTTCTATATGATCATATAAAGCTTCTAATATAAGTTCGCTTTTTAAATCAGTTTTATAATCATTATGGTTTCTTTTTCTTTCTCTTTCAGCTTCTCTATTTTGACTCATCATTATTATAGGTGCTTGCAACGCTGCTATACATGAAAGTACTAAATTAAGAAGTATAAACGGAAACGGATCTACTTCTATAAAAAATATATTCAATACAACCCATAAAATTAAAAACATTGTAAAACATATTATAAAAGTCCAGCTACCAGCTACTTTTGTAACTAAATCAGCCATTATATGAGAGACTTTTTTACTATTATCTGCTTCTTTGTCAACATCAATTGCTACACCTTCATCTAAAATCATATCTATTAATTCATCATCTGATATAGTCTCTAAATCTTTATTTATTAATATTTTAGCAATTTCTTTTTTTGTTTTTTTCTTTGTCATATGTCCATCTCCAAACTATTTATAGTATATCAAATTAATTTATAAGTGATAAATTAAATAGTTTATATTTTACATTATTTTACAAAAAAAACATCTATAAAGATGTTTAATTTTTAAATGGTCGAGAAGACAGGATTCGAACCTGCGACCCCTTGGTCCCAAACCAAGTGCACTACCAAGCTGTGCTACTTCTCGAAAAAACTGGTGCACCCAAAGGGAGTCGAACCCCTAACCTTTAGATCCGTAGTCTAATGCTCTATCCAGTTGAGCTATGGGAGCAATTTCCCAAGTGCACACATATTATAACTTATTTTTTTATAAATTGCAATATTTTACTTTATTTTTCTAAAACAAATGATGAGGTGAAACTTTTTCCTTCATTTGCTGTTTGATCTGCATCTAAATTAACAAATGTTACTTTAACTTTCCAGTTTTGAGATGCGGTATCATTAGTAAGAATTTCAATAGGATAATTTTCTGCTATCAAGTATTCTCCTGTTTTTTCTGTTACATCAAATCCAGTAATGGTTTCATTTGTAATTCTGTCTTGAACCGTTACTAAAGATAAGTCACCTAAAGATGATATCACATTATTTTCTGGGTCCGTAATAGTTAATATTACTTCAGGATCGTTGGCTACTGAAGTGTATTGATAATTGTTTGAATATATATTTATTTTGACATCGTATGTTTCAATACTTGAAACAGATGCGTTATAAGTTACATTAGATATAGATTCTGCTGATAAATTACCTTTTGTTATATCAAAATTACTTATATTAGCTAGTAAAGTAATATCTGTTCCTTTTGTAAAAATAAGTTCATTTGTAGTTTCTGTTTGAATTCTAATATCTGATCCTTCACCTGGATTTGCATTATATAAAAAATACGCAAAAGAAATGCTAAATACAAATATAACTAAGATTACTAAACCTATAATAAAATATTTTTTATTTTTTTTTATATCTTCTACATCCATTTTATATCACCTTTATTCTATAAATATTTTACCAACTAATATGAATACTGTCAATTCTTTATATTAAACTTTGATATCCTTTACTTTTAAAATATATTTTTCTTATTATATCAACTGGTAATATACTCAGTGATATAATCATTATTATCATTATTTCATTTAATGTCATACCATATGTTCTAAATAAACTTCCTCCAAAATATATAATATATATTTGCATGAAAATTATTAATAAAAATATTATCAAAAATATTTTGTTTTTGAAAAATGATGAAAAAATATTTATTCTAGTTGTTCTTGCATTAAAAGCATTGTATACTCCTAAAAATATAAACAATGCAAAATATGATGTATATAAATAAATATTATTTTCTCCTGTTCTAAAAAAAAGTTTTATTATATCTAATTTTAAAAATAATAAACATACAACTGCACAGTATATACCTGTAGTTAATATTTGACTAAGCATATATTTATTTACTATGGGTTCATTAATCTTTTTAGGCTTTTCTTCCATATATTCTTTAAGTGGGGTTTCAAAAGAAAAAGCTAATCCTGCGAACGTATCCATTATCATATTTAACCATAACATTTGCATTATAGTGATTGGTTCACTTATATTTAATATTGAACCTATTATAGAAATAGTTAGTGCACATACATTAATTGATAACTGGTATATAATAAATTTTCTTATACTTTTAAAAATTGTTCTTCCATACAATATAGCTTTACTAATAGATAAAATATTATTATCTATTATTATTATATCACTAGCTTCTTTTGCTACTTCTGTACCTGAACCCATCGAAAAACCTACATTAGCCTTTTTCAAAGCAGGAGCATCATTTACTCCATCACCAGTCATTCCCACTATTTGATTCATTTTTTGCAATATTTTAACTAACCTACTTTTATCTTGAGGAAGCGCTCTAGCTATTACCTTGATATTAGGAATTATTTCAATTACCTCTTCGTCTGTAAGTTTATTTAAATCGTCGCTAGTGATGATTAAATTTTTGATATTTGTTATTATACCAGATTCCTTTGCAATTACTTTTGCTGTATCTTTTGAATCACCTGTAATCATAATTACATTAATCCCTGCTTTTTTTATTATATTTATCGATTTTGTAGCTTCTTTTCTTAATTCATCTTTAATTGCTAGTAAACCTATATATATATAATCGTTTTCTTTTTTTTCTGTTAAAACTATTACTCTGTTACCTTTAGTTGTTAATTGTTTAATGTTATCTTTTATGTATTTTATATTTATAATTGGTTTTTGATTACAATATTTATCATAATAATATTTACATTTTTCTAATAAAACTTCACTAGCTCCTTTGTAATATTGTTTTTCTATTTCATCTAATACTGTTATACAACTATATTTTTTTTCACTATCAAACTCTTCTTTTTTTATCATTTTGATACTGTCCATTTTTTTTGATATAAATGACATAATAGCGCGGTCAGTTGAATTACCACCTAATACTTCATTATCTGAAAATACAGCTTCATTATTATAATATAATGAATATTGTATTATTTTTTTTAATTTATTATTTTTTTCTATTTCTGAATAATTAAAAAATTCTTTATTATCTGCAGTCATAAATTTAGTTACAAATAATTTCCCTTTAGTTAAAGTACCTGTTTTATCAGTTAATAAATAGTTTATATTTCCAGCTGTTTCTATTCCTATCATATTTCGAACTAATACATTATCTTTCATCATCTTTTTCATATTACTAGATAAAACTAATGTTATCATCATAGGAAGTCCTTCAGGTACAGCCACTACTATAATAGTTACACTTAATGTTAAAGCATATAATATATATTCAAACATTTCACTGAAATTTGTAATTGTAATTATAATTAAATCGATATCAAAATTATTTGCTACTACTATAGAATTAAATAAATATATAGAACTTACTATAAATGCACCTACATAACCTAATTTACTTATCGAATTAGCCAGAGTTCTTAATCTTATTTTAAGTGGACTATCTATCGTTTTTTCATTTAATTCTTTGGTTATATTTCCATATATTGTGTTTATTCCCACTTTGTTTATTTTGCAAATAGCACTACCACTATAAACCACACTTCCTCTGTAAATAATATTATTTTTAACTGGTAATTGATTTTTAATTACAGAAACTTTTTTTGCTTCTTTTGTTTCTCCGTTTAATGCTGATTCATCTAAACTTAAATTACCATTAATTATGTAACCATCTGCTGGAATTTTATCTCCAGTTGATATTTGAACTATATCATTTACAACTATTTGATCTATATTTATTTCTTTTAAGATGCCATCTCTATAAACTTTTGATTTTATCTTTGAATTATCTTCTTGTAATTTATTAAATACCTTTTCAGAGCTGTATTCAGATATACTAGATATAAAAGTTGCCATAAGAACCGCTATTAATATACCAATTGTTTCAAACCAATCAAAGTCTCTAAACAAAAATATTATTTTAATAATTAATGCTAATAAAAGTATTTTTATAATCGGGTCTGCTAATGCATTTAATAGCATATTTACAAACTTTTTTTGTTTTATTATTGTTATTTCATTACTACCATATTTTACTCTTGATTCAACTACTTGCTTTTCTGTTAATCCCACTTTAATTAGCCTCCTATAAAATTATATTTCAAAAAAAAAAGAAAATACATTTTAATTGTATCTTCTTTCAAAAGCTATTGCTGTTATTAAGAGAATTATTGTAGTTAATACTCCTATGTAGAAATTAATATATGCTAAATCTACACTGGCTACTATACTAAAATAATTTAATTCTCCAAGTAGATGCCATGTTAGAAATGTATATATTTCCATAAATAATATTCCTAATATTCCAATAATTACTAATTTCCGATTTATATTTATTTTAAATGTATGCCATGTTCCCCAAAGAATCATTAAAATAAATATTACTGTTATTGGATTGTATAAAATAATTGTTCCACTAACATTTATGTCACCTATACCACCAAACCAATTAAATAACATCATTCCTAAATTAATAATTAATATTATAGATAATATTAGCTTTTGTTTTGTGTTTAAAATATTATTACTATTTTTTTTAGATTTTTTTTTCATATAACTCTTCCTATTCTCTATAAATTATACTATAGCTTTAGTTAAAAATCAATTTGTATTAATAAACTCTAAATGGATTACTTGCTGTACCTGAACCTGATGCTATTTTTGTCGTAGATTTTAAATACACTGAAGCCCTAACGTAATAATCCCAATTGTTTTGAACGACACTGATTTTACCACCATCAAACATATAATGATAGCTAATATGAGGTCTATTTACAATATGTGAAATAGTCCAGTGTTGTTCACCTTCATTATACATCCAATTTTGTGAGACCACTGTATTATAACTGAATAGAGGTGTAGTCCACGTACTTTGTGCTCCTGCATAAGCGTAATCATGAATATTTATAAGTCCCATGTTTGCAGTAATAATTGCTTCCTCTGGTGTTAGAATATCTTCTCTATAATAGTCGTATGCAATTTGTGATTCATTCCACGGTGATCCGCCTTGGTACCAACCTATATTTTGTACTAGATTTTTGTGAGTTGTAGTATAACCATTATACACAGTGTTATGTAAATAATTAAATACTGTTGAAACATTGTATGCAATTTCTCCTGAAGAATTCATTACCATACTATTTGCACTTTTATTTTGCTGAATTAACTTCGTAACATATGTTCCATAATGTTCGTAAAAACCTATAATTCTATATAAATTAGCTGAAGGGCACGGTGTTGTATCGCTTCCAAAACATATGTAATTTTCATCTACTACTGAACTACTTCCAGAATATCTAAAATTATAATCAGCAGCTCCATTAGTAAGACTTAGTTCATGTTCATATAAACCTTGAGCTGTTGTATGTTTGTCTGGTAGATAACTTGATAATTCTTCTTTTATATTAATTTTATAAGTTGCATATGGGTTGAACAATGAATCTCCTTGTGCTGATTGATTTCCTGCTTGATCAACCGCTTTGTAATAATATGTTCCTGAATCCGCTGTTGTTGTATAAACTTTTTGAGTGTAAATAGTATCCGTTTCTTCGAAAGGTATTCCTATAAAGCTACCAGTAGGTGTATAAGGTACTCCTTCTAAGAAATGTGAAATTCCACTCATTGCATCAGTAGAATCTAAAATAATACTGACATCTTGATATGTAAGTGAGTCTGATGTATATGTTGTTTTATCTGGTAATAACAATGCAGTAATAGTAGGTTTTGTTGGTGGTGTTGCATCTCGTTTAACCGTTTTTGTTGATGTCTTTGTATTTCCTGCTTTATCTCTTGTAGTTACAACAATTGTATATCCACTTGTGTCAGATGTGATGGATGATGTGTTGAGTGTATTACTTTCAAATCCACTTAATGTATCTGATCCTCCTGTTGCACTTATACCTATATTGGTGATATACCAATTATTATCTCCAGTTGTCCCACTAACATTAATTGTAGCAGCTACTGGCGCTGTTGTATCTATTTTTACATATATTCTACTACTCCATGCACTTTTATATCCTACGTTATCTACACTTCTTACACAATATGATGTGTTTATATTTGATGTGTACGATTGTGTTTGTGACATGGTAGTTACGTTTGATTCATTACATGTTGTTGATGACTCATATCTTGCTATTCCACTTCTGCTATCTGTTCCAACTATACTTGTTCTATATAAGCTATAATTCCTCCACATATCAGTTGTCATATTTGTTATTGCTGGTGTTCCAGTACTACTTGTCGAAAAATTAACTGTTGGTATACTTGGCGCTGTTTTATCTATTTTAACTATTTTACTTGCTGTTGATACATTTCCTGCTTTATCTGTTACCGTTAATGTTACTGTTGTTCCATTTGTTTCACTTGTTATACTTGAGTGTGATAATACTGCACTTTGCACTCCACTTAATGCATCACTATATCCACTTGCTGTTATTGTTACATTACTTGTATACCAGCCATTTACTAATGTTCCAGTTACTATTATATTAGCTGCTGTTACTACTGGCTTAACTGTATCTTTTTTTACTATTACACTTGTTTCTGCTACATTTCCTGCATTATCTGTCACTGTTCTTTTTACTATATTATTACTTCCGTCTGCTGTTATACTTGCCGGACTTACTACATCAGTTTTTATTCCTGATCCTCCAGAATCTGTTGATGCTGTTCCTTTACTTGCTGTTACTGTAGATCTATACCAGTCTTCTACTCCTTCTGTTCCACTTAATACAATTGTCCCTGGCACTGGGTCTGTTTGGTCTATTTTTAAATTCATCTTTTCAGACCATGGACTTACATTATTTGCATTGTCTACACTTCTAATACAATACCCTGTATTCATATTTGATGAATATGTTGCCGCTGCCGTTGCAGTATACGTTGTTACACTTGTTGAGCAGTTTGTTGAATATTCATATCTTAATAATCCACTTCCACCTGTATCCGTTGATGTTACCGCACTTTTATATATGTTATAATTTCTCCACTCTGTTGATTCATGATCTAATACTGCTCCACTACTTGTTCCATTTTTTAGTGTAAATGTTGGTGTACTTGGCACTATCTTATCTATTTTTACATAAAACCTTTCTGACCATCCGCTCGTTCTTCCTGCATTATCTACCGCTCTCCAACAATATGATGTATTATAACTATTTCCAGTATAACTGTAAGTAGATGATGATGTACTTGTTCCAGTCACAGTCCCTGTACAATTAGTTGAATATTGATAACTTGCTACTCCACTTCCTGAATCTGTTGATGTTATATTTTTTAAATATATACTGTAATTTCTCCAAGAACTAGTATTAGTTATAACTGTTCCAGTTAAACTGTCTCTTGTTATAGTATATGTTGGAGTAGTAGGATTTGCTTTATCTATTTTGACTATTTTACTTGCTGTTGATACATTTCCTGCTTTATCTGTTACCGTTAATGTTA
>CAYJNH010000008.1:13970-25552 GCA_964371705.1 uncultured Muribaculaceae bacterium
CTCCAGAATCTGTTGATGCTGTTCCTTTACTTGCTGTTACTGTAGATCTATACCAATTTTCCACTCCTTTTGTTCCACTTAATGTTATACTACCTGGTACTGGATCTGTTTTATCTATTTTCAAGTTCATTTTTTCGGACCATGCACTTACATTGTTTGCATTATCAACACTTCTTATACAATATCCTGTGTTCATATTTGATGAATATGTTGCCGCTGCCGTTGCAGTGTATGTTGTTACACTTGTTGAGCAGTTTGTTGAGTATTCATATCTTAACAATCCACTTCCACCTGAATCCGTTGATGTTACTGCACTTTTATATATGTTGTGATTTCTCCATACTGTTGACTCATGATCTAATACTGCTCCACTACTTGTTCCATTTTTTAGTGTAAATGCTGGCTCACTTGGCACTGTTTTATCTATTTTTACATATATTCTACTACTCCATGCACTTTTACGTCCTGCATTATCTACACTTCTTACACAATATGATGTGTTTATATTTGATGTGTATGATTGTGTTTGTGATATGGTAGTTACATTTGATTCATTGCATGTTGTTGATGACTCGTACCTTGCTATTCCACTTCTGCTATCTGTTCCAACTATACTAGTTCTATAGACGTTATAATTTCTCCAAATACTACTTGTCATATTTGTTATTGCTGGGCTTCCAGTACTACTTGTCGAAAAATTAACTGTTGGTACGCTTGGCGTTGTTTTATCTATTTTAACTATTTTACTTGCTGTTGATACATTTCCTGCTTTATCCGTTACTGTTAATGTTACTGTTGTTCCACTTGTTTCTGTCGTTATACTTGAGTGTGATAATACTGCGCTTTGTACTCCACTTAATGCATCACTATATCCACTTGCTGTTATTGTTACATTGCTTGTATACCAACCGTTTGTTCCTGTTGTTCCAGTTACTATTATATTATCCGCTGTTACTACTGGCTTAACTGTATCTTTTTTTACTATTACACTTGTTTCTGCTACATTTCCTGCATTATCTGTTACTGTTCTTTTTACTATATTATTACTTCCGTCTGCTGTTACACTTGCCGGACTTACTACATCAGTTTTTATTCCTGATCCTCCAGCATCTGTTGATGCTGTTCCTTTAGTTGCTGTTACTGTAGATCTATACCAGTCTTCCACTCCTTTTGTTCCACTTAATGTTATACTTCCTGGTACTGGTGCTGTTTTGTCTATTTGTGTATATATTCTATCTGACCATTCACTTGTGTTACCTGCGTTATCAACACTTCTTATACAAAATGAATTGGACACTTCTGTTGTATAACTTAATGTAGCGCCAAAATTATTTACTCCAGTTGAGCAATCTACTGATGCTTGATAACCCGCTATTCCACTTCCACCTGTATCTGTTGATGTTGTACTTACTCTGTAAAAATTATAATTTCTCCAAATATCACTTGTTATATCTGTTATTATTTGTGTACCTTCTATATCCCTAGCAAATTCTGTTATAGGTACACTTGGATCTGTTTTATCTATTTTTAAATACATTTTATCAGACCATGGACTTACATTTCCTGCATTATCTACACTTCTTACACAATATGCAGAATTCATATTGTTACTATAAGTTGCATTCCCTGTATTTGTATGTGCTAAGATATTTGTTGAACAATTTGATGAATACTGATATCTTGCTACTTTACTTGTTGTATCTGCAGATACAAATGCTGTTCTATAAATACTATAATTTCTCCACTCCGTTGAGCTATGATCAAGTTCTACTCCTGAACTTGTTTCTTTTTTCATTACAAATGTCGGTTTTGTTGGCACTACTGAATCTTTTTTTATAGTTAATGTTTTTTGTGATGTATTTCCCGCGACATCTCTTGTTGTAAGCGTTACTACAGTGCTTCCTTCTGTTGTTACACTTGTTGTTGATAATGTATTACTTTTAAAGCCACTTAATGCATCACTTCCACCTGTTGCTTCAAGTGTTACATTTGTTTTATACCATCCATTATCACCTAGTGTTCCACTTTTTACACTTATATTTCCTGCTGTTGGCGCTGTTTTATCTAATTTTACTATTTTACTCGTCGTTGCTACATTTCCTGCATTATCTGTTACCGTAAGTGTTACTGTTGTTCCTGATACAGTTGTATTTGATGTTATACTCGAGTGCGATAAAACCGCACTTTTTATTCCTGAGTGTGCATCTGTTCCATTTGTTTTTGTTATTGTTACATTTCCTGTATACCATCCACTAGATGCATCTTTTTGCTCTCCAGATAATATTATATTAGATGTTGATATTACTGGCGCTGTCTTGTCTATTTTTACTACTTTACTTGTTGTTGTTACATTTCCTGCTGCATCTGTTACTGTAAGTGTTACTGTTGTGCTTCCTTCTATTGTTACAAAACTATGACTTAATGTAACGCTTACATCTGATACATCATCAACTGCCCCTTTATAACTTACCTTTACATCACTAGTATACCAGCCGTTATCTCCCTGTGTTCCTTCTAATATTATTTCTCCAACTGTCGGCATGGTTTTGTCTATTTTTAGTTCTTTTGTACATCTTACTGTTTCTTTATTATTTTCATTTTCTGCTAGTACACATACTACATTTGTTCCATTTTTATTTACTTCTATCGCATTTGTTGTCATTGTTGTTTCTGGCTTACATTCTTTGTCACTTATACAATATTTTTTTACTTCTATATCATAATTTTGACTATCCGTTATTGTTACATTTACTGTTGCATCTTCTTTTGACCATCCATTTGAATTTACTGCTCCTTCTTCATAATCAAATTCTATTATTGGATAATCATCACCAACTACTACTGTTATTGTTTTTTCTGCTACATTTCCTGCAAAATCTTCTGCTGTATATTTTACTTCGTAACTTCCTATTTCACTTGTATCTATTTTCTCTGGGCTTACTTCTAATTTACAATATCCTTCTTCTGATCCTGCATCTGTACATCTTACATTTTCTAGTAAATTTATGTATTCATCTTTTGCTAGAACTTTGTTTTCTGCCCCTGTTATTACTGGTGCTGTTTTATCAACTTTTACTACTATACTTTTTGATGCACTGTTTCCTGCTTTATCCCTTGTTGTTATTATTACTTCTTGACTTGTTGTATCTTCTGTTATTGACTGTACATTTGCTGTTGTTGTATCATGACCTGAAAGTATATCTGTTCCATTTGTTACTTCTACTTCTACATTACTTGTATAGTATAAATCATTTCCTTCAGTTCCTTTTAATACTATTTCTCCCACTTCTGGTGCTGTTTTATCTATTTTTGATTTAGTTGAACATTCTACTTTTCTATTTGAATTTACATCTATTACTTCTACACATACCAAAACTTCGCCTTCTTCACTGACGTTTATTTCAGTTCCTGTATATTCTTCTGTTGGTGTACATATTTTTTCATCCACACAATATTTTGTACTTGCTATTCCTACATTATCTGTATCAGTTATACTTACTGTGTATTTTACATCTTGATTTGTCCACCCGTGTTCTGTTGGTACAAAATTGCTTGTAAATGCTATTTGCGGTCCTTGTTCTTCTATTAAATCATCTTGTGTTAATATTACATCTGCATCTATCTTTTTATTTAAATTTGATCCTTGGTTTGTATCTAAATTTATATATGTTAATTTTACTTTCCATTCTTGTACTGTTCCTGATTCTTTATCTGTTGACTTAATTTCTTGTCCAGTTGCAAAATTTACTATTCCGTCAAAATCTGTTATATCATATCCACTTACTTCTTCTTTTGTTACTGCGTCTATTACTGTTACATAATTAAGATCTGTTAAAGTATCTATTTCTATTCCTTCTGGTGATGTCACATTTAATAGTAGTTCTGGCTTTTTTTCTTCTGTTGTATATCCATATGTATTTTCTACAACTGAAAAATACACATTATAATTTTCTTGTACTTCTGTATTTTCCTCATTTGCATATAAAGTTGCTTTTGTTACTGTTTCTGTTTCTAAATTAGCCCCGCCTTGCGCAAAATTTTCTTCTGTTGCTCTTATTGTTAATTCGTTTCCTTGCGTAAAAACCAGTTTATTTCCTGACTCTGTTGTTATATATATTTCACTAGGGTCCGTTCCTTCATTTATTGTCGCAAAATATCCATAAGAAAACCCTATTACCATGATTAGTAATACGGCTATTATTGTTAATATATATTTTTTGTTTTTTAAAATTTGTCCTTTCATTACTTTCACATCCCAATTTTGATTATATTTAAAGTATATCATTTAAATATTAATTTGTATATCTATTAATTGGAATTTTTTTATATTTTATATAACTGTTTTTTGTTTTTCTGAACCTTTGATATCTAATACATATTCAAGCTCAATTATTTCATCAAAATCAGTTAAATTAATATGTTCTATTTCATTCTTTTTTTGAGTTACAAAACCTAAACTTGATTCCTTATTTATCTCTGTAGTTGCAAATAATAATGAACCTCCAAAATCAATTTTTTCTCCCTTACAATCTGTAATATAACCTGCATCTTTTATGGTATTAAACAATTTTTTAATTTTTTCATTCATAACATTATAATTTTCAATTAATATCACTGTATATCTATTATATTTTATTTTATTAAAAATATAGTTATTTTCGTATTCTGAATATCCATATGTATTACCAACTAATTTACTTAAAGAATTTTCATGTACGTAATCTAATCCATTTAGTTTTATTGTGTTTTCAAATGAATTTTCTAATATATTTAAAACATTTTTTTCTTTTGGGTCTTTTTTTAAAAGTACATATATGTTTTTTTCTGGAAACTCAACTTTTTTTTCTACCATATTTAGTATTTTTGAAATTGTATTGTTTTCTAAATTAATTTGAGTTAATTCTTCAGTTATGTTACTCTTTAAATTATTATTATTTATATATGGGTTATTTAATTTTTTCACTAATAATTCTCTAATATCTTTACTAGTTATTATTTTTTTATTTTCTTTTTTCAAATGTTCTATTTTATTTTTTAGTATATTTTCTTTATTTTTATATATACACGCTTTACTAAAATTATTTTCTTCAATATATTTTTCTTTTGCTGTTTTAATTAAATTTAATTTATCACTTAATAAATTGTCAATTGTTGTTTTGTCATATTTAATATTAATGTAAGAGCATACAGTATCTAATAAATCCAGTGATTTATCTGGATTTTTTTTATTTTGCATGTATTTTTGAGCACTATCAACTATTTCTTTTATATTATTTTTTGAAATTTTTATATTATGAAAGAATTCATATTCTTCTTTTACGCAATTTAGAATTGTTTCTGTTTCTTTTATTGAAGGTTCTAGAACTTGAATGTTTTCAAAACGTCTGCATAAGGCTTTATCTTTTGTTAAATATTTTTCATATTCATAAGTTGTTGTTGCTCCAATACATTTGATATCACTTCTTGCTAAGTATGGTTTTAATATATCCCCAGCACTAATTGCACCTTCAGCTCCGCCTGCATTTATCATAGTGTGTATTTCATCTATAAACAATATTATATTTTTATTACTTGTTATTTCTTCTATTAATTTTGTTAATTTTTCTTCAAATTCCCCTCTATATTTTGTACCTGCAACTAAACTAGACATTTCTAAATTAACTATTTTCATATTTAGCAGTTTTCTTGGCACTTGTTTTTTCACTATTCTTCTAGCAAGTTCTTCTACTATTGCTGTTTTTCCTACTCCTGCATCTCCAACTAAAAGTGGATTATTTTTCTTTTTTCTAAATAATGTTTCTATAATTAAATTTATTTCTTTTTCTCTACCAATTGTTTTTTCATTTATATCCACTACTTCATTGAGTATTTTACCGCTGCTTACATTTATTTCGTTTTTAGCTATTTTATTTGATTGAAAATCTTCATATAGTTTATCTAAATCTACATTTAAACCCATTAAAATCCTAATAGCTACACCTTCTCCTTCATCTAATATTGATATTATCAAATGAGTTGTCGTTACTTTTCCATTATTATTTTCTTGGGCATTTTCAAAAGAATTTGCTAACACTCTTTTTAATAAAGGTGTATACAAATTAAACTCAACATTTTTCTTTGGCATAGAAACAATTTTCACTAATTCTTTTCTAAAAATGTCATAGTCAATATTATTTTTTTTCATAATCGAAATTACTTTTGAATCATTTTTTAATAAAGAAAGAAGTAAATGTTCACTACCCACGAATGGGTGCTTTAATTTACTTCTTTCTTTTTCCATTTCTTTTAAAATTTTTGCTACATATACTCCAAAATTATTAAACATATATAGTCACCTATTTCCATTCTATGTTATTATTGGTGCTTTATTACTATTTTTATTCACATCGACTATTTCTAATTCATATTTGTATTTTGATTTATCTATTTCTTCAGATTTAAAATAATTATCAAAATATATTGCAAACAAACTTGAATCCAAATATGAAAATCTATCTAAATATCTCATCATAATTTTTGACAACTCTAAATCTTGTGTTTTTATTCTAAATATTTTTTCATTTATTTGCATTGTAGCATCTACATTTCTATATTTTTCATCTTCTTTAAAATTATCCATTGAAATATCAAATTTAATTCTTTTTATTTCATCATCTTTTATTTTATATTCTAAACCACTATAAATACCATTATTATTACTATCTTTGTATAATTGAACTATTTTCACAATATTTTTATCATAAAATGCATGATATTGTGTTTGCTTTTTACTTGATATTTCATACAAATTATTTATGTCATTAATAAAATGTGAATGATTTATTAATCTCACATCCAGTTTTTCTTGTTTAGAATGATTTTCTAAATATTTGTGAATTAATTCTCCCATATTTAAACTATCATCTTTTTTTCCTTTGTCTAATTGTTCTACAAACCACTGGTTTGTAGGTAAATCTATATATTCTTCCATATAATTATATTACTATATTTTTTCAAATAAAAAAAGCATTTTCATGCTCTTTTATGCAATATAGTATAAAACGTTTACTAAAATTAATACTACTACAAATATTCCTACTGCAAACATCCATATAGTTTTTAGCCATTCTTTGTAACTTACTTTAGTGTAAATTAAACCTAAAACTAAAACTATACTTGTTGGCGCAAAAATTTGAACTATACCATACATAGATGAGAATATAACTGATACTACTGATAAATGATCTACATACATAGTAGATACATATGGACCAACAATATATCCTGTATATCCTAAATCAGGATGGAATACTGAAGATATCAATGCTACTATACTAGTTAAATTAGGTTCTAAGTTAACTGTTAGACCAAAGAAATAGTCTGCAATTGATGCCATAAATGGAGTTATGTATGATACTATAAATAGTACAAATACTAATATAACTACTATATTAGATTTTGCAAATATTTTTAAACCTTTTACTGCTCCATCAATGAAACTGCTAAATTTAACTCTTCCAACAAATGCAATTAAAATACTCATAACAAATGTTAATACTATTCCAATAAGTAGATCCCAAGTACCAAAAGCTGCTGCTGTTGAACCTAGTATTCTAGCAAAAATTGCTGTTTCACCTACTGAAAGTTCTAATAGCCATATGTGAAAATCTGCAAATACTGTTGTCTCAAAATATAATTGCCAATTAATAAATCCTAAAATTGCTAGAACTGCTGTAATTCCTAGTACTACTGATATAGGAATTATATTAATTTTTTCTTTTTCTTCTTTTATTTCAAATGGATCTTTTATTACTTCTAAGTTAGTTTCATCTTTAATCGCTTTCATTCTTAGTACTGTAAATAGTACAAATAAAGCAAGTGATGCAAGCGCAATGATTAATCTGTATTCAAAACCATTTAAAAACGGAATACTCGTATATTGAGTAAAAAATTGTAGTCCTTCTGAACCGTAAGGAACTCCAATTAATCCTGCTAACATTGCTCCGAAAGTAACCATAAATGCTGTTGTTTTGTCAATATTCATTTTTGATAAAACTGCTATTATGAATGGTATAAATAATACCACCATTAATGTTTGTGAAAATAAACTTGTAAAAATAAATAATACTACTATTGACGAAATCACTGATAATAATTTTTTATCTTTAAGTTTATTAGCTATTTTGCTTGTTAAAACATTATACGATTCAACATTTGATAATACTCCATAAAATAAAGCTACCATAAAAATAAATATTATTTTATCTAAAGCAAAATATATTGAATAATATGCCATAGTCGCTAAATCAGTTAATCCTACTCCAACTACTTCATAAGGCATTAGTTCAGCCCCATTAAAAGTTGCATTTGGGATAAACCAAGTAATTAATATTGCTGCACCTGTTAATATACCTAATGCTTTTACTAAAGCATATTTTTCGCATTTTACAACACTCATAATTCCTGATAATGCTACTAATGATATACCACTAAAATGCATAATATTTGATGTTTCAGTTGTAAAAAATCCAATAACAAATAATATTACACCTACTCCTAAAATCCCTAATTTACTCCATTTAATAATTGATGTAGTATTTACATCAGCTACTTTTTGAGTAACTTTAGGTTTTGAAGTTTCTTTAACTACTTCTATTTTTTCTTCTTTTATTACTTTAGTAGTTTTAACTTCTTTTTTAGCACTACTTTTTTTTGTGTTTTTAGCGCTAGTTTTTTTCTTTATATCTTTCATTTCTAACCTCCTACAAAACATTATAACAAACTAAAAATCAAAAAAAAAGTATTTTTACAGTTATTTGACTTATTATAGTCATATATACATACATAAATATCCATTATTTGGTAAACAATATATATGGTGATTATATGAATGTGATAAAAAGAATACAAAAAGAATTTAATGGGTGTACTGATATAATTATTAAAAATTATAAAATTTCTATTTTAAGGGAAATAAATGTTGTTTATATGGAAACAACTGCATCAAGTGATAAAATTAATGATATGATTTTAAAAAATTTAGTGAATATTATAAATTTTAAAAAAAATATCGGTTCTTTAGAAAATTTACTTGCTGGATCAAATTCTGTTAAAGTCACTAATTTTGATAAAATAGAATTTTATTTAACTAATGGATACGCTATAGTAATTGATGGTTCCACTGTTTATGCAGTTGAAGCTAGATTAGTAGTTTTTCGAAGCGTAGCTTCACCACAAGTACAAGCTAGCATTAATGGTCCAAAAGATGCATTTGTAGAAAACTATTTAATGAACGTTGGTCTTATTAAAAGAAGAATTAAAAGTAGCAAATTAAAAACAAAAAATATAACTTTAGGAAGAAAAACAAGTACTTTTGTAGGAATATTATATTTAGATGATATTACTGATAAGAAATTAGTAGATAAAGTTTATGACAAAATTAAAAATATAGATATAGATGGTATCATTGATTCTAGTCAAGTTGCTCATTTAATAGATGGAGAGTCAAGAAGCATATTTCCTACTATTAAATATTCTGAAAGACCTGATGATGTTGCTCAATCTTTATTAAATGGTAAAATAGCGATAGTCGTTGATAATGCTACATTTGTATTAATAACTCCTTGCTTTTTTATAGATTTTTTTCATCCAGCTACTGATGTTTATACTAAAAGTACAAACGTTAATTTTATTAAAATTATTAGAATGTTCGCTTTTTTTATTACTGTCTTAGGTCCTGGTCTTTATATCGCAATTGTTAATTATAATATGGAAGCTATTCCTACTAGTTTATTATTAAATTTTGCAGTCCAAAGAGATGGTCTTCCATTTCCTGCTTTTATTGAAGCTTTTATCATATTAATATTGAGTGAAATTTTACGAGAAAGTGATTTAAGATTTCCTTCGGCATATGGTTCATCTATTTCTATATTAGGTGCACTTGTTTTAGGAGAAGCAGCTGTTAATGCTGGAATTGTTTCTCCAATTATGATAATTGTTATAGCTTTAACTTTTGTGTCCAGCTTAATATTTACTGATATCGATATGATTAATGCTACTAGATATTATAGATTTCTTTTTTTAATAGCAGCTGCTTTCTTAGGATTATATGGGTGGGTTATGATCATGTTTTTTATGCTTATAAAAATTGCTAGTACCTATTCTTTAGGAAAAGTATATACTACCCCTATAGCGCCTTTTGATATAAATTATTTTGGAAAAGTTTTTTTAAAGAAAGATGAGCAAAAAGATAAACAAAGAAGTCAATCATTAGTAAAAGAAAATTTAACGAGGGAAAAATAATGAAAATATTAATATTAATATATTTTTTATTTTTTGTAACTGGGTGTGTTGATTATAAAGAATTAAATTCATTGTCATATATTACAGGAATGGGTATCGATTATATTGATAATGAATTTGTTATAACATATGAAGTTATGGATAATAAAAAAGAAGGTGCAACAATTGATACTAACACTTATACTATTACTGCTTCAGGAAGTAGCATTTATGAAACAGGAGTAAATGCAATAAGAGCTTTACCTAGCAGTGCGTATTTTTCTCATACTCAGGTAATAATTATTTCTAAAACTATTGCCGAAAATTATATTTTAGAATTATCTGATTTTGTTATGAGAAATCCTAAATTAAATGAAGAATTTTTGTTAGTTATGACTGATGATTGTACTCCTGAGGATGTACTAAAAAATACTAGTGAAGAAAACCCTAGCTCTGCATTTTATTTATATGATATGATAAAAAACAATGTATATAGCCAAAATTATTATATTGATATGCCATTTGCTGTATTTGTTCAAAAAATGAAAGAAGAAAAAATGGATCCCGCAATTAGTTTAGTTAAAATTGATGAGAACAAAATAATATTAGATGGCATTGCTTTATTTGAAAATGATAAATATGTATTAAGTGCTGATAATGATATTTCTAATATATATAATTCTTTTATTAATGAAAATACTAATATCATATTAAATGCAAAGTACAACAATGATGTAATCGAGGCTATTACTAAGTTTGAAAAAATTGATGTCAATGTTACTGCAAATGATATTTTTGTTTCTTTAGATGTTATAGTAGAAATAAAAAAAAATACTAAAGATATTGATTTAAATGATTTGAGTTCTTATGAAAATATCGAAAAAAAATTATCAGAAGAATTAAATAATAAAATATATGAATTCATTAATTTTCTTCAAAAAAACAATACAGATTTATTAGGTTTAAGTAATTATTATTATATTGATACACGAAAAGATAATGAAAATTTATGGAGACGTGCTGAAATAAATATCGATAGTAATTTAACTATTTCCAGAAGGGGGTTAATCACAGATGTTTATAACTAAAAGTGAATATATTAGTACTAATTTTTTTCTTGGAAAAGCTATGTTTCTAGGTGTAGGATTTTCTTATATGTTTAGATTTTCAGGAAAAGATGCTTGGATTGGAATTATATTAGGATATTTACTCGGTAATTTATTTATTTTAATTTATGATAAAATTGCAAAAAATATTAATTATAATTTAAATTCTTTTCTAAATAAAAAAACTTTCTTTTCTTTTTTATATAAATGTATTTT
>CAYJNH010000009.1:0-10192 GCA_964371705.1 uncultured Muribaculaceae bacterium
ACCTTTATTATTTTGATCTATTTTAGTAACGTATACTTTAATATTAGATCCCATTTCAATATTTTCACCAGGTATTATTTCTTCTTTTGGAAGTATTCCTCTAGCTTTTCCTAAATCAATATAGAAATTTCTTTGATCCTCAAGCGCTACCATTCCAAGCATTAATTCATTTTCTTTACCAGCATACTCATTTATAATAATTTCTTTTTCTGCTTCTCTTATTTTTTGTACTACAACTTGCTTTGCTGTTCCGGCAGCTACTCTACCGAAATCTTTTGGAGTGACTTCAATTTCAATTTCTGAACCTATTACTACATCTTCTTTTATTTTTTTAGCATCCTCTAAAAGAATTTGTGCATCTCTATTAATTTCAGGTTCTATTTCTTTTTCAATTATATTACCTTCTTCGTCTTCTTCTTCAATATATGTTGGTTCTATGTATTCATCTACTACTATCATATAAGTAAATACTTTAATAGTACCATTATCTCTATTAATATATACTCTTACATTAGTTTTAGAATCAAAGTTTTTTCTATAAGCTGTTTGAAGAGCTAATTCCAAACTATCATATATATAGTCTGCATTTATTCCTTTTTCAAGTACTAATGCATCAATTGCTTTAATTAAATCTTTGCTGTTCATATTATCCTCTTTCCTTACTTATTACATCTAATATATAATTTTCACTAGGAAAATTCATATCATCTACTACTTTATTAACTATATGACTAGCTTCAACAATAGTATCCATATCAATACCACCAACTTTATCTAAAACAACAGTTAAAAATTTGTTTTTATCTTTTTCATAAAAAGTTATTTCATCAACTATTATTTCAATATCCTTAAGTGGATTTTCTAATAATTTTTCTAATTCTTTTAATGCTTTTTCCATAAAACCTCCCATTTTATAAACAAAAGCAGGAACCTGTAGGTGCCCGCTTAAATTCAGCTAAAGTAATTATACCATAAATATCAATAAAAACCAAATATTATTTAATAATTCCGTTATAAACATTTTTTGTTTCATTTATTACAATAAAAGAGGATTTATCGATACTTTTAATCAAATTTATCAAATAGTTTAAACTTTTTTTATTTATTTGAATAAACAGCATATCTTTTTTTTCATTATTTTTTTCTTTCTTCAAATTTAAAACTGATACACCATAACCACTTTCTCTTAATTTATTAATCATTAAATCATTATTATATTTTGTAATTACAAATATAGATATTAATCCATTTATAAAAGTATTAGTTATAAATGTTCCAATATATGTACCTACAGCAAAACCACCAGCATAGCTAATTGGAATCCATATACTATCACTTACATTATCCAAAGCCGATTTAGCAATATAAAACCATATCATAACTTCAATAAATGCAAGAATTGCGGTAATTTTCCTTTTACCTTTAACCATTAAAAGAGTCCTTATAGTTCCAATTGAAACATCTATAATTCTAGCAAAAAATATTTGTATACAAATAAAAAACATTAGCGTACCTACCTTAATAGGTATAGTATAACCGCTAATGCCATTAAAAATACAAAAATAATAACATATGCATAAATATATGATTTATCTTTTTTTCTGTATTCAATATTTTTCTTAACACCAAAATGATCAGATAAATATGTTTTTTTGTATTCTTTATTTTTATTTTTTTTATTAGAATCAATTTGACTTTTATTCATCATTGCTCCGCACTCTTTACAAATATATCCTTCTGAAGGCAGTGCACTACCACATTTATCACAAACCATTTAATCTCCTATTTTTGAAAAATCCTAAAAGGATTATCAATTGTTCCATCACCAGATAACAATAATACATCAGAACTTAAAGTTACTACAGGTCTAGCCGAAAACAATTCATCTATATTACTTTCAATAAGATTTCCATCTATTGCAATAGAATATACTGCATTAGAATTTACAGAATTACCATTGATAGTCCATTCACTTATTTCAGTATATAACCAGTTCTCAGCAGCAAATTCATTATAACTACTAACATTTTTATTCCAATTACTTGCCCCGCTGGCGTATGCATAATCAGAAGCATTCATAAGACTTACTTTAGATACTATAGTATTAATCTGCTCTAAATCAATAATGTTTTTTGCTGTGCCATCTACTACAGTACCAATATTATAAGAATTATCAATTATCATATTATGATAGTCACTATTAAGACTACTATAAAAATCATTATTTAAGTATGCATTAATTGTTGAATTTGTATAATTATTTAAATAATTATCCCACGATAAATTTGACAAAGCTTTGTTTTTAATAAGTTTAACATTATATATTTCATTACTGTGATATAAACCTAAAATTCTATATACATTATCTTCAGAACAAATATTTTCTTCATTTCCTAAACAAACATAATTATTATTGACAATTTCATTACTACCTGAATATCGATAATTATTATCTGCTGCTGACAATATATTATCTACAGTATGTTTAATCAAACCATTATCTATAGTATGATTATTAACTAAATAATCTGTTAAAACAAAATAATCAAAATACATATAACACTTATCACTTCCATCAGAAGAAACTAAAACATTATTGTTCTCATAATCCCACGATATTTGCGAACCATATTCACAATAAGATTTTTCTATATTAATAATATAATTATCAGGCCAAACATTATCATTTGATGGTAAATAATTACCATTTGTTTGTTCTAAATATATTGCATAAGATTCATATTCGTTTATTTCAACATTATTAAAATAAGAAATTGCAAAAGCTCCTATTACTACAATCAAAATTAAACAACTTAAAATTACAATTTTATTTTTCATATTCTATTACCTATCTTAATTTTATAGCATACTAAAGCATAAGTCAATCTCATATTTTATCAAAATGTAAAAAGAGTTATATAACTCTTTTAAATAATTTTTCTAAATCATAATTAGAATAAGTAATTATTGTTGGTCTACCATGAGGGCAATTATAAGGATTATCACATTTTACTAATTCATTTAAAAAATATTCTATTTCCATCATACTAATTTTATGATTAGCCTTTATACTCATTTTACAAGCTAATGTTATAGCTATGCTTTCCTCAAACTTAACTCTATCAAAATCTTTATTTAAATTTATTATTAGTTCTATAATTTTTCTTATAGATTCTTCCTCATAACCTTCTTTTAAATAGTCTGGATGCCCTTTTACTATAATAGTATTAATACCAAATTCTTCATAATCAAAACCCAAAGAACTAAAATGTTCTAATTTTTCAGTAAACTTAATATAATCACTACCTAAAAATTCAATTGTTATTGGTATCAACATAGTTTTTATATTAACTTTTTTTTCTTTTAAGGCGTTTAAATATTTTTCATAATTTATTCTTTCGGCAGCCGCATGCTGATCTAAAATATACATACCTTCTTCATTTTCAGCTATAATGTATGTTCCATGAACTAAGCCTACTGGATATAAAACAAGTTGCTTAATTTCTTGATTTACAATAATTTCATCATTATGACTAAGATCAAATGAAGTTTGTATAATATTTTTTTCTTGTTCTTCATAAGTTATATTTTCATCATGTTTTTCTTCACCAAATAATTCAGCTTTAGGAACTAAAATATTAGCATATAATAAATCTTTTATTCCTTTGTAAATCAAATTATATAAATCATTCATTTTAGATAATTTAATATCTTGTTTAGTCGGATGAATATTAACATCCATTAAAGTAGGATCAGTTTCAATGTTTAAAACAACTATAGGAAATCTATCTGATGGTTTATATGTATAATATGCATCATTTATTGCTCTATTTATAACCATGTTTTTAACTAATCTATTGTTTACAAATGTAGTAAATTCATTTCTATTAGTTTTTAATATTGAAGGTTTAGATACATACCCAGACACTATATAATCATCTGAATGCACATTTAAATAAAGCATATTACTCGAAACATTTAAACCATATATTTCATGAATAGTTTTATGTAAATTATCAGAACCACTAGTTTTTATAATATCTTTAGAATTATTTGTTAAATTAAAAGCAATATTTGGGTGAGATAAAGCAAGTTTTTCAATTAGCCTACTAGTGTTAGCAAGTTCACTTGATTCTCCCTTTAAAAATTTAAGTCTAGCTGGAGTATTATAAAATAAATTAGTAATAGTTATTAATGTACCTTTTCTAGCATCAGATGATGATTGATCAATTATATTTCCACCTTTTATGTGAATACTTGTACCAACATCACCTTCACTTGTAATAAGCATAACTTCTGAAACTGATGCAATAGAAGGTAAAGCTTCACCTCTAAAACCTAAAGTCCCAATAAAAAATAAATCCTCAGCATTTCTAAGTTTACTAGTTGCATGTCTGCCAAAAGCAAGCATTGCATCAGTTTCATCCATACCACTACCATCATCAATAATAGTTATTTCTTTAAGTCCACCATCTAATAGATTTATTTTTATAGTATGAGCGCCAGCATCAATTGAATTTTCTACTAATTCTTTAACAACTGATGAAGTTTTTTCAATTACTTCTCCCGCTGCTATTTTATTTGCTAGGTTATCACTCATTACCTTGATTTTACTCATAGTATTCCCCTTTGAATAATATACCTTTTTTTTGCAATTTTTTTAATATTTGCTTTTCAAAAATTCTATTAACTTTAGTTACGGTAGGTTCTTCCGTTGCCAAAGAATTAATTAAAATAGAAACCATACCCATTCTATTAGCTCCTATTATATCAGTCATAATTTGATCACCAATACAAGCAACCTCATTAGCTTTATATTTATACATACTTAATATTTTTTTATATTTAGTTTTAAGAGGTTTTTTTGAAGAATGTGCAGCATCTACATTTAAAGTTTCTTTAAATGGTCTAACTCTATCTTTTTTATTATTGGATACTATTATTACCTTAAAACTTTCACCTAAAACAGCAAATAATTCTTTCAACTTTTTATTTGGTTTATTTTCTTTATATGAAACTAAAGTATTGTCTAAGTCAAAAATTAAACATTTTATACCTCTTTGTTTTAATTTTTTATAATCTATTTTATAAACGCTTTGTTGATACATATCAGGAACAAATAAATTCATATAATACCTCCTATTTCCTACTTTATATTTTAACATTTTATAACAAATAAATAAATAAATAAGTATTATAAAATACTTTTAAATTTTTTTAGGTATAAAATGTTTAGTAAATTCATATTTTTCATTATCCTTTATATAAAAATAACCAAAAAATGCAAATATTACTGCTCCTATAGCGTTTACTATCATATCTTTCATAGTATCTTTTAAACCTATATCTAAATAACCACCATCAATAATTTCTTCCTGACCATTATTATAGGTAATTGTAGTTTTTTCGATATCAGTAATAACTACTGGTATATTTTCTCCATCTTTATTTAAATATACTGATTCTATATTTGGTATTAAGTCATCTTTTTGCATATCTAAATTTCTTACTTCATCCATACCATATTCAAAAAATTCCCATACTGTTCCTATTGTTATTGAAAAACTAATTGCTACTACCACTACATACATTGGTGATAAATATATTTTAGTTTTATCGCTTTTATTTAACAAATCTACAAGTGCAAAACCTACACCAGCAAATATAAAACCATTAATAGTATGTAACAAAGTATCCCAAAATGGAATTAATCCATAAAAATTTTGTATCTCTCCTAATATTTGTGAACTAAATATAAACATATAAATTGTAGATTCTAATAAATTTGGCAAATCTATCTTCAATTTTTTCTCAATAAACGTTGGTACAGTAAATAATATAAGCGCTAAAACACAACCAAATACATTATCCCAATTGCCTTGTAAAAATTGAAAAATAGCTGTTAATATAACTAAAAATCTTAAAACGACATAAACAGTTAAATTTCTTATTTGTTTTTTTTCTTTTTTTCTCATCTTAACCTCTCTTATTTAAGAGTATATCATTAATTAAATTTTATGTAAACTAACAAAAAAAAATACTTAAGCTATAAATAATATGATAAAATTATTATAGGTGATAAAATATGAATGAAACAATATTTAGAGAATATGATATAAGAGGAACTTATCCTAGCGATATAAATGAAAAAGCAGCTTATCAAATTGGTAGAGCTTATGGTTCTTATATAAAAGAAAAATTTAATCAAGATAAATGCATTGTTTCAAGGGACAATCGATTATCTGGAAAATCATTAAGAGATGAACTTGTAAAAGGAATTCTTGAAAGTGGCTGCTCTGTTATAGACTACGGAATTACAACTACTCCAATGAATTTTTATGCAAGGCACGTAAATAATTTATTTGGAATAATGATTACAGCAAGTCACAATCCTAAAGATGATAATGGATTTAAGTTTTCTTTTGGAGGACCGTCCAATGCTAAAGGACAAGAAATAATAGATTTTAAAAATTATACAATTAATAATAAATTTATAAACGGAAAAGGTAATTACAGTCAAGATGACATAAGTAATAAATATATCGAATACATTAAATCAGGATTAAAAATTGGAAATAAAAAAATAAAAGTTGTTGTTGATTGCGGAAACGGAGCTACAACGGTTATAGCTAGAAAAATATTTGAAAATTTTAACTTAGATTTAATAATAATAAATGAAGAAAACGATGCAACATTTCCAAATCACCACCCTGATCCAGCAGTAAAAGAAAATTTAATTCAATTAAAGAATAAAGTTTTAGAAACTAATGCAGACATTGGAATAGCTTACGATGGAGATGGCGATCGAATTGGATTTGTCAAAAATAATGGAGAATTTTTATCTACAGAAGAATTTATGATAATTCTTAGTCGCGACATTTTAAAAACATCAACAAATAAAAAAATACTGTTTGATGTGAAATGTTCTAAAGTACTAGGAGAAGAAATTACTAAAGCAGATGGTATTCCATTTATGTATAGAACAGGTGCAAGTTATACACAAGCTAAAACACATGAAGACAATTTAGCTTTTGGAGGAGAATTCTCTGGTCATGTTTTTTTAAGAGATCGAATATATGATGTAGGAAGTGCTTTTTATGCTTCGCTAAGATTAGTAGAATTATTAAGTAATAGTGATAAAAAACTTGATGAACTTACAAATGATATACCTCACTACTTTATAACAGATGAAATA
This sequence comes from uncultured Muribaculaceae bacterium, assembly GCA_964371705.1. Classification (GTDB taxonomy): domain Bacteria; phylum Bacillota_I; class Bacilli_A; order RF39; family UBA660; genus CAKOSP01. The sequence goes on from CAYJNH010000009.1 coordinate 7,196, forward strand.
AAAATTAAAACTAAAGAAAATATAAAATTTGAAATAGTTAATAAAATAAAAGAACATTGCCTTGATAAAAATTTTCCCTTTGATGACATTGATGGAGTTAAAGCATCATTTCAAGGAGGATGGGTACTAGTAAGAGCTTCAAATACCGGGCCAAATATTATATTACGTGCCGAAGCAGATACAGACCAAGGAAAAGAAAACTTAAAAGCATATTTTATGAAACTTATAGAAACTTACAATATTTAATTGTAAGTTTTTTTATAAAAAAAAAGACTATTTCTAGTCTTCATTTATATCATCTAAGAACCATAATTTCAAACTAACTTGTCTTCCATCTGCAGATTCATGATCAATTACTTTATATACTAAATAACTATATACAGTAACATTTTCTTCTTCTATAACGTATTCATTTTTATCAAAATACATACTTGCTTCTTCGTCATTTTCTACTTTATTATAATTCAAGTATGCAATTACAGCTAAACCTACTAAAAATATAAATAGAAGCCAAAATATTAAATTACCTATAAATTTAAAAATACCACCTTTTTTATTACTTCTTATTATATCATCGAATTCACTTTTTTCTTTTTTTGTTTTTTCTTGCACAGGTGAATCAACTGTTTCTTTCACAGATTCTGCATTATTTTTTTCTTCCATAAAACCTCCTATTAGTTAATATAAATATATCATGTTTCAACATATATTACAATATTAAATTCCACCAAAAGTATTTAAAGGCCATATTCCAAAAATTAATTTACCTTCTATATCTTCTTTAGAAACTAAACCTAATTGCCTAGAATCATCTGAATTACTTCTATTATCACCCATCATAAAATAATAATCATCAGGGATTGTATAAAGTTCATAATCATTCATATCCACATTATCAAGTTTAGTTACATATACTTTACCATTAATAAACATTAAAATTTGACTATCAGTAACAATACCATAATCTGAATTATTTATTGTTTCGTTAGTAGGGTACAGATTATCTGGTATTTTTACTAATTTAAAATCCGAAGTTAGCATATTATCATATAACATTTCTTCATATTTAATATTATTAATGTATAAATAATTATCCTTATATTCTATGGTATCACCTGGAAGCGCTATAACTCTTTTAATTAAATGCCTAACCCCTTCACTTTGATAAGCGACAATATCATTTTGTTTAACATCACCAAACACATAATGCAGTTTACTAAGCAGCATTACTTCCCCATCATAATGAGTAGGTTCCATAGAAGGACCAATTACTTGTGAAAACGTAAGAACATATAAAGATATAATAATTACTATTACAATTACTAATATATATTTAAATGCATCTTTAAAAAACTCAGTTATTTCTCTAAAATCCATAAATTTCTCCTTTTAGCATAAATAAATTATATCAAACGAACTTGCAAAAATCAATTTTATTACAAAAAAAAAGATTTATAATCTTTTTTTATCTTACATTTACTTTAGTAGTAATAGTTTGAACATTTCCAGCCCAATCAGTAGCAGAATATTTAATATCAAACCATCCTTTAGTATCAGCTATACCATTACCATCAGGATCTAGTGCTGACGCATCTACAACTACTGTACTAGTAATGTCAGTAGCATTAAATAATTGTCCATTAAATAAATCATATGCAGTTGCTGTAAAAGTAGGAATAGTATCTCCAACTTTTATAAATTTAATTAATGAAAAATTACCATCTGTATATGGAGTAACAAGCACATCATATTCAGAATTAAATATTTGATCAACAACTACTGTTCTAGTAATTTCACTAGTATTTCCTAATGCATCAGTTGCAGTATAAGTAATTAAATATGTACCAATTACATTACTGTCAACTGCAATTACATCTGAAGAAACAGTTGCATAAGGAGCAGTAAATTTAATTGAACTAATAGCCCAAGTACCATCAGATACTGTAACTCCTAAATCACTATATACATCTTTATATCTAACAATATCAACACGAGAATCTCCATTTAATGTTATTGAAGGTCCAGTAGTATCTAATGTAAAAGTATAACTAACTGTATTTCCAGCTTTATCAGTAGCAGTTAATGTATGAACACCATCAGCTACATCATAATCAGAATCACTATATATAGTATATTGATATGGTGAATTTATCATATTTTCTTTTACTATGTTACCATCAATAGTAATATTTAATAATCCTGAATCATTTTGACCTAATTCTTGGAAAGTTATTTTTAAGAAACTGTAAACATCATCAATTCCATTAGATAATGGAGCAATAATAAATGTTGGAGCAGTTTTATCTAAAGTATAAGTAACTTTAGTTTCATTACCAGCAACATCTCTTGCAATAATGTAATGTTCTTTTTCAGTACTAGAACTTAATTTAACATTATTATTTTTCTTAGTTAAATCATGAACTTTACCATTTTTTTCTAAATATGCTAAATCATTTTCATCTTTAACATTAATTTTTAAATCAGTATTATAATAACCGTTAACTATTAATTCTTTTGTAGCATTATTTTCAATTGTAGGAGCAGTAAAATCCATAGTGAATACAAAAGTTTCACATAAATCACTTGTATCACAAGCAACTAAAGTATTTTCTCCTTCAATCATACCATGGTCAAAATCTTTTTGTTCATTGTTTAAAGTTTTAATATGGTTATTTTTGATTACTCCATCTTCTTTAGCAAAGAATACAGTACCATTAAGACTAATGCTTTTTAATTCTACATTATCAGAAATTCTTAAAGCAACCTTACTAAAAATTAATAATTCATCATCACCAATTGGTGCACCATCAGTATACTTAATAGCTATAACAGGTTTTTCACTGTCAACATTGTTGTCATCGTTGTTATCATCATTGTTGTCATCGTTATTATCGTCATTGTTGTCATCATTGTTGTCATCATTGTTGTCATCGTTGTTATCGTCATTGTTGTCATTATCATCGTTGTTATCATCATTGTTGTCATTATCATTGTTGT
>CAYJNH010000009.1:10292-24864 GCA_964371705.1 uncultured Muribaculaceae bacterium
ATCATTGTTGTCATTATCATTGTTGTCATTATCATCGTTGTTATCATCATTGTTGTCATTATCATTGTTGTTATCATCATTGTTGTCATTATCAGTATTTGCTATTTCAGAACCAGTTTCAACAGGATCATTACCACCTGTTCCGGCAAATGTAAATGTAGCAAGACCGATTAATAAAAATATTGCTATTGCAACTATTTTTTTCTTACTCATATTTTTTTCTCCCCTCTATACAGTATATGTTCAAAAACATTATGATACATATATGTAATTTAAAAATACACATATATTCTAACAAAATTGTAGCATATTGTCAACATTTTTCGACAAAAAAAACAGTAACCTGTTTTTACATAATTATCGAATCTAAAGCTAGTGTTATCATATCATTTAAAGATTTTTCTCTTTGTTCTATAGATAAAACTACATCATTAAATTTAGAATCAACTGCAGTTGCCATAATAGCAGCTTTTCTATTCATAGAGTTAGCAATATGAACAATAGCAAAACCTTCCATTTCCTCTCCTAAAGGTTTTATATCATTAGGAACTCTTTTAAGTGCTGCTTCTGCATCTACATAAGGTCCAAAAACGTCCATTGTCATAATTGTTCCTATATGAATTTTTTGATTCAGTTTATTAGCTGATTCAACTATATTTTTAATTAAACTTTCATCTGATTTAACTAAATTTCCTTCAAAGCCATTATATTGATAACCAAAATTAGATTGTGTATATAAATTATCTGCCACTATTATTTCTGGTATTTCTACTGAAGGATCTACAACCCCACAAGTACCAAATCTAATTATTTTTTCAACATTAAAATAATGAAACAATTCAAATACATAAATACTAGCACTAGGCATTCCCATACCATGTGCAAATACTGTAACTTTTTTTCCATTATATGTTCCTGTATAACCAAACATATTTCTAACTGTATTAACAAGTCTAGCATCTTCTAAAAAATTCTCAGCAACATATTTTGCTCTTAATGGATCTCCCGGCATAATAACCAAAGGTGCTATATCATCTTTCTCACATTTAATGTGTATTGGATTTTCTCCTATAAACATTTTAATCACTCTCCTATAATAAACATTTTATCATAATATAAAAAAAAAACATATAAATATATGTTATTTTTCAAATTGAGAATTATAAAGTTCTGCATAAAAACCATTTTGTTTAATTAAATCTTTATGATTTCCTTGTTCTAAAATATTCCCGTTTTTTAATACTAATATCACATCAGCATTTTTTATCGTAGACAACCTATGAGCAATAATAAATGAAGTTTTTCCTTCAGCTAATTTATCCATAGCTTTTTGAACTAATTCTTCTGTTCTTGTATCAACATTACTAGTTGCCTCATCTAATATCAAAAATGGAGATTTTTTTAACATACCTCTAGCTATTGTTAAAAGTTGTTTTTCTCCTGCTGACAAACTATCAGCATCTGACAATATAGTTTCATATCCATTAGGAAGTGATTTAATCAAATGATCAATACCTACTAATTTACATACTTCTTTAACTTCTTTATCAGATATTTGTTTTTGATTATATTTTACATTATCAAGTATAGTTCCTTCAAATAACCAAGTATCTTGAAGTACCATACAAAATAAATCATAAACGTTTTCTCTAGTTAATTTTTTTATATCATATCCATCAATAATAATATTACCATCATTTATTTCATAAAAGCGCATTAATAGATTTACCAATGTAGTTTTTCCAGCACCAGTAGGACCTACAATAGCTATTTTTTGTCCTGCTTTTACATTTAAAGAAAAGTTATCAATTATCATTTTATTAGAATCATATCCAAATTTTACATTTTCAAATTTAATATTACCTATAGATTCAGTTGGTTTTAAATATTCTTTTTTATAAGTTTCATTTTCTAACTCTTCTTTAGATAATAAATCATTAACCCTTTCATATGCAGCAGCTAAAGATTGAAGAGATACAAGAGACTGCGCTATATTTGATAGAGGCTGTGTAAATAGTCTAATATAAATCATATAAGCTATTATCACACCTATTGTAATATGTCCTTCAAAAGTTAAGTAAGCTCCTACTACTGACACAGCAGCATATCCAAAGTTACCTATGAAGTTCATAAGAGGCATCATTAATCCAGATAAAAATTGACTTTTTAATGCACTATCAAATAAATTATCATTATATTTTTTAAAATCACTCTTAGCTTCGTCTGTTGCATTATATACTTTTACTACTTGATGAGAAGAATAAATTTCTTCAATATGGGCATTTAAAACACCTAATTCTTTTTGCTGTCTATCAAAATATTTTTGGGATTTTGATAATATCAAAGCTAATACAACAAAACCTATAAACGATGCAACTATAGCAGTAATTGTCATCAATACATTAGTAGCAAACATCATTATAGTAACTGCAATAAATAAAAATATTGAAGATATTAAAGATCCTAAACTTTGATTTAATGATTGACTTATAACATCAACATCATTAGTAGCAACTGATAAAATATCTCCTGTTTTATTTTGATCAAAATATTTTAAAGGCATGTTATTTAATTTATCAGATAATTTAGTTCTTAAATTTTCTGTATATTTTTGTGAAATTTTTGCAGATATAAAACCTTGTACTGTAGAAAAAATAAAACTAGATGCATAAATAATAAATAATATTATTGCAGTATTAAGTATAAATTTTAAATCAATACCACCCATTAAACCTTTACTTATTTCATCAGTGATTTTAGAAATTTGATTAGGACCTACAATAGTAAGTATAGATCCTCCTAAAGCAAAAATCATAGATATAAAAAGTTGTAACCTATAAGGTTTTAATGAAGTAATAAGTTTTTTTATTGAATTTTTAAAATCTTTTGGTTTTTCAGTAACCACATTTTGTTTACCTGGTCCTTTATTCATTATTAAGCTCCTTTTCTGATAATTGCGAATATGCTATTTCTTTATATATACTACAATTTTTAAGAAGTTCTTTATGAGTACCTGAACCAACAATTTTACCTTCTTCTAAAACTAATATTTTATCAGCATTCATAATAGTGCCCACTCTTTGCGCTACTATTATAGTAGTTGCATCACCAGTATATTTTTTTAATGCCTTTCTTAAAAGAGAATCTGTTTTATAGTCAAGTGCTGAAAAAGAATCATCAAAAATATAAAATTCTGGTTTTCTAGCCACAGCTCTAGCAATTGAAACTCTTTGTTTTTGTCCACCAGATATATTCGTTCCTCTTGCTGAAAGTTTAGATTTTATCCCCTTTTCCATATCATTAACAAAAGCTTTAGCTTGGGCTACTTCAATAGCTTTGATAATATCTTCTTCTTTTATTTTATTACCATAACTAACATTAGACATAACAGTTCCTGAAAAGATAACAGATTTTTGAGGAACAAATCCAAATTTACTGTATAAAAATTCTAAATCATATTCTTTTATATTTTTATCATTAACTAAAATTTCACCATCTGTAGCATCATAAAATCTAGGCATTAAATTTATTAAAGATGTTTTACCCGAAGCTGTACCACCTATTATTGCTACAGTTTCACCTTTTTTTACTTTAAAATTTATATTTTCTAAAGCAGATTCTTCAGCATCAGGATATTTAAATGAAACATTACTAAATTCTAAATTTCCTTGTAGTTCAGTTTTAGATTTAAAATTTCCATTTTTAATCGATATTTTAGTGTTTAATATTTCATTTATTCTAGAAACTGATACAGCTGCTCTTGGGTATATAATTATTATAATAACTAACATCATAAATGCCATAATTACTTGCACAGAATATGATGAAAACACAACCATATTACTAAATAAATTTAAACTTTCTGGAAAGACTGCTGCATCAATTAGATAAGCACCTGTTAAATATATTGCTAATGATAATGAAGACATAGTTAAAGTCATCCAAGGCATTAAAATAGCCATTAATCTATTTATAAAAATATTGGTTTTTGTTAAATCAGAATTACTTTTTTCAAATCTATCAGTTTGATAATCTTTGGCATTAAAAGCTTTAATTACCCTTACTCCTGTAATATTTTCACTAAATGATGTATTCAAGTTGTCAGTTAATTTTTGTATTTTTTTAGTTTTAGGATATGCAAGGAACACTACTACCACTACAAATACAAATAAAACTCCAACTGCAATACCTGTTAAAATAGACCACTCAGTAGAAGTGTCAGCAATTTTTGTTACTGCCCATATTGCTAAAATTGGAGCCTTTATAATCACTTGAAGTCCCATTGCAACAAATCTTTGAACATTTAATATATCATTAGTAGTTCTAACTATCAAACTACTAACAGAGAATTTTTTTACTTCAGCCATACCAAAGTCTGAAACCTTATTAAATAAATCAGTTCTAGTTCTTTGACAAAAAGATGCCGCTATATACGCAACAAAATAACCAGTAATAACCGCTGATGCAAAACTACCTAATGCACAAAGTAACATTTTAAAACCAGGATTTAAAATATCACTTACATTACTATCTTGACTTTGTAAAATCATAGTCATTTCTGACATATAATCTGGAAGCTTTAAATCAAGCCAAACTTGTACTACTACAAATGCAATAACTGGAATAATCATTAAAATTTCTTTTAATTTAATATTTTTTAATAATCTAAACATAATTTCTCTCTTTCTAACAAAAAATTATAACATAATAATTTAATATATGAACCTAATTAATAAAACTTTCAATTAGTTTTCACATTAATTACTAGGAATATTTTTATCAATATTTTTAGGAGTAGGTTTTATTATACTTAATAAAAAATCTTTATTTCTAGCTAATATTTCTCTAAATTCTCTAAATATATGACCACTATAATTTTCTAATTCAGCATTTAAACCATCAGCTTCAATGCCAAGAGCTTGAGCAATATATATAGCTCTATATAAATGATATTCCTGACTAACTATTAATATTTTATCAGCACCAAAATGTTCTTTTAATCTATATATGCTTTCATAAGTAGACAATCCAGCATGATCAAGTTCAATAGCTTCTTCCGGAATACCTCCCGCTATTGAATCATTTTTCATAACAGTAACTTCATCATAAAATTCAGAACTGTTATCTCCACTCATAAGAATTGTATCAGATGCACCTAATTTAAATGCACTTATTCCAGCATCTATTCTTTCTTTTAACATAGGACTAGCTTCTCCATTTTTAACAGATGCACCTAAAACTATAATATAGTCATAATCATAATCAATTATTTCATTCATAGTTATTATTTTATCTTTTGTTTTATATACAACATAAAAATTAATGCTTATAATCACTATAATTAAAATTATAAATACTATTATTATATTTTTTAACCACTTATTCATATTTTACCCTTTTCATATTAATATTTTAACAAAATTAACTATATATTACAACAAAAGAAAAAAACACTTGTAGTGTTTATTTTCTTTTATTAAAATTTTTGCCGTCTCTATTATTATCTCTTCTTGAAGAATTTCTATCTCTACTTGATGAATTTCTATCTCTTCCGCCAAAATTTCTGTTTCTTCCACCAGAACTTTTACTTTTTTTAGTACTTATTTCAGCATTAACAGTTCTACCATTAACATCAGTACCATTTATTTTTTTAATAAATTTTTCTGCCATTTCACTATTTATATCAATAAATGAAAATGTTTCCAAAATTTCTAAATTACTGAATTGATTTAAACCCATACCAGATTCTTCAACAACAAAATCTAAAAATTCATTTTTTCTAATTCTATCTTTTTTTCCTACATTAATGAAAATTCTTTTTTTATTTTCATCAACACTTCTAACTTGTCTTTCTTTTACATTAATTTCCTTATTTAAATCTGAACCAATTTCTTTAGTAACATTATATTTAAGTAAAGCAGCACTTAATTTCATTAAGTCAGTTTTATTTAAATCTCTTATATATGCCATTTCATCATTTAATTCATCTATTTCTACTAAATCGTTAGCATTTTTTAACATTTCACTATATTTTACTTCTAAAATTTCTTTTTTTCCAGGTATATTAATTTCATTTATTTTACTATTAACATGTTTTTCTACTCTTTTCATAAAATCCCTTTCTTTACTAGTAATTAAACTTATAGCTTCACCACTACTTTGTGCTCTACCAGTTCTTCCAATTCTATGGATATAACTTTCTTTATCAAACGGAATATGATAATTAATAACTAATTCAATTCCATTTACATGAATACCTCTAGCAGCTACATCAGTAGCTATAAGATATTTAAATTCATGTTTTTTAAATCTTTCTAATGTTCTAATACGAGTTCCTTGAGATATATCTCCATGTAAAACACCTACACTATACCCTTTATTTTCTAATTCTTCCGCTAATTCATCACAATCTCTTTTTGTTTTCACAAATATTAATGATTTAGATATATTTTTAGAATCAATTATTCTGCATAATGCTTCTTGTTTAACTTTCGATGTTACAACTACATATGACTGAACTATATTATCTGCTGTTCTACTAGTAGCTTTAGCTTTTAAATGTTTAAAACCACTTCTCATATAATTTTCTGCTAAATCTTTAATTTGATTAGGCATAGTTGCCGATAACATTAAAACTTTTTTATCTCTAGCAGTTTTTGATAAAATCATTTCTATATCTTTAATAAATCCCATGTTAAGCATTTCATCTGCTTCATCTAAAACAAAATAATCTATAACAGTTAAATTTAATTTCTTTCTTTCGATTAAATCTTTAACTCTTCCTGGTGTTCCTATTACTATATCAGGATTATTTCTTAATATACTAATTTGTTTTCTTATATCGCTTCCACCATATACTGCAACAGTATTAAATTTTCTATCAATATCAAGCATATCAAATTCTTTAGAAATTTGTAGTGCAAGTTCTCTTGTTGGACTTAAAATAATAGCTTTAACTCCCTTTTTTCTTTTATCAAGTTTAGATAAAATTCCTGCAGCAAAAGCAAGTGTTTTACCTGTTCCTGTTTGAGCTTCTCCTAGTGCATCATGATCTTCTAAAATAGCTGGTATTAGTAAGCTTTGAATTTCACTTGGAGTAGTATAACCTAATTTTTCGATAGACTTAAGTACATTCTGAGATAGTCCCATATTTTTAAATAAATTTTCCATTTTTCTCCCATCTGCACCTAAGCGCAGTGATAATAATAACACATATTCATTAAATAAGCAAACATTTGTTATTTATCTTCATTTTCCATATAATATTCTAATATATATTTATCTCTTAAAACTATAAATTTAGAATGGTATAAATTTTCATATTTACTTTCTTTAAGATCATAAATACATTTCGATATTTTTAAATAAGCTTCTTTAGGTTTTAGCCATAATAGACTTCCTCCTTCATCAATTTCCTTTTTAGTTAAACTGTTTTTATTTGTTTTTTCAATTACTTTAGATACATAAACATGTGATATTTGTTTAAAATTGTCATGACTTTTATGCTCTTCAATAATTCCTAGTTTAAAAATAATATCAACTATGCATCCAGTTTCTTCTAAAATTTCTCTTTTAAAGGCACTTTCAGGACTTTCATTTTTTTCAACCCCACCTCCAGGAAGTTTATATTCATTTTTATTTACCTTATTAAATATAGCTATATTCCCTTCATCATCTATTACAATTCCTCTAGCTCCTATTCTAACTCTAGGAGAAATCATTTTTTTATTTTCTAAACCAAAATTTTCATCAGTCACTATTTTATTTAACATTTAAATCACTCATGACTCTTTCCCAAAATTCCTTTGCATTATCAGGTTTAAAATAATTATTAACTTCAGCAAATTTAACCCATTTTAAATTAATAATTTCTTCTTCTTGACATTTAATATTTTTATCATCTACAACTGTTGCAATAAAAAAAGCAACTTCCTTTTTAATACCATTAGGCATAACATACTTTGAAACATATCTTTTAGTTTCATCTGGCTTGACTAATATATTAGTTTCTTCTTTTGTTTCTCTAACAGCAGTCATAACTTCAGTTTCTCCTTCTTCCATATGCCCTTTTGGAAACCACCAATGACCTTCTTTGTTTTGAACTATTAAAACACTTTCACTATTTATAATAATACAACCACAACACTTTTCCATATAACCTCCATTTATATAATAACATATAAAAAAGAAAATTAATTTTAATTTTCTTTTAAATTTAAATATTCATCCATAATATTTTCAAACATAGATATAGCTTTCTTCATAAATGTTTTATTACATACATCCACACCCGCTTTTTTTAATATATTAACTGGATAATCAGAGCCGCCCGCAGATAAAAATTCCAAATAATTTTCTACTGCCCCAACTTTTTTATTTATAATTCCATCAACTATATAAGATGCTACCGCAAGTCCTAATGCATATTTATATACATAAAATTCAGAATAAAAATGTGGTATTCTACACCATTCATATTTAATTAAATCATTTATAATTACATTAGGTCCAAAATATTTTTTTACTAAAGATAAATAATCATCACATAAAACTTCATTAGTTAGTATATCACCATTTTCACATTTCTCATGACAATTTTTTTCAAATTCAGCAAACATAACTTGCCTAAATATAGTCCCTTTGTAAAGTTCCATCATTTTATTCAAAATATATTTTTTTTCTTTAATATCATTTGAATTGTTTAAAATATAATAATTAAGTAATAATTCATTAACAGTTGATGCAACTTCAGCAGTGAAAATAGGATATTCAGAATTAATATAACTTTGTTTTTTATTTGATAAATAAGTATTTACTGTATGACCAGTTTCATGAGCTAAAGTAGACACATCTTTAAACCTATTTTCAAAATTAAGTAACTCATATGCAGGAGTATCATAAGAACCAGTAGAATATGCACCTCCTCTTTTTCCCTTATTTGGATATACATCTATCCATCTTTCATCAAATGATTTTTTAACTATTGAAATATATTCATCACCAAGTATCTCCAAAGATTCTAAAACCAATTTTTTTGCATCTTCAAAACTATATTTTTTTTCATAATCATTAGCAATAGATATGTATATATCATATATATTAAATTTTTTAATTTTACTTTCACTTTTTAATAAATTATAATATTTATAAATAACATCTAAATTTTCATTTACAACTTCAATAATATTATTATATATAACTGGATCTATTCCATCATCGAAAAGTGACGCTTCTAAACTACTGTTATAATTTTTTAATGAAGCAAGAATTGTACATTTCTCAACATTATTAGAAAAAGTTTTAGCAAGCATATTTTTATAACTAGCATACTTGCTAAATAATTTATAAAAAACTTTTTTTCTTATCCTTTTATCCTTTGACTCTAGAAATGAAACATAATTACTTTCAGTAAGTTCAACTACTTCACCTTTTTCATCTGTTATATATCCAAATTTAAGATCAGCGTAAACAAAACTATCTCTTACATCTTCAGCACCTGAAAATATTTTTTCAAGTTTAGATAACATACTTTCACTTTTTTCATCTAATATATGTTTTTTATATCTATATAAATCCTTAAAGTAATGTTTATAATCTTCAAATCTTTCATCACCTTTAATTAAAACCAATAATTCTTCATAACTACTATGCATCATTTCTACTTTAGAATACGAATTCAAATTATCATATTCTACTGAAAGATTAATTATTTTACCTATATTTTCTTGATTATGAGTGTCTGTTAAATTTTCATCACTTTTTAAAAAAGCATACATATAAAGTTTTTTAATTTTTCTTTCTAGTTTTTCAGAACATTTTAAATAATCATATAAATTATCACCACTAGATAAAATAATACCTTTATATTTAGATATAGAGTTTATTTCTTTACTTAATGTATTTAATTCCTCTAAAAATAATTTTTCTGATTTATAAATCAATGTTAAGTCCCATTTATATTTATCATCTATTTGATTTCTTGTTTTCATGAATTCTCCTTATAAATAATATTATACAAGTTTATATATAAAAAGAAAAGAAAAAATTAATTTTCTCCTTCTTCAAGCATCGTTGTAATAAATAAACCATATCCTGTAACTGGGTTATCTACTATCACGTGAGTAACAGCTCCAATAATTTTATTATTTTGAACTATAGGAGAACCACTCATACCCTGAACCACTCCTCCAGTTACATCTATTAATTTGGAATCAGTAATTTCAATAGTCATATTTTTAATATCACTATTTTCATTTATTTTAGTTATTTCAACATCAAACTGTTCAATAGTTTGTCCATTTATAACAGTATAAATAACTGCTGGACCTATTTTAACTTCATTTGGATTAGCAACCTCAATTAATTCATTATTAGGAAAATTGTCATTATATTTACCATATATACCATATTTTGTATTTTCAAACACATTACCATACTGAATATCATAATAAAATTTAGCGTTTTTACTTCCTGGATTTCCTATACTACTTTTATCAATTGAAGTAATTTCATTTTTAAATATTAATCCGTCAGAAACATTTATTAGTACTTGAGAATTATTTTCAATAATCTCGTGCCCTAGTGCCCCATATATTTTAGTTTCAGGATCTATATAGGTAAGTGTACCTATTCCAGTAATATTATCTTTTACGTATATACCTGTTTTATATAATCCATCAGATTCAACAATATTTAAAACTGTTTTATATTCACTTTGAGCTCTACGATAAACTACATCCACACTACCTTTTTTACTATATTTTTCAATAGCAGTTGTTAAATCAGTAACTGTATTAATATCATTATCATTGATACTGATTATATAGTCCCCAAGAAAAAGTTCTGGCTTTCCTTTATTGTACTTTCCATTAACTTTATAAAATCCAACTATTAAAACTCCATCGCTTTTAACTTCTATTCCAACAGTATTACCACCTAAAATCACATGATCAGAATATGCAACTACTCCTATTGGAAATAAAACTATCATCACAAATATTATTATTTTTTTCATACTTTCACCTATCTAATATTATTATGGTTTATATTTATAAAAATAAAAAAACAATAACTGGTAATTACCAATTATTGCCTATTTTTTTAAATATCTAATAAATTCTTCAAATGTATTATCATAGTCTTTACTATATCTTTTTAAATCGTATTCTAACCACATATTCGAGCACAATTCTTCAGATTTAATTATATATTTACCATAATATTTAAGCAAGAAAAAAACAATAAATTAATATTGTTTTCCGAACCACACTTTAGTTTTTGATTCTTTACCACATACAGCACAAACACCATCTGTTTTTTCATCACTTATTAAACATCTAGATTTAAGTGTAGTATCAACTTTTATTTTATCTTCACAAGTTACATCACCACACCAATTTATTTTAATAAATCCTGGTTTAGTACTTGCTATATTTTTAAATTCATCATAGTTTTTAGCACTATGAAGCATACTTTGTTTTCTTTCTTCTGCCTTATTTAGCATATTATTTTGAATATCATTTAATAAAAATTCTACTTTTTTTATGATATCTTCATATTTAACTTTAATTTTTTCTAAAGTATCTCTACGAACAAGCGTAACTTCATTATTTGCAAGGTCTCTTTCGCCAAGTTCAATTCTTATTGGATAACCTTTTACTTCAGCTTCTGCAAATTTAAATCCTGGAGATTTATCAGAAATATCAACTTTATAAGTAATATTTTTATTATTTAAATTTTCTTCTAATAACTTAAGTTTATCTTCAATGTTTCCTATTGGAATAATACAAACTTTAAAAGGAGCTATTTTTGGAGGAAGTACAAGTCCTCTATCATCACCATGACTCATAATAATAGATCCTATCATTCTAGTGGAAACTCCCCAACTAGTTTGATAAGGTTTAACAAGTTTATTTTCTTTACTCAAGTATTCAATACCAAAAGCTTCAGAAAAACCTTGTCCAAAATAATGAGTTGTTCCATTTTGAAGAGCAAGACCATCATACATCATAGCTTCTAAAGTATAAGTGACATCAGCTCCAGCAAATTTTTCTTTTTCAGTTTTTTTACCAATTAAAATCGGTAAAGCTAAAAAATCTTTTTGAAGAATTTCATAAATTTTTAACATACCTAATGTTTCAGCCATAGCTTCTTCAGCAGTAGCATGCATAGTATGTCCTTCTTGCCAAAGTATTTCTCTTGTTCTAAGAAAAGGTCTTGTTGTTTTTTCCCATCTTACTATAGTACACCACTGGTTATATTTTATAGGTAAGTCTCTATATGATTTAATAATTTTTTTAAAATGTTCGCAAAACAAAACTTCGCTAGTAGGTCTTACACACATTCTTTCTTCTAATTTTTCTGAACCACCATAAGTTACCCAAGCAACTTCTGGAGCAAAACCTTCAACATGTTTTTTTTCTACATTTAAAAGTGATTCAGGAATAAACATAGGCATTTGAACATTTTCATGACCTGTTTTTTTTAACATATTATCTAATACTTTAACTATTTCTTCCCAAATAGCGTACCCATATGGTCTAATTATCATAGATCCTTTTGTATTAGAATAATCTACTAAATCAGCTTTTTTTATTACATCAGTATACCACTGTGCAAAATCTACATCTCTATTAGTAATTTCTTTGACTTCCATTTTATTTCACCTCAAAATCTTCTTCTTTTCCTTCACCATTTATTATTTTATTAACTTTCTCAGTTGCTTTTTCTATTTTAGTTGAAGCAAACTTTGCTAATTTCATAGCCTCTGTATATTTTTCAATAGCTTTATCAAGTTCAACATTACCAGATTCGAGCTCTTTAACTATTACTTCAAGTTCTTTTAATGCTTCTTCAAATGTTTTTTCTTTTTTCATTATTTTATCTCCTTTATTTCTGCTTGAGCAGAACCTTTGTTAAATCTTATTTTAATAGATTCTCCTACTTTTAAATCCTTACTATTTTTAATAACTTTTGTATCAGATTCAATTACTGAAAACCCTTTTTCAAGAATACCTAAAGGATTAAGATTTTTTAAATTAACCAATATATATTCCATTTTATTTTGAAAACTATCTAATATTTTATTTGGATTTTTCAAAATATATGATTCAGATAATTTATTAAGTTCATATTTTTTAGATTCTAATAAACTTAATATTGATTTATTTGAATTATCAATCAAGTTATCTAATTTTTGCATTTTAATTTCATACATACTCATTGGATTTTTAAGAACATAATTTTCTTTTAATGTTCTTAGTTCAATAAACTTAGTATTAATCATATTTTTTATATTTTTATTTATTCTTATTTTATAACCATCTATTATAGTATTAGTATCAACAACAGTAGGTACAGCCATTTCTGCTGCTCCGGTTGGTGTTGGAGCTCTTAAATCTGCAACATAATCTGATATTGTAACATCAATTTCATGACCTACAGCACTAATAATAGGTGTTTTACAATCAAATATTGCTCTAGCTACTATTTCTTCATTAAAGGCCCATAAATCTTCTATAGATCCACCACCACGGCCTACTATCAAAACATCAACACCATACTCATCAGCAAATTTTATTTGTTTAACAACACTTGGTGCTGCTCCCTCACCTTGAACAAGTGCAGGAAATAAAATTACTTTAGTAGATGGGAATCTACGATTAATTGTTGAAATAATATCTTTAATTGCTGCTCCCGTTGGGGCAGTAATAACTCCAACTGTTTCAGGATATTTAGGAATTTCTTTTTTTACTGATGTACTAAATAAACCCTCAGCAGCTAATTTTTTCTTTAATTTTTCAAACTCAATATGTAAATTACCTACACCATCTAAATTCATTTTAGTAACATAAATTTGATAAGTCCCTGCAACAGGATAAGCTGAAACTCTACCTTCTATTAAAATATTCATTCCATCTTCTGCATTAAAATCTACAGTTGATGCATCTCTAGAAAACATTACAGCGTTAATTCTAGATGTTTCATCTTTTAAAGTAAAATACCAATGTCCTGTTGTATGTTTTTTTAAATTAGAGATTTCTCCTTTTAATAATATATTAGATAAATTACTATCTTTTTCTAATACAGACTTAATATAATTATTTAAATTTGATACTGTTAAATAATCTCTGTCCATATTATTTTTCCCTTATGTATTTATCTAATGCTGCATTAATAATTTTTCTTACGCTTTCATCACTATATTTTTTAGCAAGCTCTACAGCTTCATTTATAACTACAATTTCGGGGGTATCTGTAAATGAAAGTTCATATAATGCCATTCTCATAATAGATGCTCCTGTTTTATCTATCCTATCAACAGACCAAGATTGCATATATTTATTAGCTTTTTCATCAAGATCTTTAATGTTGTCCAAAGTTCCAGTAACTATTTCTTTAACAAATTCATTATCTATATCAACATTTTCCTTTATAACATTAGAAATGTCATATTCTATATTTTTTTCTTTATAAATATCTATTTGATATAAAATTATCATACACTTTTCTCTTAATTCACTTCTTGTCATAGAGCACCTCTTCTTTGCTAATTATATCATAAAAAAAATAG
>CAYJNH010000010.1:0-23951 GCA_964371705.1 uncultured Muribaculaceae bacterium
AATTGCTTGTGGTTGATCACCACTAGGTTTAAATTTTGATTCTAGTTTAAACATATGTTCTCCTTTTTTTATCTATTTTAATATATCATTTTAACAATTAAAAAACAAGGTAATCCTTGTTTAATTTATTATTTATTTCAAATTATCTTTTGCTATACTAATTAATAATTTTATTCTATTTATTTGATTAGCTTTACTTGCTCCAGGATCATAATCAATTGGCGCTATATTACTTTCTGGATATTTTTGTCTTAACGTTTTTATAACACCTTTTCCAACAACGTGATTTGGTAAACATGCAAATGGTTGAACACAGGCAATATTTGGAATTCCATTTTCTATATACTCAATCATTTCTGCTGTTAAAAACCATCCTTCACCAGTTTGATTACCTATTGATAACACATCTTCTATTTTTTTCTCTAAATGCCATATATCAGTTGGAGGCAAATAATTTTTTGAAGAAGCTGCTAATGCTTTTTTCATATCTTTTTCTAAATAACTTAAATAATTAATAGCCATCTTCATTATAGGAGCTGAAAATTTATAAGTATTTAATAATTTATTAAATGTAACTTTACTAGTCAGCATAAATTTTACAAATCCCATAAAATCTGGAAGAAATACCTCAGCACCTTCTTTTTCTAATAATTTTACTATATCATCGTTAGCAAAAGGATGGTATTTAACTAATATTTCACCTACTATACCCACTTTTGGTTTATTAATTTTACTAAGTTTAATTTTCTCAAAGTCTGAAGTTATATTATATATTGTATCCACAAATTCTTTTTTAGTACTTTTTCTAACTAGTGTTTTACTTTTTTCTAACCACTTATTGAATAAATTTTCTGTTTCACCTTTTTTTAATTCATATGCTCTATTTTTAGTTAACATCTTTTGAAGTAAATCACCTATTATAAATGCTTTAATCATTTTATAAGTCATTGGTAAGGTTATTTTAAATCCAGGCATTTTTTCTAAACCTACCAAATTAAATGATATAACAGGTACTTTTTCATAGCCAGCATCTTTTAATGCTTTTCTTATAAAACCTATGTAATTGGTTGCCCTGCATCCACCACCAGTTTGAGATATTATTAAAGCTGTTTTATCAACATCATATTCACCTGAATCTAAAGATTCTATCATTTGACCTATTACTAAAATAGATGGATAACATGCATCGTTGTTTACATATTTTAATCCTATATCGACTGTTTTATTTGTGCATCTTTTTAAAAGTTCTAAATTATATCCAGATGAATTTATTGCTTCTTTTAATAATTCAAAATGTATAGGCGCCATTTGAGGCATTAAAATTGTGTAATCTTTTTTCATTTTTTTTGTAAATATACGTTTATCATTTTTATATGAAGTAACTTGATTATTTTTTTCTCTTTTTTTCATACTAGCGATAAGAGATCTGATTCTTATTTTAATAGCCCCTAAATTATTTACTTCATCTATTTTTATCAAAGTATACATTTTTTTACTGCTGCTTAATATTTCCTCAACTTGATCGGTAGTCACAGCGTCTACTCCACATCCAAATGAGTTAAGTTGTATAAGCTCTAATCTATCATTTTTTGTAACTGCTTCAGCTGCTTTATATAATCTTGAATGATATGCCCACTGATTTACTACTCTTAAATTTTGCTTTTTATTATCATTAATTACACTGTCTTCAGTTAATACACATAAACCTAAAGATGTTATTAATGAATCTACTCCATGATTAATTTCAGGATCTAAATGATATGGTCTTCCAGCAAGTACTATAGCTTTTAAATTGTTTTTTTCTATATACTCTAAATATTCATCTGCCTTTGACTTTACATCTTTTTTAAATAATTCATATTCTTTTTCTGCTAAATTTATTGCGTTTATAATTTCTTTTTTTGTAAATTTATATTCTTTAAATTCTTTTAATTCAAGCAATTTTTTTGTCAAATTTGTTTTATTAAAAGGTAAAAAAGAATTAATAAATTTAATGTTTTTTTCTTTTAAGTTTTCCATATTATTTTTTAGTACTTCTGAATATGAAATAACTATTGGGCAATTATAACAATTTTCTGCTTTTTTCACTTCTTTTCTTGCAAAAGGAACTGATGGATAAAATATTGTTTTTACACCTTTTTCTATCAAATTTTCTATATGACCATGTGCTAATTTAGCTGGATAACAAACAGATTCACTAGGCATTGATTCCATACCTTTTTCGTATGTTTCTCTAGTTGTTTTATCTGAAAGAATAACTTCGAAATTTAAATTAGTTAATAATGTAAACCAAAATGGAAAATCTTCGTAAATATTCAGCACTCTTGGAATTCCTATTTTACCTCTTTTTGCATTTTCTTTTCCTTTATAATTAAATACTCTGTCATATTTGTATTTATACATATTAGGCAGTTTTGAAGATTCAACACTTCCCGAGCCTTTTTCACATTTATTACCTGATATAAATGATTTATTATCTTTAAATTTATTTATAGTAAGTTTACAATTATTTTCACACCTTTTACACTGTGCATGCATTGATTTTATCTCTAAAGTATCTATTTCTTCATTTTTAAGAATTAAAGATTGATAATTTTTGTCTAAATTATTTTCATAATGTTTTTTGGATAATAGTGCCATTCCATATGCACCCATTAAACCAGAAATTTCTGGTCGTACTACTTCTTTATTTACAGTAATTTCAAAAGCTCTTAATATTGCATCATTATAAAACGTACCACCTTGAACTACTATATTATCTCCTAAAACACTTACATCATGTATTTTCATTACTTTTAAAATTGCATTTTTAATAACTGAATATGATAAACCACTTGCTATGTCTCCTACTTCATAACCTTCTTTTTGAGCTTCTTTTATTTTCGAATTCATAAATACAGTACATCTAGAACCTAAATCTACTGGTTTTTTTGAATTAACTGCTCTGTCTACAAATTCTTCTAATGTCAAATTTAAATTTTTTGCAAATGTTTCAATAAAAGATCCACACCCAGATGAGCAAGCCTCATTTAATAAAATATTATCTATATTTCCGTTTTTTATTTTTATGTATTTCATATCTTGGCCACCAATATCTATAATACTAGTAACGTTTGGTTTAAATATTTTAGCAGCTGTATAGTGAGCTACTGTTTCTATTTCACTTATATCAATATTTAATGCTGCTTCTATTAATTTTTCTCCATAACCTGTTGCACCACTACATCTAATCACAACATCTTTTGGTAAATTTAAATATATTTCTTTTAACATAGACATAACACTTTTTAAAGGATTACCTTCATTAGATCTATATATTGAATAAAGCACATTATTACTATCATCTATTAACACTATTTTAGTCGTAGTACTACCTGCATCAATACCTAAAAATATATTCCCTTTATAATTTTTTAAATCTATCTTATTAACTTTTGCTTTTGAATGTCTTCTTTTAAATTCAGTATAATCTTTTTCGTTAATAAATAATGCTGGTAATGTGTTTTTTATATTAACTTTATCAGATTTTAATTTTTTGATTTTTCCTACTAATTCTTTAGAAGAAACTTCTGCTACATTAAAAGATTCCATTGCTGCACCTTTTGCAACAAATAAATGAGAATCTTCTGATTCCATTATGTTTTCTTGTTTTAATTTTAAAGTTTCGACAAATCTAGTTTTTAATTCACTTAAATAATTAAGTGGACCACCTAAAAATGCTATATTACCTTTTATAGGTCTTCCACAGGCAAGTCCGCTTATTGTTTGATTAACAACTGCTTGAAAAATAGATGCCGCTATGTTTTCTTTTAATACACCTTCATTTATTAATGGTTGAATATCAGTTTTTGCAAATACACCACATCTCGATGCAATTGGATATATAGTCTCATATTTTTTAGCAAGCTCATTAAGTCCCATTGAATCTGTATTTAATAATGTAGCCATTTGATCTAAAAAGGCTCCTGTTCCACCAGCACATGTACCATTCATTCTTTGTTCTATAGATTTACCAAAATAAATTATTTTAGCGTCTTCGCCACCAAGTTCTATTACTACATCTGTTTGTGGAATATATTTTTCAACTGCTCTTTTACAAGCAATTACTTCTTGTACAAAATGTAAATCTACTATTTTGGAAATATTAAGAGCTCCTGACCCTGTTAAAGTGATTGAGTACTTATACTCTTTGTATTTGTTTATTATTTCTTCTAATATTTCACATACAGAATTTTTAGTATCTGAAAAATGTCTTCTATAATCTTTATAAATAATTTCTTGCTGATTATTTATAATTATGATTTTTATTGTTGTCGATCCTACATCTAAGCCTATTTTTAATGATTTCATTTATACCTCTCTAAAACATTATAAGTAATTTTGTAATTATTTTCAATATCTACATTTAAAAGCAACTAGTATTTTTAGTTGCTTTTAATTTTCAGTTATTATTTTTTAACACTCTTTGATCTACTTGTAATAATGAATTATACTCATCTTCCCTACATTCATTAATAACAAAACCTTTTTCAGTTAAAACATGAATGTTATATTGTAAATAAGTATAACTTTGTTCTCCATCACCACCATGAATATATTTGGATGTTAATATCGTATTTTTATCTACTATAGTTATATTTTGATATTCATCAGAAAAAGGTATTACGGGTTCATAATTTTCATTTATTACACCTTTAATTAATGCATCTTCACCATGCCATCCACCCCAAACTCTATACACAATATGCACATTTGTTTCAACTAGTGAATATCCGTGTTTAAAATCAACTCTTGGATTAGTTATAGTATATGATCCATTATAAGCATTAAAATTCACTATTTTATTTTGATTATTTTCCATTTTTACTTCTCACTTTCTCTATTGCTACTTCAGCAACTGCTTTAAAATTTTCATCATAATTATATCTTTTTATATCACCATCAATCCAATTTTCTGACCAATTAGGGTCACTTACATATTTTTGATAAACAGTACTTTGCAGGTCACAGTCTACTTTGTCACATTGAAAAGCAAATTTTGCTTCAGGAGTTTTTCTTTCTTCAAACTCATCATATATACTTAATAATTCATCTTTGACTATTAATTCATCAATTATTTGTATTACAGCTTCACGCTCCTTTTGTTTTTTATTTTCTTTTTGTTCATTAATAGGAATATCACCTATCTCATGTATTGCAATCATAAACACAACTTTGTAAAGATCTACTGCATAACCAAATTGAGAAGCCATAGCTATTGCTAAATTACCAGTACTATAAACATGTTCGGCTACTACTTCAAGTCTTTTTTTATTTACATTAGATCTAAGCCATCCAGTTCTTATTACTTCCTTTAATTTATTTAATAATAACCAAAATTCATATACTGATAATGCTTTTTCTTTTTTACTAAGTGATGCTAATTTATTACTTTTTTCTAAAATAGATATTGCTTTATTTATTTTTTCTTCATCACTCTCTAAAGTAGGTATAGTATAATTACATTCAAACTTTGCATGTTTTGTAATACCTTCACTATCAACATACCATTTATCTACTGTATTATCACTTTTCATAAAATACCATTCTTTGAAATCTTTTGAAAATATTATTTCAGTAAAATATGCAACAAAACTTTCTTCATAAAAATAACTTTCATCTTCATTTCCGTATTCATAGCTTTCAGTGCATACATTAAAATAATAATGAGTTTTAGACGTAGCTATAAATAAATTTTCAACATCATGTTGTCCATCAAAGTCATTATAAACTGCTTTATTCATAGGGTTCCATATAAATAGTAACTTTTCTCTAAAATCATCATGGTTATAATATTCTTTTATTACCTCTTGATTTTTATTTATATATTTCATTATTTTTAATAATTGTTTTTTATAGTCATTATCATTTTCACCAAAACATCTTATCATTATTACCCTCCTGAATATGTAATATTTATAATATCATATATAATATTGTCATACAATCCATTTTTTATTAATTCTTTTATACAATAAAAAAACAAGAATTATTTCTTGCTCTTTATCATTGCATTTGTTGATTTAATTGGTTATTATTTATTGTATTAATTTCTGTAATTTGTTTGCTATTTATTAAAGTTTTTCTTTGTATATATGTAACTACACAATAGAATAACAAAATTGCTATAGCTAGTAAAAGCGATAATGAAAAATCTAAATTAATTATTGATGTTATTATAATTGACACTGTTACTAATCCCACTATTACATCATTTACTATTAATGGCCATAACAATTTATATTTATATGCAACAAATGTAAAAATAACTTGTATTACACTTATTGTAATTGCTAAACTTATTATAAATAAAATTATAGCTTTAGCAAATTCTGATAGACCTACTGTAAATGGTCCTCCTACTATTAAGTATCCTGATGAAGGACTTTCTAAATCATCTGATAATTCATTTATACTTTGATTAGATTGTTTTTAAATTAATATATAATTATATACTAGATACCCTGTTACTAGTATTTGTAAAACCAATAATACTAAAACAATTTTATGATTTTTTTTACTTATATTCATTTTATATACCTCTTTTTTTAATATGTCTCTATTACATAAGGATCATACCATGTTCCTGTACCTTGTGCCAGAGCATCAGATTTGAGAGAAACTAGCGGACGGGCGCCATAAGCATTATTGACATAATAACTGTTCATACTACCCGAAGAAGCCAAATAGAACCCACTCGCATAGCTACCACCGAAATAATTAGGAGAGCCCAACCAGTAATTACTATTTGTATACAAATAGTAATTAGGATGATTACTTCCATTTTTTGATCCAGCTAAAGAAGCTTCGTCGGCACTTAAAAGGCCTATTGGATATGTTAAGGCACCATTTCCTTTAATTTCATCATTTACTGTATAATTATCTACTTTGTTCGGGCATTTAAGAGTTGGACTAACGCCTTGTCCTGATGGTATTTGACTTCCTACTCTAGCAGTTGATCCATAATAAGTTGTGGTTATTCCAATACCTGTACCACTAACTAAACTTCTATCACCACAAAATGCTGCATCTGCTAAATATTTTTCGTAATATTTTATATTTTTACTATACCAGTCGTCTATATATGTTTTTATGTTACTTGATGTGCTTAATCCTTGAACTTCTCCTACAGTATACATATAACCTACATATTCATTGCTATTAAATTTAGTGTTAAAATATATAGACGTAGTTAGTAACGTTCCACTACCAGTCATCACCTCACTAGTAGCCTCTGTAGGTGGCGTTAAGCCTGAATAAATCATTCTTACACTACCATCACCATTTATTCTTACTATTCTCCAGTAATAACCTGCAAAGTATACCCAGTTATTTGATACAGTACCTCTAAAGAAGTAAGACGTTCCATAATCATCTTCTGCTGCATACATACCGTTTTCTACTGTATAATTTATTTGAGTTGCATTATCCATTGCATCAAATAATTCTTGTGTTGTAGGCATTTTACCTACATTATATGGTTTAGCTTCAATAACAGCTGCTCCACCATTTTGTGATAATATTAAATTGTTAATTGTATCTTTATATGCTGAGTTAGTTATTATAACTTCTGCTTCTAAAGTTTTATCACTATTTATTGTCTGATCCCCTGGAAGATCTATGTAAGTAACTTCAAATGTCCAGTTATGTGTAACACCTGTAGTAGTATCATTAGTTGCTATAGGTACTTGCGACTCTATCATTACAAATGATTTATATGTAGTTATATCAAAACCAGTTACACCACCACTAGTAACTCTTGTAAGTCCTGGAACTTCAGTTATTTCAGTTCCTGTGTTATCAGTTATAGTAAGTATTAACTCAGCTGATTTATTAACATTATCTGAATATGTAAACCCATTTTGAAGTACACTAAAATACACATTATATGTTGAATCTATTGTTGTTTGATCAGTTCCTGATATAAGTGTAACGCTAGGAGTTGTAGTAGCGCTTAAATCAGGTGAAGTTGGTGTAAGGTTAAGTGTAGCACCTTTAGTAAATGTAAAATTTTCTAAAGCTCCTAGATTAACGTTAACCTGTGTTCTTTGTGATTCAGTTATTTGATTTCCTAAATATGAATAAGATACTGTAAGTACTGCGGCAAGTAATATTAAAGTCATTGATATAATTACTTTTATCTTATTTTTTTTTATAAATTTAACTATTTTCTTCATTAATTGCCTCCTTCAATTACATATGGATTATTAAAATGCCCTGCTCCAGTAACTATTGTACCAGCCTTTATATTTATAACTGGTCTAACTCCTTCTGAAGTTGTAAATGTTTGATTAGATAATTGTCCAGCTGAATTAACCATAAAAACTTTACCTGTTGAATACGGGGTCATTGTATAAAAATCATGATTGTTATACAGATAGTTATATGTATTATTCATACCAGGTATTAATCCTGCCATCACTACTTCATCTGCTGAAATAAGACCTATTGGATTTGTAAGTGCACTTACATTTTTTTCACTTGCTGTTACTGCTAATGAATCTTCTACTGAACATAATAGTGATGGTTCTCCATAAGATGTATAAGATCCTATGTTAACAAGTCTTCCAGCTCCACCAAAATATGTACTATCACTTCCTATTCCAGTTCCTGTATATATAGAATTATTTACCATAGATGTATATGTAGTTCGATCAGTGCAATACGTTGTATCTGCTAAATAGGAACTGTAGTCTATTAAGTTATTATTGTACCAATTTTCTAAATAATTTTTAATAGTGCTAGAAGATGTTGTTCCATGTTGCTCTGTTTCAGTAAATACGTATCCTAAATTTTCATTTAAAGATCCTGAGTTATATGCAGATGAACCTATAACTGTATTACTACCTGTTATATTATAAGATTGACTTTCATTTGGAGCATTAGTACCTGAATAAATCATTCTTATCGAATTATCTCCATTTATTCTAATTATTCTCCAGTACATATTAGCAAAATATACCCAATTGTTAGTTACTGCTCCTCTAAAGTAATAACTTGTTCCTAAGTTATCTGTTGATGGATATAACCCTGAATTATAATCATAATTTATTTTGGCTTCACTTGATAAAGTAACATAATGACTTCTTGGAACAACTGAATCGTTGTAGTCAGGATCTATTTTTAAATCTATTTTATCTTTTCCTCTGTTTTTTTCGAGGATTGATTCATGAAATATTTCTTTTTCATTGTCTCCTTGAAATACTATATCCGCAATAAAAACTTGATTATTATTCATTACTTGATTATTAAGTAAATCTAAATATTCTATTTCAAATCTCCAGTCTTGCCTTGTTTCTGCTAATCCTGTAGCTGTTATTTCATAATCATTAATCAAAGGAAAAGTGGAATTAAGTTCTGTGATATCAAACCCAGATATATCTCCTATTGTTACATAGGATAAACCTGTGATACTAGTTACTTCAGTACCATCTGGATTAAAAACTCTTAAAAGTAACTCTCCAGTTTCTTCTCCGGTTGTATAACTAAATGAATTATCTTTTACATCTAAATAAATATTATAAGTTGAAGTAAAAGTATTACTTGGATTATTAACTGAAGATATTACGTAAGGCTCCGTACTACCTTCTAAAATTATTCCATCAAATTCTAATAAATCACCTGAATAAAATTCTAATTTATTTACTCCACCTGTTATAGCTTGTAATATTGTTTTTGCTGGTAAGTCTTCATATAATGCAAAAAAAGCAAATGAAAACACTAAGACTGATCCTAGCATTATACCTATAGTAATAAGTAGCACTTTTCTAAGTTTTTTGCCTATCATATGTTACTATCCTTACTATATAATAATAACATAATTTATTTTTTCTTACAACAAAAAATATAGCTTACGCTATATTTTATCTTGTTATTTGAGTATCTTGTTCATATGATAATAAAGAATTAAAATCCTCTTCATTTATGCTTATGGCTTTTGGTTCATATTCAAAATGAACGTTAATTAATATTTTCTTTAAACTATTAATTAATTCATCAAACTCACCATTTTTATTATGATAATTTAAATGATTAATTCTCACCAATATGTCTTTTGCTGTTACATTAACTTTTATTTCTTCATTTTCTTCCATTTTTTCCTCCTGTTTTAGTTATAAAATTTTTCTATATATTCATCATATGACATATATCTATCTCTATATGATCCATCTTCTTTTATTTCAATTAGTCTATTACATGTTGTGTCAATTAATTGTTGATCGTATGTCGATATAATAAATGATGATGTAAACTTTTCAAGTCCATTGTTAAGCGCTGTAATTGATTCTATATCTAAGTGGTTTGTTGGTTCATCCATAAGTAAAAAATTACTTTTTTCTAACATTATTTTAGATAAAACACATCTAACTTTTTCTCCTCCAGAAAGTACATTTACTTTCTTAAGTACATCATCACCACTAAATAACATTCTACCTAAAAAACCTCTTACAAATGTATCATCGGTATCTAAGCTATATTGTCTAAGCCAATCAGTCATTATTATATCTTTTTCAAATAAGTCATCATGATTTTTAGCAAAATAACTAAGTTTAGTATTACTTCCTAATTTAATTGTTCCAGAGTCTGGAGTCACTTCTCCTGCTATAATTTTAAGTAAATATGTTTTTGCTACCTCATTGCTTCCTATTAAAGCTATTTTATCATCTTTATTAACATTTAAACTAAAATTTTTAAGAATTGTTTTTCCTTCAACTTCTAAATTAATATTACTTAAATAAAGTATTTCTCCAGTTAAACCTTTTTCAACTTCAAAGTTTATAAATGGATATTTTCTGTTACTTGGTTTAATATCATCTAACTCTATTTTTTCCAAAGATTTTTTTCTTGATGTTGCTTGCTTAGATTTAGATGCATTGGCACTAAATCTTGCAATAAAATCTTGTAATTCTTTTATTTTTTCTTCTTTTCTTTTATTAGAATCTCTCATTTGTTTTTGAATAAGTTCACTAGATTCATACCAAAAGTCATAATTTCCTGCAAACATTTTTATTTTACCATAATCAATGTCAGCCATATGTGTACATACTTTATTTAAAAAGTGTCTATCATGAGATACTACAATAACAGTACTTTTGTAATCTATTAAAAATTCTTCAAGCCAAGCTTTACTTTTCATATCAAGACCATTTGTAGGTTCATCTAAAAGTAAAATATCAGGTTCTCTAAATATTGCTTGAGCAAGTAATACTTTTACTTTATCACTATCTTTTAATTCTTTCATTTTTAAATAATGTAAATCATTAGGTATACTTAATCCCGCAAGTAAAATTGCTGCTTCAGATTCAGCTCCCCATCCGTTCATTTCAGCAAATATTCCTTCAAGTTCTCCAGCTCTAATTCCATCTGCATCACTAAAATCTTCTTTTTGATATATTTCATTTTTTTCAATCATAATGTCATATAACTCTTTATTACCCATTATAACTGTGTCTATTACTGTTATTTCATCATATAAATGATGATTTTGTTTAAGAACGCTTATTCTTTCATTTTTCCCAGTAATTATATCACCTTTTGTTGTTTCTAATTCACCACTAAGTAATTTTAAAAATGTTGATTTACCTGCACCATTTGCTCCGATTAATCCATAGCAATTATTTCCAAAATCCAAATTAACATTATCAAATAATGTTTTTGTTCCAAATTTTAGACTTACATCTATTACTTTTAACATTTATTTTCCTCTACTTTCTTTAGATAATATATTAATATATAACTCTTCAATAGGACTCATATTATTTTGGTCTATTAATTTATATATAAAATCTTCTTCTATTATAACTGATTTAAAATCATGCATCAAAAGATCTAACTCTTCTGAAGTATATTTTTTATATGGTTTTTTATATTTATTTATATAAAATATTTCAAAATATTTTTCATTTGTATCTTTAAATAACATTGAATAATTAATCTTTTCTTCTGGATATCCATTTTGAACTGCAAATAAATATCTTTTTATAATTGATTGATTACTTGTTCTTAAGTTATTTGGATATTTTAAAAATTTTTCTTTCTTTTGTTCGTAACTATATTCATTAATTAAGTTTAGCAACATAAATTTTTCTATTAAGTGTATTCCTTGCAGGTTAAGTACTGATATATCAGCGCTTATAAAATCTATTTTTTCTTTTTCAGTTAGTCCTATGACATCTAGTACAATTATAAGGTTTTTTAATTGTTCCTCAACTGTTCCCTCGGTTCTACCTAAACTTTTCCCAGTTTTACTATGATCTAAATATGTTGCTAGTTTTAAATCGAATATTAATAGTTCTTTTTCTGTTAAATTTTTTTCTAAATTTAATGCTCTATAAAAATATTTAACTATCTCTTCTGTTTTACCCATTATAACCTCTTCCAATTCATACATATTATAACTTATATCTATTATTAAAGCAAATAAAAAGCCAAATTATTTTTTGACTCTTTTTCTTGTAAATTTATAAGATTTTCTATTTTTTTCTTCTGATATCGGAAAATTAATTATATTTGTTTTTTCTTGTAAATCAACTTTATTTATACTGTGTTGAAGACTATTTATTCTCTCTTTTTCTAAATTTTTTCTTTCCTCTTCTAATAAATGTATTCTTTGAAGTTCTTGTTCTAAATTTTTTTTATTTTCATTATCTACTATTTTTTTATTAACAGATAATATATCTAAAAATGAAAGAGGTGTTGCAGACGCTAATAACGGTAATGAAACTAATGATAATATAGGAATGCTTGCACTTAATATTGTTGTTGCAAGACCTGTAAAAAGTGTTGCTGTTTTTAACTTAGCAAATATAGTTGGAGGTATATAATCCAGTTCATTTACTGATTTGTTTTTTATATCTTCTTTTTCATTATTTCTTTTAAAATATCTAGCACATTCCACATTTACTACTACATCACGTATTAATGGAACTGGCAAAATCCATAAAGGAATTGCCCCTATTGATAATAAAGCTAATCCTAATCCATAAAATAATGTTTTATCTGCTATTGTATCCACCACTGTACCAAATTTACTTTGAATATTATATCTTCTAGCTATAAAACCGTCTAAAAAATCTGTAGCTATTATTCCCGTTGTGCAAAGACCTAGTAATATTCCACTTCCTATACCCATTGTTAACACTGAAGCTGATAATGCAACTGTTCCAAGTAATCTAGATACAGTTAAAGCATTAGGAACTTGTTTTGATATTTTTTTAGGTAAAATATCTTCCATAAGTACATCAACCGGTTTTAATAATTTATCTAATTTTTTCATATAACCCCACTGAAAATATACTATTACTATTTTATATTTTTGTCAATATATATTTGCTTTATGATAATTTTGATGTATAATATATTTCAGGTGGTAACTATGAAAAATTTTAAACAATATTTATCTTTATTTACTAACGATGTATATAATAATATAAATCAAATAGATTTATTAAGTGATGAAGATAAATTGTTTTTCTCTGGAGTTTTAAAAAATGATATATTTTCTTTCGAAGCTGCTATGAAAACTAGTGATATAAAAATTAAAAATAAAATTAATTCTTTAATAAGTGATACAAAATTAAGTAAACTTTGTAAATTAAGTTATACACTTAGTGATTCACAAAGAAATTTTTTTAATAACCTAGTTGATTTTATCAGAACTAATAATTATAGCTTTATTAACAATGACTCTCATGATACTATTTTAAATTCGGTTATTAATATATTAGAAACGGATAACGAAAATGCAATGTCCGAGATAGAGAATATATTAAACGCATATAAAAAAGTAGAAAATAACAATGTTTTAGAAGCAAGTTCTTTATATGAACAATATAAATCAACACATATAAAACTTTAAAGAATAAATCACTTATTATTACATAAATTAATAATAGGTGATTTTTATATGAAAAGCAATAATACAAAATTAATTTTATTAGTTATCATTCTTTTTGTAACTGGATCTTTATTTCACTTTTTATATAACTTATCTGATCAAAATATTTTAATTGGTCTTATCGCTCCAGTTAATGAAAGTATTTGGGAACACACAAAAATGATTACTATTCCTTACATTATTATTTTTATGACATATTATTTTATAAATAAAAATAATATAGATATTAATAAATGGTTATTTTCTTTATTAATATCTATAATCATAGGTATTATTTTAGTACCTGTGTTGTATTATTTTTATACTGAATCTTTTGGTATAGATTTAGTTATTATTGATATATTAATTTTACTGTTAACAAATATATTGACAGTTATTTTATTCCATCGTATTTATAACAATATAAAAGATACACCACCTTGGTATGTATCTTTACTATTTTTAATTAATATTGTCTTTATTTATTTAATTTTTACTTTTAATCCACCTAAATTACCTATTTTTATCGACAAATCTACAGGATATTTTGGTATTTAAAAGTTATTGTAATGAATTTTATCTTCAGAAAATATATTGTTATTTTCTTTTTTAGTGTCATAATAACCTAAAGATATAATGCTAAAAGCTCTATATTCTTGTGGTACATTTAAAATATCTTTAACCTTTTTTTCATTTACTTCATCTGGAGCTACGCCTATCCAACACGAACCTATTTCTTTTTTAGTAGCCATTAATAAAATATTTTGTGTACATGCTGCTAAATCTTGTTGCCAGTGTTTTTTTTCATCTTTACCCACAACTACTATAGCTTTATTACAATTAGCTATCATACCTGAAAAATCTGTTACTTGTGATAAGCTTTCTAAAATAGTTTTATCACTTACAATAATAAATTCCCACGGTTTTGAATTCCATGATGATGGTGCATTCATACCTGCTTTAAGTATTTCTTTTAAAATATCATCCTCGATGTTTTTTTCGTTATATTTTCTGTAACTTCTTCTTTCATATATTTCTTCCATATTACTCGTCACCACCACCAAAAACTAATAACAACCTAACTATTTGAAGCGCACTTGCAAGTACTCCCGCAACATATGTTAAAGCTGCTGCACTCAACATTTTTGATATCCCATCGTTATCAGTTTCATTTGATAATCCTAATTTATTTAACTCTTCTTTTGCTCTACTACTTGCATTAAATTCTACAGGTAAAGTTATAATTTGAAAAATCAAACCTAATGCTGTTAAAGCAATCCCTAGATATATTAAGTTAAGAGCTTGAGCAAATACACCAATTAAGATAATGATGTAAGACAATCCAGTTCCTAAATTTACTATAGGAAAAATGAATGATCTTAATTTCATAAAGAAATATCCTTCTTTATCTTGAATTGCATGACCTACTTCATGTGCAGCTACAGCCATCGATGAAACTGATTCTCCATGAAATATATCATGTGATAATCTAACAACTTTTCTTTTTGGATCATAATGATCTGATAACGTTCCTTTAGTTTCTACAACGTAAATATTATCTAGTCCATTCGCTTTTAATATTTTTTGAGCAACTTCTTGCCCACTTATTGCTTTTGTTGTTTTTATTTTTGAATATTTTTTATAACTAGATGTTACTTTAAACTGCGCAATCGCTGGTATAGCTAAAATTACTAATAAAAACATTAAATCTTCTGTAAATGTCATATTTTAACCTCGTATTTTGTCCCTTCTCTTGAATCTTTTAAAACAATATTTTGTTTTAATAAATCATCTCTTATTCGATCTGCTAAAGCAAAATCTTTTTGCAATTTTGCTTCATTTCTTTTTTCTATCATTTCATTAATGAATGCTTCGTCTATATCTGTTTTTTCTTCAACAGTTAAATTTAATGATAATACTTTATCAAAACTATGTATCAACATATATTTAGTATAGTCATTTATATCACTTTTCAATACATCATGTATTAAAGTAATTGTACTAGCCATATTTAAATCATCACTAATAAATCCTTTAAATTTATTATTATATTCATCATAAGCATCTTGATTAATATCACCCGTTTTATCTAAACTTAAAACTTTACTTTTAAGTTTATTATAAGATGCTTGAGCACCATCTAAAACTTCATAAGAAAATGTTAATTCTTTTCTATAATTACTCATTAAACACATTAATCTATAGGCAAGTGGTTTATATCCTTTTTCAATTATAGTGTTTAATGTTAATGCTCCACCTTTACTTTTACTCATCTTACCTCTAGCATCATTTAAGTATTCTCCGTGTACCCAGTACTTACACCAAGGATGTCCTAAGTAACTTTCACTTTGTGCTATTTCATTTGTATGATGTGGGAATATATTATCTACTCCACCACAGTGTATATCTAAATATTCTCCTAGGTTATTTATTGAAATTCCAGTACACTCAATATGCCATCCAGGGTAACCAGTTCCAAATGGACTTTCCCACTTTAATTCTTGATTATCAAATTTAGACTTAGTAAACCATAATACAAAGTCAGTTTTATTTTTCTTATTATTATCTTCTTCAACCGTTTCTCTAACTCCAGATTGTAAATCGCTAGAATTATCATTTGTAAGCGAATAATAATTTTCTAATTTAGATGTATCAAAGTAGACATTACCGCCTCTTTGATATGCATAGCCTTTATCAATTAACCCTTGTATAATCTTTATATAACTATCTATATTATCAGTTGCTGGGCTTACTATACTAGGTATTTTAATATTAAGCTTATCTGCATCTTCATAAAATATATCAGTATAAAATTTAGCGATATCCAAAACAGTTTTATGTTCCTTCTTAGCACTTTCAACCATTTTATCTTCGCCAGTATCAGCGTCACTTTCTAAATGCCCTACATCTGTAATATTCATTGCTCTTTTAACATTATAACCTAAATATATTAATACTTTTTCTAAAACATCTTCAGTTATATATGTTCTTAAATTTCCTATATGTGCATAATGATATACTGTTGGTCCACATGTATACATAGTAACCTCTTCTTTATTCCATGGAACAAAATTTTCGATTTCTCTTGTTAGTGTATTATATAACTTCATAACGCCTCCTAATGAATATAGTATACCATATTTTATGTTTTAGTACATATATTCATACAATTTTTCACTTATGTTTCATTTAGCGACAAAGAAAAAGCAAATTAATTTTGCTTAACTGTATACGGATCATTCCACTTTCCAGAACCAGTGATTAATGTACCCTCTTTTAATGATATAACAGATCTTAACTTTGGCTCTCCAGATACAAATGCATTGAGATAAGTTAAATTTCTCTTTTTTTCTATTTATAGGCTTTATACTTACTATCATTTATAATAATTAATTGAAGTTTCTTAAAGTTAAGCGCTTCCTTTCCAAAATCAGGGGGATCCTTGTGAAAAGAGGCTTGATATAATGAAAAGAAAAGATTTATTAATTTTTTGCTTATTAGTTATTATCATTTATTTAATTGCCTCTTTAAATAAAGCAATATAATAAAAAATGCGCTTAATTCAAATAGATCTGAATTAGGCGCTTAACCAGATAAGGTAAGCGCTTAAAAGCAGCTTTAAGACGCTTCCTTTTTTATTGTATGCAAGTTTTGCTTACATATTCATTATAGCATATAAATTTATTATTTTATATATATTATTATTTATTTTTAATAATATGGTCTACAGCTTTAGCTCCATCAGATGCTGCAGTAATAAGTTGATACATATCTTTTTTGATGATATCCCCAATTGCATATACTCTATTTATTTTTGTTTCATAGTTTTCGTCAACTTCAATATAACCAAACCTGTTTGTTATGTCTAAGTCTTTAATTAGATCATTATTAGGAATCCATCCAGCATATATAAATATTCCTGATGTCTTAATTGATTTTCCACTTTTTAAAGTTATACTTTCTACTTTATTATCTTTTTCATTTATACTTTTTATTTCTTCTTCAAAATTTATTTCTATATTTTTTTTATTTAAAACTTCATCTACTAATGCTTTACTACCAGAAAATTTATCTTTTCTAACTATTATATTTATTTTATTCACTATATTTGATAAATATAAAGATTCTTGAAGAGCACTATTTCCTCCACCTACTACTACAATATTTTTATCTTTATAAAATGCTCCATCACAAAGAGCACATGTAGATAAACCTCTGCCTAATAAATCATCTTCATTAGGTAAACCTAAAAACCTAGGTTTTCTTCCTGTTGCAATAATTATATTTTTTGCTTCGTACTCATCTGTTGATGTATATACTTTTTTTATTCTTCCTTTAATATCTACTTTAATGATTTTTTCATTTTTGTATGGTATTTTTTCTTCATTTACTTGATTAAATAAATCCATTGCAAAGTCCGGTCCACTAATTGATTTCTTACCAACGAAATTACTAACATTATCTATATTATTTAATAGTCCTCCTGGCATTCTAGATTCAAACATTAAAATATTTAAATTTGCTTGTTTTGCATAAAGTCCTGCTGAAATTCCTGATATACCCATACCTATTATTATTAAATCATACATAATTTTCCTCCTTAAAATTTGGCTGCTTTTTCATCAGCAGTATATAAATTTTCATATTTTCCTTTTCTATTAATGTATATTGTTCCAATTATACCTAGTATAATCATTATTATTGATACTATTTGAGCTACTTTAAAACCATTAGCCATTAAAGCATCTGTTCTTAATGATTCCACGAAGAATCTTCCTATTCCGTACCATATTAAATAGATACATACTAGTTGTCCTGTTTTTATATATTTTATTTTCCTTATTAAGATTATTACTATAAACCCTAATATACACCATAGTGATTCATAAAAAAATGTCGGGTGATAATAATTACCATTTATATTCATTCCATCGATTATAAATTGTGGTATATTTAAATTTTGTAGATTTTCTAAGGTTGTTACCGGCCCATGTGCTTCACTATTAAAAAAATTTCCCCATCTTCCTATTGCTTGTGCCAAAAGCACTGAAGGTGCTGCCATATCTATTATTTTTAGTGCATTAATTTTGTATTTCTTGCAATATAATAATATTGCTCCAACACCAAATATTAAACCTCCATGTATTGCTAAACCACCTTCCCATATTTTAAATATAGCAAATGGGTCATTTTCATATATTGAAAAATTGAATACAACATAGTATATTCTAGCCCCTATAAAACCGAATATGATAGCCCAGAAAGCCATATTAAATATTAAGTCAGTTGTATAGCCAAATTTTTGTGCTTCTTTTATTAACAAAAATATACCTAATGTAGCTCCTGCTAATATTAATACTGAGTACCACATAATCTGAAAACTACCTATTTCTAATAATACTGGATTCAAATAAAACACATCCTTTGTTTAATTATATATTTTTTTTAAATAAATTGCAATTTATTTAAATTTATAATATATTATTAATAGGTGATGAAAATGTTTATAGCGGTAACAATGAGATATAATTATAATAATGGTAAGGAAATTTTTACTATTCCTAAAAAATTAAAAGATATATGTGATAGATTAAATATTACATTAGTTCCAGTTGTTCAAGAATCTAATTTAGAAAAAATAGTTGAAGTTTGTGATGGTCTTATACTTACGGGGTCTCCTGTACATGTTGATCCAAAATTATATAAACAAGAACATGAATTTGAATATGATTTTAAATATTTTGGAGAAGATAGTTTAGATTATAAGCTTATAGATCTTTTTATAAAGAAAAACAAAGTTATATTAGGAATTTGTAGAGGAATTCAAGTTTTAAACGTATATTTTGGAGGTAGCTTAAAACAAAAAATATCTAACCACGAAGGAGTTAGTCATAATATAACAATTAATGAAAATAACTTTCTTAGTGAAATTTATAACAGCAAAGTAATCGAAGTTAACTCTACGCATACACAAGCTCTTGATGTAATCGCAGATAATTTTAAGGTATGTGCAGTTAGTGATGATAATATAGTCGAAGCTATTGAAGATGGTAATATATTAGGTGTTCAGTGGCATCCCGAAGCTTTACTCGATTACAAATTTTTCGAATATATTGTTGATAAAATAGAAAAAAACGGTTAATACCGTTTTATTTTTTTTCTATATTTTCTATATGATTTGCTGCTTTACTTTCTTCATTAATGGTTTTATTATTTGCTCCATACATAGTTGAGTTACTAAGACCATTTTTTCTTTGAATAAATGTATCTTCTGATTGTAAATCATAATATTTAGATAATGTATCTTTTTCATGAAAGTGTCTTGCTGTATGATTTCTGTAGTGATTATACATAATTAAATAATATATAATACCTGCTGCTAGAAGTAAAAAATCATATTCAAAATCTATAAACAACATTGCAATAAATGCAATAACTTCTACTATGAATGAAACAAATACTAATTTAGGAATATGCACTGGAACACTTCCCATTGTTTCAAGTGTTCTACCATTTACCGCTACATAGTGTAATACTTTCTGTCCATTTTTTTCTTGTTGATAGCTATATAACCATACTGGTAAATATGCAGAAATCCATTGTTCTCCAATTACCTGCATACCTTGAGAATCCCATTTAACTCCTCTATCATATTTTTCTAGCGTTTCATTTATTTTGAATTTTGCAACATCTTTAGCTTGACTAATAATTAAACCATTTATTTCATTTATGTTTACATCTCTTTTTTCAGATGAACTACCTTTTATATAATTTGCATTATATTGTAAACAGTTTTCAATATCAAATGGCATAATAGAGTTTATAATATTTGTAGTTTTGCCGCTGTCTTTATGATTTAACTTATCTATGTTGGATTCTATTGTTAGATCACTAATTCCAATTTTAAAATCTCTTTTGATATTAAATAAATTGGCATCATATCTTCTTTCTTGTCTTTTATTGTCTCCTGAACCTACTGTTACAGTGTAACTTCGAACTAGTTCTTCACCACTTCCAACAAGAGTACTGTGTCCATAAATATCTACAATCATATAAGGTAAAAATATACTCATTACATTTTCTGCTTTAAATTCTTCTTTGAATTTCGGATGAGCAAAAAAACTTCTTTTTTTCACAAAATTGTCTATAGCTGCTTGAGCTTGTTCTTTTTTTATTATAAAAGGAAGTATTGCATCTGGCACTGCTCCATTAGGAATTTTTTCATTAATAGATAAAGTATTACGGCACCAGTGACATCTTGACTGAAGAGCCTCGTTAGTATCTATTACTATTTCTGCTCCACATCCAGTACATTTTATTGTTACTGTATCTTCTGCACCACTTTCTATATTAGTTATTCCTGAACCTATATGTTTTCCTTCGAGTTTAGTTAAATCATGTTCGATAGAAGTTAACAAAACAGGTTCATATTTTGTTTGACAATAATTACATTTTAATTTACCTATATTTATATCATATTTTATGTCTGAAGAACCGCAGCTTGAACACTTTTTTTGTCCATTTTTTTCGTTCTCACCTGTATTTATAATTTTTACGTTATCAGACTCATTATTCATACTATAAATTTCCTAAAACATCAACTTTTGCTTTATCAAAATCTTCTTGAGAAATAACTCCACTATCAAGTAACCCTTTTAATTTAGCAAGTTTTTCGTATGGATCTTCTTTAGCTTGAGGTTGTTGTTGTTGTTGTAAACCACCCATAGCACCACCAACAGCGTTCATACCCATGCCCATGAATCCCATGCCCATAGCTCCACCGCCATTTTCGTTACTACCAGCTGCTTCAAATCCTCTAGCAACTGATTGTTGCATAAATGAATTTCCTCTATTTCCTGATAATGCATCAGCTTTTTTAACATCACTAAGTAATTTATTAGTATCTTCATCATATTCTATACTAACAAATGCTACTTTAACTATTTCAAGTCCTCTATCAGTTTTCCAAGCATATGCTTCGTCAACTGCTGCTGACATACTTTTTGCGAACCCTATTTGATCTGATTGAATTTTAGAAATTCTATTACCTTTAGATGGGTCGTTAGCATATGCTGAAAATGCTGCTTGCAATGAACCTACTACTTCATTAAATAATTGATCATTAGCTGCATTATCTAAATCTGCAAAATCAAATATACCTTGACCATTAATAATATCCATTGGTACAAATTGTTTAATAAATAGAAGTGGATCTACTATTTTAAGTGAATACGATCCTCTTGCTAATACTCCAACTTGTGTATTTAAAAATGCATCATCAAAAAATATTTGTGATTGTGTACCAAATTTGTTCCCTGGTATTTCTTTTAAATTAACATAAAATGCCATTTGATTAGATCCAGGCATTCCACCAAATTTAAATCTTTCCCAAGTTTGTTTAATAAGCGGTGATACAAATCCATCTCCTGCAAAGATAGATTGTGCATTAATATCTTCACTATTAAATGTATATCCTCCTGGTTCTGCTACTAAACCTGTAATTCCACCTTCTTGCATTAATACAAGAGCTGTTCCTTCAGGTACTAAAATTCTACTTCCATTAGTAATAATGTTATCAGAACCTTTTGTATTTGAACCTCTTTCATTATTTTGTTCCACTTTTATAGCTGGAAACAATGCTGCTGTTGCTGGAACTCCTGATACTGGCTGATAAAAATCTTTCCATTGATCAGCAAGTGTACCACCTAGGGCTCCTGCAAATGCTTTAATTAATCCCATAAATTTCCTCCTTATTAATTAATTATATTACTGAGAATATAAACACTTATATTATCTCACTAATTAGAGTATATCACTTTATAGGTGTTTTTTCTACATTTTTATTAATAACTAACATCAAAAAAGATAGCCTTAATTATTGTCTATCTTTTTTTGACTTACTTGAATCTATATAACTTTGAAATATTTTGTTAAATTTACTGCTTAAATCGTAATTAGAGTCAATTAAGTATCTAAATGTTACATCACTATTATATTTAAACCATAATTCATCTTTATCAGTAGTATTTACTATTTTTGATATTTCATTAGATGAAACTCCTATACTATTTATTCCTGGGTTTTTTACTCTTTCTTCATAACTACTACTGGATGGATTCAAACCTGGATTTTTTATTCTATCTTCGTAACTAACCATATTTACCTCTATAAAACTTTCTTAAGAAATTCACCAGTGTATGATTCATTTATTTTTATTATTTCTTCTGGAGTTCCTTGACCAATTAAAGTACCACCTTTATTACCACCTTCTGGCCCTAAATCTATAATATAATCTGCTTGTTTAATTACATCTAGATTATGTTCAATAATAAGTACTGTATCTCCATGGTCTACTATTCTATTAATTATAACTAATAATTTTTTTATATCAGCTTGATGAAGTCCTGTTGTTGGTTCATCTAATATAAATATTGATTTACCTGTTGGTTTTTTCTGTAATTCTTTAGCAAGTTTTACTCTTCCAGCTTCTCCACCTGATAATGTTGGAGCACTTTGTCCAAGTTTTATATATGAAAGACCTACATCTTCAAGTATTTTAAGTTTATTATAAACTTTAGGTACATTTTCAAAAAATTCTAAAGCTTCATTAACTCTCAAATCTAATACTTCGTATATATTTTTACCTTTATATTTAACTTCCAATGTTTCTCTATTATATCTTTTACCACCACAAACATCACAAGGTACATATACATCTGGTAAAAAATGCATTTCTATTTTTTTTACTCCATCTCCCCAACATGATTCACATCTTCCACCTTTTACATTAAATGAAAACCTTCCTGCTCCATAACCCTTTATTTTAGCTTCTTTCATATTTGCAAATAAATTTCTTATTTCATCAAATACTCCAGTATAAGTTGCTGGATTACTTCTTGGAGTTCTTCCAATTGGATCTTGACTTATATAAATAACTTTATCAAGTAAATCCATATTTTTTATTTCTTTAACTTTACCAGGAATTTCTTTACTTTGATATATATGAGTTTTCAAAGATTTATGTACTACTTCATTT